>NZ_CP038510.1:232500-480000 GCF_004758605.1 Deinococcus metallilatus
GGTCCAGAGGGTCACGCGGCCTTCCAGGGTGAAAAAGGATTCCTCGGTCTGCTCGTGGTAGTGGTTCGGGAAGTCCTGCCCGGGCGGCAGCACCACCACCCCGAAATCGGTCCGGGGGCCCCGTGACAGGTACCCGGGGCCGTAGGTGTCGTACCTCAGGGGCGTCTCGTCGATCTTGGCCTGATGCATGTGAACCTCCTTCAGAGTCCTGGCGCTTTCCAGAGCGAGTCGGTGACCTGCCGGTCGACCAGGCCCCGCTGGACCCGGTACGCTTCCTTCCAGCGGGCGGCCACCTGCTCGTAGAGGGCCGTGGTCTGGGGATCGGGCGTGTAGATGCGTTCCCAGCGCACCAGAGCGGTGCCTCCCTCGGCCAGGGTGGGGTAGATGTCTGCCCCTGTCCCGGCGGCAATCGCGGTGCCGAGGGCCGTGGCCTCCTTGACGACGGGGACGCGGACGGGCTTGCCCGTGACATCCGCCAGGATCTGGCACCACAGGTCACCCTTGCTGCCCCCGCCAGCAAACGTCAGCACGTCGCTGTCGATGTGTGTGAACTGCCGGATCAGCAGCAGGTTCTGGGCGGTGACGATGGCGGCGTTCTCCTGGAGGGAACGGAACAGGACATGGCGGCCCGACTGCGACGGGTCGAGTGAGAGGTTCAGGAATGAGGGGGCGGCGTGATACCAGGCGCTGTAGCGCATGACGTCACTGAAGATCGGGAGGACGCCGTGGGCGCCGGGGGGCACCTGCCGCGCCTGCTCCTCCAGCAACGTGTAGGCGTCGACGCCCTCCAGTTCCGCCCGCTTCTTCTCGTCCTGACAGAAGACGTCCCGGAACCAGCGCATCGAGGCGCCGACGAAGAAGGCGATGGTTTCCGCCTGCCAGAGGCCCGGGACCGCGTGGCAGTTGACCCGGATGTCCATGGCGGGGTCCACCGTGGGGGCGGGCAGGTTCACCTCCTGCTGCCAGAAGGTGCCGCCCAGGATCGCCGTGTCCCCCGGTCCCACCACGCCCAGCCCCACGCAGCCGAGCTGGACATCGCCGCCACCCATCACCACCGGCGTGCCCGCGTGCAGGCCGGTGTCGCGGGCAGCTTGCGGGCTGACCTCGGCAAAGGCGGTGCCAGCCTCGACGACGGGCGGGAAGATGTCCGTGGGCAGGCCGAGGCGCTCCAGCCCCAGGGTGGACCAGTCGCGGCGGCGCAGGCTGAACATCCCGCTGGTGCAGGCGTTGGACGGGTCACTGGCGAGCGCGCCGCTGAGGCGGTAGAGCACCCAGTCGCTCAGCATGCTGAGCCGGTGGACCCGGGCGAACAGCTCGGGCTGGTGCTGCTTGATCCAGAGGAGCCGCGGGATGGCGCTCAGGGCATAGGTCTGCCCGCTCTCCCGGTAGGTCTGCTGTTCGAGGTCGGTGTGTTGCTGCTGGAGGAACCTCACCTGATCCGCCGCCCGCGCGTCGACGTTGGCGCAGGCCCAGATCTCGCGGCCGTCCCGGTCGTAGAGCACGATGGCCTCGCGCATGCTGCTCGCGCTGACGGCCAGCACCTGGTCCGCACTGACTCCGCCGCGCTGCATGACCTGCCGAATGCAGTCGCAGATCAGCCGCCAGTTGCGTTCCACGGCGAAATTCATGACGCCGGGTGTGCCGTCCCCCTCGTGGGTCCACTCCTGGCTGGCGACCGCCCGCTGCTCGCCCTCAGGGGTGAAGAGGACCGCGCGCACGCTCCCTGTTCCGGCATCGATGGCCAGCAGGGAGCCACTCATGTGTCCTCCCTCAGCAGTGCCGCCGCCGTCTCCTCATCGGTGATCAGCACGTTGATGTGTCCGCCGCGGAGCGCGCCGATCATGGCAGCCACCTTCTGGCTCCCGCCCGAGGCCCCGATGCGGATCGGGATTCCCCGCAACTGTTCCAGGCTCACGCCGATCAGCTGCTGGTGCAGCGGGATATCGAGGGGCGTGCCGCTCCTGTCGAAGAACTGTCCCAGGATGTCGCCGACCGCTCCCATCCGCTGGAAGAGGGTCAGTTCCGCCGGGCTGACATAGCCAGACTGCACCAGGGTGGCCTGCGCGTTGGTCGCGCCGATCCCGACCAGGGCTGCGTGGGCCAGCCGGGTCATGGCGAACAGCTCAGCGATCTGCGGCTCCTCCCGCAGCGCCTGGGCGAGCGTGGCGGAACTGGCGACGATGGGGGCCGGGATCAGGTGGATGTTGGGGGCGGCGATCTGCGGCAGGCCCAGCCCTTGCAGGTACCCGGTCACGCCTCCCGTCAGGCTGATGATGGAGATGTTCCGGCTGGCCACCGTGTAGGCGAGGCGCTGGAGCGCGCGGGTGACGGTGTCGCCCCAGCCGATCGCCAGCATGGCGCCTGGCTTGAGGGTCTGCATCAGGTACTGCGCGGCCGCCTGGCCCAGCCGGTCATTCAGGTGGCCGCCTTCCAGCGAGGGGATCACCACGCTGGTATGCAGTCCGAAACGCCCAGTGAGGGCGCGCTCCAGGGCGAGGCAACTGCCGTAGGTGGAGTTGACCTGGACCTGAATCAGTCCCAGCCTGCGGGCCTTTTCGAGCATGCGCGAGATCTTCAGCCGGGGAAGATTGAGGCGCTCGCCGATATCCGCCTGAGTGAGGCCGTCGTGGTAGTAGTACCAGGCCGCGCGGCTGAGCAACTCCTCGTCCTCCATCTCCACGTCGGTGATGGGCGATTCAAAGGCTTTCAGTGCCATAGACCCCCTCTGGCCCCCAGAGTGAACAAATGTTGTTGTTGCTGCGAACTGTTCAAACTATACGCCTGTGGGTGAGGCCGCTGTCAACCGGAGGTGTAGTCGGAAGAGGGGGGTCCGTGCTGGATTGACAGTACCCAGAGGGGGTGGTATGAATGAACCAAAGTACACATACGAATCAAATGCTCAGATGCCCGACCATGAGGTTCACATGGCGTATGCGGCTTCACCCGACGGTCCACCCGGTCCCCCGCCAGCGGCGCTGGTCGAGATTTGCGATGTCTGGAAGATTTTCGGCGGCGTGCCGGTGCTCCGGGGCGTCAACCTGACCCTGAGGGCGGGCGAGATCCACGCCCTGCTGGGCGGCAACGGTGCGGGCAAGAGCACCTTGATGAAAGTGCTGGCCGGGCTGTACCGGCCGGAACGCGGCGAGGTGCGGCTGCTCGGCACCCTCCTGGGCCAGGCGTCCCCCGCCGCCGTGCATCGTCTCGGGGCCTACCTGGTTCCTCAGGAGCCCCTGCTCTTTCCCAATCTCAGCGTGCTGGAGAATGTCACCCTGCGTCTGCCCCGTGAGGCGGATCAGCGCTCCCGGCTCGAGAAGCTGATGAATCTGCTGGAACTCGAGCTCGACCTCCGGCTGCCAGCCCGCTACCTCGATGTTGCCCAGCAGCAGTTGGTGGAGATCCTGCGCGGTCTGATGCGCCGCGCCCGGGTCCTGATCCTCGACGAGCCGACTTCCTCGCTGACGCCCAAGGAGACGCAGCTCCTCTTTGGCCGCCTGCGCCGACTGACCCAGGACGGCGTCGGCATCTTCTTCATTTCCCACAAGCTGCACGAGATTCGCGAACTCTGTGACGCCATCAGCGTGCTGCGGGACGGGGAGATCGTGCTGCGGGGCCGCCCCGAGGACTTCACGGACGCTGGCATCGTCCGGGCGATGACCAACGAGGATCCCGGCCAGAGCAGCCGCGAGGTGAACCGGCAGGTCGGAACCCAGGCCGCCTTGCAGGTGGTGGAGTACGCGGGGGAGGGCTTCGGCCCGCTGACCTTCGACCTTCATGCAGGCGAGGTTCTCGGCATTGCTGGCGTGATCGGGTCCGGCCGCACCGAACTGGCCGAAACCATCGTCGGGTTGCGCCAGCCCGATCAGGGGCAGGTCCGCATGGGCGAGCAGACGCTGCGCCCCGGGTCACACCGCGCGGCGCTGGACGCGGGCGTGGTCTACCTGACCGAGGACCGGCAGCACCAGGGCCTCTTCCTGGACACCTCCATCGCCTGGAACACCTCCAGTGCAGTCCTGCACCGTGAGGGGTGGCTGCTGGATGCCGGGCGGGTCCACCGGCAGGCCAGGCAGATGATCGAGGAACTGGCGATCCGCTGCCAGGGTCCGGGTCAGGAACTGCGGCAGCTTTCGGGCGGCAACCAGCAGAAGGCCCTGATCGCCAAGTGCCTGGCCTGCGAGCCCCGGGTGCTGATCCTGGACGAGCCGACCCGCGGGGTCGACGTGCTGGCCCGCAACGAGATCTACGCGATCATCGACGCGCTGGCCGCGCGGGGCGTGGCCGTGCTGCTGATCTCCTCGGACTTCGAGGAGGTGGCCCGGCTGAGTGACCGCGCCCTGATCATGCGCCAGGGCCTCATCACCGGGGAGCTGCATGGGGAACAGCTCACGCCGGAGGCCATCGCCGGGCGCTGCTTCGAGCGGAGGCCGGTTCCCGTATGATCCGGCTGCTGAATGACCACCGGGAGCTGTCCATCCTGCTCCTGACCCTGCTGTTGTTCGGGGGCCTGGCCCTGCTCCGGCCGGAATTCGCGGGCCTGGACTCGGTCAGCCTGATCTTCAAGAACGCCCTGATCCTGATGGTGGTGGCCGCCGGGGCCACGGTGGTGATTCTCACGCGGGGAATCGACGTCTCGCTGGGATCGATCCTGGGCCTGAGCGCCGTGAGCCTGGGCCTGCTGTTGCAACGCGGCCTCGGCCTGGAGGTGGCGCTGCCGCTCACGCTGCTGGTGGGGCTGGCGGCGGGCTTCCTGAACGGCCTGATCGTGACCCAGCTCCAGGTGCCGCCCATCGTCGCCACCCTCGGGACGCTCGGCATCTACCGCGGCCTGACCCTGATCCTGACCCAGGGCAAGTGGATCGAGAATCTGCCGGACAACGTGAAGCGTCTGGCCCAGCCGGGGCTGCTGGGCCTTCCCCCAGTGGTCTGGCTCGCGGTGGTCACCCTGGTGGGCCTGGCGCTCTTTCTCCGCTCCACCGCCGCAGGCCGGGCCATGTACGCGACCGGCGACAACCCGGCGGGCGCCGAACTCCTGGGCATCCGGCCCCGGCGGGTGCAAATCGCCGCCTTCAGCCTGGCAGGTCTCTGCGCGGCCGTGGCCGGGATCATTTTCACCGCCCAGATCGGCTTCATCCCCAGCCAGGCGGGCACCGGCATCGAGCTGCGGGCGATTGCCGCCAGCGTCATCGGCGGCATCAGCCTGCTGGGCGGCGTGGGCACGGTGCTCGGCGCGGTCCTCGGCGCCTTTTTCCTGACCAGTGTCGACAGCTTCCTGGTGTTCCTGAAGGTCCCGGCGTACTGGAACGACATGGTGGCAGGCCTGATCCTGCTCGTGGTGCTGGTGATCGATGCCCGCATCCGGGAACGGGTGATGCAGGGCCTGCGCCTGGAGCGGTACCGGCGCGCCCACGAGGAGCGGGCGCAAAGCAGCCTGCCCACCGTCAAGGAGAGGCAGCTATGAAGAGCCTGCGCGGTATGGGCTGGGAAGTGGGCCTGCTGGTGGCCCTGATTCTGGAACTGCTGCTCTTCTCGCTGCTGAATTCCAGCTTTGCCAACCTGGGCAACCTGCTGATGAGCACCAGCGACTTCATCGCGATCGGCATCGTGGCGCTGGGCCTCACGCTGGTCGTGGTGGGCGGCGGCATCGACGTGAGTGTCGGGAGCACCGTCAGCCTGGCGGCGATCACCATGGGCGTGGCCTGGTCGCACGGCATCCCGCTGGTCCTCGCCTGCCTGCTCGGCCTGCTGGCGGGGGCCGCAGCCGGGGCGCTCAACGCCTTTTTGATCACCGTGACGCAGGTGCAGCCGCTCGTCATCACCCTGGCCACCCTGTACCTTTACGGCGGCCTGGCCCTGCTGCTCTCGGGCACGGTGGGAGCCAACGGCTACGAGGGCATCAGCGGCTTTCCCGACGCCTTCTCGACGCTGGCCAACGGGACGGTCGGCCCCATTCCCTACCCCCTGCTGCTGTTCGTGGGGCTCGCGCTCCTGGTGGGCCTCCTGCTGGGGCGCAGCCGCTACGGTCGGCAGCTCTACCTGATCGGCAGTAATGACCGCACTGCCCGCTACAGCGGCCTCCCGGTTCGCCGGGTGCGGACCTGGAGCTACGTGATCGCTGGCGTCCTCGCGGCCCTGGCGGGTCTGGTGCTGAGTTCGTACTTCTCCAGCGCCCGCGCCGACCTGGGCAGCACCGCGCTTCTCCCGGCGCTGACGGCGGTGGTGCTGGGCGGGGCCAGCATCTACGGGGGGTCCGGCAGCATCCTCGGCACTGTCCTGGCCGTCTTCATCGTCGGCTACCTGCAGATCGGCCTGCAGGCGGTCGGCGTCTCCAGTCAGATCTCGAACACCCTCTCCGGCGTCCTGCTGATCGCCGCGGTCGCCCTCCGGACCCTGACCCTGATGCTCACGCGCTGGCACCAGAACCGCCGGGTGCTGAGACAGACGAAAGGAGGACCGGCGGCATCCCCCTGAAGCAGAGGCCCCTTCTCCCGCCGCTTCCCGCTCCCCCAGGAGGTCTTATGAACCGCAAAACGCTCACCGCCCTGCTGTCCGCCGCCGCCGTCGCCACCGGCCTGGCCTTGGCCCAGGGCACCGGGAAGATCGCCTTCATTCCCAAGCTGGTGGGGGTGGGCTTCTTCACCAGCGGCGGGAAGGGCGCCACCGACACCGGCAAGGAACTCGGTGTTCCCGTCACCTACGATGGGCCGACCGAACCCAGCGTCTCCGGGCAGGTGCAGTTCATCAACAACTACATCAACCAGGGCTACAAGGCCATCATCGTCTCCAGCGTCAGCCCGGACGGCCTGTGTCCCTCCCTCAAGCGGGCGATGCAGCGCGGCATCCTGGTGATGACCTGGGACAGTGACGTGAACCCGGAGTGCCGCAACTACTATGTCAATCAGGGCACGCCCGACCAGCTCGGCGGCATGCTGGTGGATATGGCGGCCAGCCAGCTGGGGGCCAAGCCCAATGCCAAGGTGGCCTTTTTCTACAGCAGTCCGACCGTAACCGACCAGAACCAGTGGGTCAAGGCGGCCAAGGCCAAGATCGCCAAGGAGCACCCGGGCTGGCAGATCGTGACCACCCAGTACGGCTACAACGACGCGCAGAAGTCACTCCAGACCGCCGAGTCGATTCTCAAGACCTACCCGGACCTCGACGCGATTATCGCGCCGGACGCCAATGCACTGCCCGCCGCCGCCCAGGCCGCCGAGAACCTGAACCGCAACGGCAAGGTGGTGATCGTGGGCTTCAGCACGCCCAACGTGATGCGCCCCTACGTCAAGCGCGGCACCGTCAAGCAGTTCGGGCTGTGGGACGTCACCAAGCAGGGCCGCATCGCGGTGTCCGTGGCCAACCAGATTCTGAAGAACGGCAAGCTCAAGGTGGGCGACAGCGTCAACGTGCCTGGCGTAGGCACGGTGAAGGTGTCGCCCAACAGCGTGCAGGGCTATACGTACGAGGCGCCGAACAACGGCATCATCCTGCTGCCCGAGCGGGTGGTCTTCACGAAGGACAACATCGACAAGTACAACTTCTGAGCTGCCCGACGGGGTGTGGCCAGTGGGGACTTTCGGGAACCCCACTGGCCCGCTTGCTGGGCGACCGTGGCCTGAAGGGGAACGGAGTTCCTTCGGCAAGGCGCTACAGGTCATGGTGTTGCCGCCCCCTCCCCCGCCAATTGGCTACACCGTCATGCCCGGCGGCACCCGGAGTTCCGGCCCCACAGGTTCATTCCGGAAGTGCTCGTCCCAGTGCCGGACCTGCTCGGGCGTCGACGAGAAGTGCTTCCAGGTCGTTCGAGAACGTCGCTGGCCTGAAGGTATACGCCGCCCGGACTGCCGCTCTCCTCAAGTGAAGAAACAGGGACGTGACGCCACCCGGCGTGCGAGACAGCGGTCGTGCTGTCTCGCACGCTGGCAGAAGTTCGATGGCCTAACGGGGACGGTCTTCGCTGGACACCGTCAACCGCTGCGGGTGTGGGTCGCCTGTCTGTACCTGCTGGGATTGAATCTCAGCCACCGAAAGACCCGCTCACGAACTCGGGCTGAACGAAGACGATGCGCAGCAGATGACGCAACCCCTCCGGCAAAGCGTGGTGGAGGCGTCGACCACGCCGCAGCTCTCGGGCACCGTTGAAATCGGCGAGGTGTACCTCACTGCGGGGCACCAGCCCCGCGAGGTCCGGAAAAGGGGCGTGCTGGCTGAAGAGGACGCCTGAAGGGGGCCGTGTCCCGTCCTCGCCCGCCACAGAGAGGGCGACTGTTCTGGACATGATCGCCCGCGGCGGTCAGCTCTTCCTGCGGATGTCCAACAACGTTCAGCACCGCACCATCAAACCCTGGATCACGCAGGTGATTCAGGGCGGAAGCTGTATCAACACCGACTACAGCAGCTACGCCCGTTTGCCTGAGTGAGAGGTGCACCCACCTGACCGTCAGTCATGGTGAGGGAGAGTTTTGCTCGTGATGCGAAGGGGGCCAGCCTGAGCGAAGTTCACGACAACACGAAGGCGTCTGGGGTCTATTTCGCTCCCGGTTTCGTCCCCACCGCGGTATCTCCCAACGGCTCCCGCCGCTCTATATCGGCTTCTTTCAGACCATGTACAACATTCGCCAGCGCGGTCATTCCCTGCTCGGCTCCCAGCCCCCCCTGCTCCTCTTCTCAGCTCCCTAAAAGCCAGGAAGAGCCAAAGTTCAAACCGCCTGTTTTCCTGAGGCTCCTCTGCTTCCTCGTTCCTCGAAGTCCGTAACTTGCCACAACCGCCGGAACCGCAGCTCCTTACCCCATGAACGTGCGGATGAGTTCGACCATCCGCCGCACCTGCTCTGCACTGGTTTCCCGCTTAAGGTCCTCCGTGTCCGGCGCAGCCTTGTTGAAGTGAACCTGAGTCTGCCCGAATGTCATCGGGCTGGGGACGGCTTGCAGCGCGGAGAAATGCACCTCTGCCAGGGGTACACCCTCCAGCACCTGCCTGATGTTGTGGGGCCGCAGCCCGCCGCACCCCAGAATGGTGATGCGGTTCCCCGCCGCGCTGACAAGTTGCCTCAGCGTCGCTGCTCCTTCCACGGCACTCCCTCGCTGGCCGCTGGTGAGGACACGGTCTACCCCACACTCCACCAGCACCTCCAGGGCTTCCAGGGGATCGCGCGCCTGATCGAAGGCCCGGTGGAACGTGACGCTCATGGGGCGCGCGGCCTGGACCAGTTGCCGGGTGCGTTCCCGGTCCACCTCTCCTGCCTGCGTGAGGCAACCGATGACAACGCCGTGGACGCTGCATTCCCGCAGCCATTCCACGTCACGCAACAGGGTAGTGAATTCCTCATCGGAGTACAGGAAGTCCCCTTCACGCGGGCGGACGAGGACATGCACCGGAATCCGGGCCACCTCCAGGGCACGTTCCACGACGCCGGGGCCAGGTGTCAGGCCCCCCAGGGCCAACCCCGCACAGAGTTCTACCCGGTCGGCCCCGTTCTGCTGGGCGGTCACCACCGCGTCCACACCCTCAACGCACACCTCGATCAACGGAGTCATGCTTGTCGGGCGGGCTGCCTGGAGAAGCGGGCCACCGGGGTCCACTCAAACGCCTGGTCGAACGGAAAGGTGGGGCGGTGGGTCTGCCGCCGCTCCAGCCGGGGAATGTCCTGGTCGACCACGCCCGGGGAGAGGGCCATCAAGCTGGGATTTGCCAGGGGGGCCAGTTCCGGGGAGAGGTAGCCGGACTTCACGACGAGCACCCCCACCTGCCGGGGGTCGAGGCCGAGGCGCCCGAAGTCCGCGAGGTCATGGTAGGGGCGGCGCTGGCTCGCGAGCACCAGGGTGACGCCACCACCCTGTACGACGGCCTGCGGGTTGCCCGTGTCCGTTCCGGGATCGAGGTGCAGCACCTTTCCCCGGAAGGTCACGGGCGGGCTGCTGGAGTCGAGCTGGCCGCCCACCTGAAGCTCGACGGTAGCCCCCAGTCCGGCCTCGAAGCATTGCCGAGTGGCAGGAGCGTCGGCAATGCCCGCCACGAGGACGCCTGGCACGTCCTGCCGCAGGAGTTCGCGCAGGACGTCGGCCCGGTCCCCCACACCGCCCCCAGTCGGATTGTCGCCGGAGTCAGCCAGGATCACTGGCACGGTCTCGCTGGCCTTCGCCCAGGTGACGCATTCCTCGACGTTGCCCACCCGTGTACCGAACTGAAACTCTTGCCGGGCGTCCCAGTACCGCTGGGCCAGTGCCTCCGTTGCGGTGGCCTGCTGATCGGCGGGCATCTCCAGGGCGGTGATGACCGCGCTGGCCGTGGCCCGTGGCTCGTCCGCCCAGACATACCCGACGAGCAGAGAGGCGTCCAGCACGCCGGGCAGGGCGCCGAACTCGCCCAGTTCGGCGTACAGGCGCCGGGCGGGTTCGTCCTCGGTGCTCGTCCGCTCGCCCGGCAGAAGTACTGGGATGGGTACCCAGGAGAGACGGGGGCGGACGCCCTGCTCCAGGCAGTGGACGAGCAGGTCGAAGGCCCGCTGCTGCGTCTCGAACACGTCGATATGCGGCGCGGTGCGGTAGGCCGTCAGAGCGTCGAGGTTGTCGATGATGCGTCCGCTGAGGTTGCCGTGCAGGTCGTAGCTGGCGCAGATCAGGCAGCCCTCGCCGACCACCTCGCGGGTCGCGGCGATCCAGTCGCCCTCGGCGTCCAGCAGACCTTCAACGAACATGGCCCCGTGCATCGCCAGGTACACCCCATCGAGGGGCAGCGCGGCGCGCAGACCTTCGAGGAACTCGGCCTTGAAGCGCTGGTACGTCTCGTGGGACACGGGACCGCCGGGGATGGCGCGGGCGTGCAGCACGGGGATGATCTCGTGCTGCGTGTCTTGCAGGTAGGTGAAGTTGGGGTGCTGGGGCAACTCCGGGCCACGCACGACCCGGAAGTGATGGTCCTCGCTGAGCACCGGATTGTAGGTGCTGCACTCGGTGTGGATGCCGCCGACGGCGATACGCATACATGCTCCTTCTTGGAGAGAACCTGGGAGGGGACAGGGGTCAGATGTCGGCGCGGCAGGTCTGGCGCTGCTCGCCCAGACCGTCGATGCCGAGATGCATGACCTGCCCCGGTCGCAGGTAGGGAGGTGGGGTCATGCCGAGGGCGACCCCGTGCGGCGTGCCGGTGCTGATGATGTCGCCGGGCTGGAGGCTCATGAAGCGGCTGACATAGCTCACGATCTGCGCGACGCTGAAGATCATGTCGCCCGTATGCCCCGTCTGGCGGCGCACCCCGTCCACATCCAACCACAGGCCGAGGGCCTGCGGATCGGGGACGTCGTCGGTGGTGACGAGCCAGGGGCCAATCGGGCCGAAGGTGTCGCAGCCCTTGCCCTTGTCCCAGGTGCCGCCGCGTTCCAGTTGGTACTCACGTTCGGACAGGTCGTTGACGACACAGTACCCGGCGATGTGGGAAAGGGCGTCAGCCTCGCTCACGCGCTTTGCTAGCCTGCCGATCACGACACCAAGTTCGACCTCCCAGTCACTCTTCGTGCTTCCCGGGGGGAGCAGGACATCATCGTTCGGGCCAATGATGGCGCTGGTGGCCTTCATGAAGAGGATAGGTTCTTCCGGATACGCCGCCCCGGTTTCGTCGGCGTGGTGGCGGTAGTTCAGGCCAATGCACACGAACTTCCCCACCTGGCCGACGCAGGGCCCCAGGCGTGGCTGGACCGTCACAGCAGGAAGGTCCTGCGGGGAGAGGGCGCGCAGCCGGTCCAGGGTCGCCGGGGTCAGCGTGGCGGGCGTGAGGTCGGGAATCATGGCGCTCAGGTCGCGGAGTGTGCCGCTCGCGTCGAGCAGGCCAGGACGTTCCTGCCCGGCGGGGCCGTAGCGCAGCAGCTTCATGCGTTGCTCCAGCCGCCGTCGATGACGTGAATCTGGCCTGTCGTGAAGCTGGCTTCGTCGCTGGCGAGGTACGCGGCAAGGGCCGCAACCTCCCCCGGTTTCCCGATTCGTCCCAGCGGTTGCCGGGCGACAAAGGCAGCGTACACAGTCTCCTCGTCCTCGCCGCTGGCCGCGGCCTGCGCGCGGATACGCTCCCGCAAGCTGGGGCTTTCCACGGTGCCGGGGCAGATGGCGTTCACACGCACGCCCCGCGTGACGTAGTCGGCGGCCACCGACCGGGTCATCCCGATCACGGCAGCCTTGCTCGCACCATACACGAAGCGGTTCGGCACGCCGAGGATGCTGCTCGCCACGGACGCCACGTTGATGATGCACCCCCCCCCGGTGGCAAGCATCCCCGGCAGCACGGCCTGCATGGTCCAGAACATCGAGCGGGCGTTCAGGTTGAAGCTGAAGTCCCAGTCGGCGTCGGTCGTGTCAAGGATCGTGCCGTTGTGGACGAACCCGGCACTGTTCACCAACACGTCCACGGTGCCCAGCTCATCCACCAGCGCCTGAATCTGGTCACGGCGGGTTACGTCCAGCGCGCGGGTCCGGGCGTCCAGCCCTTCCAGCAACTCCGGACGGAGGTCGGTGGCGGTGACGTTCCCGCCCTCGGCAATGAGGCGCTCAGCGATGGCGCGGCCGATCCCCTGACCAGCGGCAGTAACGAGAACATTCTTTCCGGCGAGTCGGTTCATGGCTGCACTTCCTGGGGGCGATGTTCCTGGGTCCAGACGGGACCGTCGGGGTAGCGGTAGTCCAGTAGGGTCTGGGCGTGCATCTCGATGCTGTAGCCGGGCCGGATGGGCGCGAGGTAATGACCCCGCTCAATGCGGACGGGGTCGAGGAAATGCTCGTGCAGGTGGTCCACGTACTCGGTGAAGCGGCCCTCCAGGCTCCCACTGACGCTCACGTAGTCCCACATGCTGAGGTGCTGCACGTACTCGCACAGGCCCACGCCGCCCGCGTGTGGGCAGACCTTCACGCCGAACTTGGCGGCCAGCAGGATGATCAGCAGGTTCTCGTTCACGCCACCCACCCGGCAGGCGTCGATCTGCGCGTACCCGATCCCGTCCAGTTGCAGCAGTTGCTTGAACATCAGGCGGTTTTGCAGCATCTCGCCGGTGGCGACGCGGGTGCCTGCCTCCCGCAGCGCCGCGTCGATCCGCGCGTGGCCCAGCAGGTCGTCGGGGCTGGTGGGTTCCTCCACCCAGAGGGGCCGGAAGTCGAGGAGCTGGCGGCTGTACTCGATCGCCTCCTCCACCTCCCAGACCTGGTTGGCATCCACCATCAAGGCCCGGTCGGGGCCGATCACGTCGCGCACGATGGCCGCGCGGCGGCGGTCACTCTCCAGGTCGCGGCCCACCTTGATCTTGAAGCCGCCGAAACCCGCGTCCAGCGCCTCCTGGGTAAGGCGGCGGACTTTCTCGTCGCTGTAGCCCAGCCAGCCCGCGCTGGTGGTGTAGGCCGGGTAGCCGCGCGCGCGCAGGTGCGCCTCACGGTCCTCCACGCCGGGGCGAGCCTCTCGCAGCAGCGCCAGCGCCTCTTCCGGCGTGAGGGCGTCCGTGACGTACCGGAAGTCCAGGCAGCGGACGAGTTCCTCCGGCGTGAGGTCCACCAGCAGCTTCCACAGGGGCTTGCCCTCCGCTTTCGCCCACAGGTCCCACACGGCGTTCACGACGGCGCCCGTGGCAAGGTGCACGACGCCCTTGTCCGGGCCGAGCCAGCGCATCTGGCTGTCCCCGGTCAACTCGTGCCAGAAGGCCCCCATATCCCGCGTGAGATCCGCGAGGCTGCGCCCGACCAGGCGGCCCGCAATGGCCTGCACGGCGGCGCACACGAGGTCGTTGCCCCGTCCGATGGTGAAGGTCAGGCCATGCCCTTCCAGCGCCCCATCGGTGTGGAGGATGACGTAGGCGGCGCTGTAATCCGGGTCCGGGTTCATGGCGTCGCTGCCGGAGAAATCCCGGCTGGTGGGGAAACGGAGGTCCTTGACGGTGACATGGGTGATCTTCATGCGGGCTCCCGGTCGAGACGGTAGTAGCGGCAGGCGTTCTCCCACCACAGGCGCGCGTCCGCCAGCGGACCGGCGGCGCGGGCCAGGGTGTCCAGGGTGGTGAGGTAGGGAGTCTTCAGGGTGCTGACGGGCCAGTCGCCGCCGTACATGACCCGCTCAGGACCAAAAACGTTCAGGCCATGCCTGACGGCTTCCGCGAGGCGCGTCTCGTCGACCGGGGCCGTGAAGTGGGTAAGCAGGCCGCTGAGCTTGACGGCCACATTCGGCAGGGCGGCCACGCTGCTTAAGTCATCCTGCCAGCGCGTCAGGTCGCCCTCCAACGGTGGGTTGCCCAGGTGGTCGAGGATGAAGGTCGTGCCGGGATGTTCCCGGATGGCACGCTCAGCCTCCGGCAGTTGCTCGGCGCGCACGACGAGGTCCACGCTCAGATTCCACTCTGCGAGGCGGTCCAGGGCGTGCCCCACGTCGGCGCGGCGCAGCCACAGCCGGTCCGGGATGGCGTGCGTGAGGTGCCGCACCCCCTTGAACAGCGGGTCGGCGGGTTTCTCCAGGGGCGCCGTGAGGTCCAGCCAGCCCACCACACCCCGAATCCACCCCACCCGGCGCGCCAGGTCGAGCGCCCAGGCATTCTCACGCGGGTCGTGACTGGCCTGCACGTAAATGCCCGCCACCACCCCGGCGGCCCGGCGCTCCGCGTCCAGCGCCTCTGGGAGAAAGGGGCGGCAGAGCGGCTCGCTGTCCGCCAGCCAGAAGTAGTGGAGCTGCTCCGGGTGCCAGAAGTGGATGTGGGTGTCGATGACCGGCCCCCTCACGGCGCGTCCCCCGGCATGCAGAACACCTGCGGCAGGGTCAGCCACTGCTCGCCATCCGGCGTGCCGGGCAGGCGCTCCTGGCAGGGATCCGTCCGTGCCCACCATGCCTGCGTGACCGGGTCGGCGGCGATGCGGGCGGTGTCCGCCGCCCAGTCTTCCCCGGTGTACTCGAAGTACGCGAACAGTAGCTCCCCGTACTCGAAGATGGAGTAGTTGCGGATGTTCGCGGCCTGAAGCGTGGCGAGGACACCCGGCCACGGCTCGGCATGCAGCGCGAGGTACGCTTCCCGGTATTCGGGGCGCAGGCGGATCACCTGCCCGACCCGTTTCACGCCGCTCACGGCATCTCCCGTTCAGGGGGCGCATCCGGCACGGGTGCGTCGGGTCGCAGCAGCCCGGCTTCGCGGAGTTCCGCCCAGCAGTCTTGCGGCACAGGCTGCTGCCACAGGGCCACGTTCTCCCGCAGATGCGCCGTGGTGCCCACCCCCACGAGCGTACTCACCACGGCTGGGTGTGCCGCCGGGAATTGCAGGGCGGCGGCCTTGAGGGAGACGCCGTGGCGGGCGCAGACGGCCTGCATCCGCCGGGCACGGTCCCGCAGGGCTTCCGGTACCGCCGCGTAGTCGTAGTGGCCGTGCTCCGGGTCGGCCAGCAGGCCGCTGTTGTACACGCCCCCCACCACCACGCTTACCCGCCGTTCCAGACACGCGGGCAGCAGGTCGTCCAGCGCCCCCTGTTCAAGCAGGGTGTAGCGGCCCGCGAGAAGGATCACGTCACAGCCGCTCTCGCGCACGATCTCCGTGAGCTGGGCGGCCTGGTTCATACCCGCCCCGTAGGCCCGGATGACGCCCTGGTCGCGCAGGTCCTCCAGAGCGCGCGCCGCCCCACCCAGCAAGTCGCGGGTACGGACACCGGTGACGTCCGGGTCATGGATAAATGCGATGTCCAGCCGATCCAGGCCCAGACGCGCCAGGCTCTCCTCGACACTGCGCTGCACTCCATCGTAGGAATAGTCGTATACGACGTTCAGGGGGCTGGACGTGCAAAAAACCTTCTGCCCGTCCTCTCCAATCTGCGAGGGGTGGACAGGGGCGTCCGCGCGCAGCAGGCGGCCCACTTTGGTGGAGAGGGTATAGGTTTCGCGGGCGTGTGGGGCGAGGGCTGACCGCAGGTACGTCTCCGATTGCCCGAAGCCGTACCAGGGCGCGGTGTCGAGGTGGGTCACGCCGAGCGCCAGCGCCTCATCCACGAGGTCAAGCGCGGTGTCCGGCTCGCACGGCTCGTACAGTCCGCCCAGGTTGGCTGTGCCGAGGCCCAGCGCGCAGACGTGGCCCCGCCCATTCAGGAGCGCACGGGTCGCAACCGGGGCCTTCCCGCGGGCGGAGGCGTGGGAGGAAAGCGGGGGATTTGCCATAAGACCTCCGGGGGAGGGCAACGTGCGCGGGAAGGTGCAGCGGAAGACAGAGAGGGAAGACCGTCCCACCGTAGTGATCTCCTCCCTGGCTGTCAAGTGGTCAGGCCAGTTGCCGTAGAAAGATCGGATTCAGCCTCCGTCTGCGGAGAGCCAGTTGTCGGTCATCTGCCGCACGCTCTGCGACAGGTGGGCCTGGACCACGCGCCTGGCCGCCTTCGCGTCCCCTGCGGCCAGAGCGCCGTAGATTGCCTGGTGATCGCGCAGCACCCGGGCACGCGCCTTCGCGCTGGCGGCGATATGCTCATCGAACTTGCTGGACACCGTATGTCCCCGTTGGTCCCACAGGCCGACCAGGATGCCGTACACGACCTGGTTGCCCGCCGCCTCCGCGATCACGAGGTGAAACTCGCGGTCCAGCGCGTAGCTCCAGCGCCGTGCCTCCAACTCCTGCCCAAGGAGCCGTAGGTTCTCCCCGAGAAGGCCCAGTTGCTCGGGCTGAATGGTGCGGGCAGCCAGGGCCGCGACCTCCGGCTCGATCAGCAGGCGGGCTTGCTGGACCTCGATGGGGGAGGGGGCGGTGGCGGGGAGCGCCGGAGCCGCCCCCTCCCGGATGAAGACGCCCACCCCCACCCGGACCTCCACCAGCCCGGACACCTCCAGGGCGATCAGCGCCTCGCGGATCGTCGGGCGGCTCACCCCGAAAAGCTGGCTCAGGTCGCGCTCCGACGGGAGCTGTTGCCCCGCGCGGAACTCCCCCTCCTGAACGAGGCGGGTGATCTGCTCGGCGATCTGCGTGTAGAGGCGTCGGCTCTCGACGGCCTGAATGGGCATACGGCCTCCTTGACGGCGCAGTATAGGCTGGGAGCGCGCGGGCGGCCCCGCCTAGCGGAGTACCCCGGAATCCGGCGCATCGAGACTGGTGGGAGTCCCGGTCAGGCCCAGCAGGTGGGCGCGGGAGGCGACGCTGGCCGCGCCCCGGGCACGGAAGTTGGGGGCTTCCTGGTGGAGGACCAGGTTCAGGTCACGCCGGAAGCGGGGCAGGATGTTGTCCTCCAGAGCGGCACGCATGGCCTGCTGGTACACGCTGCGCTCGCCGCTGACCTCGTCGAGGATCAGCAGTTGTTCGGGCCGGTTGATCTGCACGATGTGCGCGAGGGCCAGGCCAAGCGCCTCACCCGCCGTGGTCAGCAGGGCCAGCGCCTGACGATCCCCCTGTTCGGCGAGGTCGTCGAGTTCCCGCACGGTGAGGGGACCCAGCCCCGCTTCCCGCGCGTGGCGCTCCAGAGCCGAGTGGGCGGCGAGGGTGTCGAGGCAACCTCGTTTGCCGCAGCGGCACCGCTCACCGCCGGGCTGGACGGTGAGGTGCGCGATCTCCCCGGCACCGCCGTGGTAGCCCCGGTAGAGTTCCCCGCCGACAAAGTGGGCGCAGCCGATGCTGTACCCCACCGTGACCACGCTGAAGTTCTCGGTGCTGCGCGAACGGCCGAAGAACCGCTCGCTGATGGCGATGGCGTGCGCGTCGTTTTCCAGCCAGGTGGGCAGGCCAGTGGCCTCCTCGACCAGGGCGGCAATCGGCACGTCCTGCCAGCCGAGGTTGGCGGAATGCAGGCAGATGCCCGTCAGGTGATCGACGGCGCCGGAGAGGGCCAGCCCGATGCCGCGAACCTTGCCGGGAGGCAGGTCCCCGCGGAGGGCCGGAAGTTGATCACGGATGACCTGGGCGACCTGCTCCGGGGTGCCAGGCAGGGGGAGCCGCTGCTCGCGAATCACGTTGCCGAGCAGGTCCGTGAGCACCAGCAGCAGCGGGGCACCCTGGATGATGCACACGCCGACGAAGAACGCACTTTCCGGAGCGAGTTCGAGGAGGACGCTGGGGCGGCCGAACTGCCCATTCGCGGGTCCCAGCGTCGCGTATTCCTTGACCGCACCCTGTTCGATCAGCTCCCGGCTGATCACCGAGACGGCCCCCTTGCTCAGGCCGGTGATCTCGGCCATCTGAACGCGGCTGATCGGCTGATGCAGCGTGAACGCTTCGACAAACTTCTGGCGGGCGGTAAGGCGCATGTCGGGGTCAGCTTAGAGCCTGGGCGCAGGTGGGCAACAGCGGTGAGGCCACCCGGGGACGGTGAGCGGATTGACAGATCGTGGAGGCGGTCCCTACACTTAGTTTTCTGTGTAAACTAAGTGGCCGGGTGGCCTTCCCGGTCACGGTGTCGCAGGACGTTTCAAGGCCGCTCGTCCGCCCCGTCCGCCCTCCCGTTCCCGGTCCCCAGTGACCCCTTCCCGAGGTGCCTATGCCGCGAATGAAGACCATGCTCGCCCTTGCCGTCCTGCTCGCCGCCGGTCAGTCGCTGGCGCAGACGACCCTGCGAATTACCGGCTTCAAGTACGGCCCGATTGAGGGCGAGATGATGCGCCAGATCAACGAGAACTTCATGAAGAAGTACCCGGACATCAAGGTGCAGTACGAGCCGATCAATGGGTACGATGCCTACAAGGACATCATCAAGGCTCGCCTGGCCGGTGGGGACGCGCCCGATATCTTCATGGGCCTGGCGCGCAACGACATGGTGCTGTGGTCCCGCGCGGGTTATCTGCTGGACCTCACCAGCCAGCCCTGGGTGTCCCGCATGGTGCCCTCCGCCCGCCAGCTCTCCACTGCGGACAAGAAGGTCTACCAGATGGTCGCCGAGTACAGCGGCATCGGCATGTTCGTCAACACGGACCTGCTGAAAAAAGCCGGGGCCAGCATTCCCACCGATGCGCCCAGCTTCGTCAAGACCATGAACAGCCTCAAGCAGAAGGGCATCACCCCGCTGCTGCTGGGCGGCAAGGACGCCTGGGGCTACGAGATCATGGCCGAGTTCATCGCGGCCAACACCCTCTACCGCACCACGCCCGACTACGACCAGCGCTTGATCACCGGCAAGGCCAAGTTCAACAGCGCCCCCTGGGTGAACGCCCTGAACACCCTCAACCAGTACGGCAAGGCGGGCTACTACAACCCGAAACTCTCCCTGGGCATCGACAGCTTCGACAACGCCTACAGCGAATTCTCGGCGGGCCGCGTCGCCATGATCCCGATGGGCTCCTGGGGCGTGCAGATCGTGCAGAAGAACAACCCCAACCTGAAGTTCCAGATGATTCCCTACCCCGGCGGCCCCGCGGGCAGCAAGCCCATCGGCATGGACCTGGCGGGCATGAGCATGATGATCAACGCCAAGACGAAGAACGCCGCTGCGGCACGCACGTACCTGAACTACTTCAGCTCCCCCGAGAACATGAAGTTCTACCTGACCAAGTCCGGTGCCTTCTCTCCCTTCAAGGACGTGGCCGGAACGCTACCCGCCGAGATGAATCCGCTGGCTGCCGCTGTCAAAGACGGGCGTACGGTCAGCTACCTGCCCTACCAGTGGCCCGTCGCGGACATGACCACGCCCATGCGCAAGGGCTTGCAGGATTTGATCAATGGGACGGCTCCCGCTCAGGTGCTCTCCGACTGGGACAAGGCCTTCGCGGACCAACTCGCCCGCTTCAAGTGATCGCCGTGCCTTCCCGCCCCGTACTGGAGGTGGCCGCGTGACCAACCAGGCTCAAGGCGTTGCCGCACCCAGCACTGCCAGTCTTCCCACACGGAGAAAACCCAGGGCCGGACGGCTGTTCCCCACCTCGACCATGCTGCTCTTCCTGGCCCCGGCGATGCTGATCTACGGCATTTTCGTCCTGTGGCCCACCCTGAACGGCCTGTACCTGAGCGTCACGGAGTACAGCGGGGCTGGGAAGGCCCAGTACGTGGGGGGCGAGAACTTCACCCGCCTCCTCACTGACGGGCAGGCCCTGAAAGCCGTCAAGAACACCGTCGTGTATGCCCTGGTGGCCGTGATCGCGCAGAACCTGCTGGGCCTGGCCTTCGCCCGCGCCCTCAACAGCTACCCCCGGCTGCGCAATGTCCTGCGGGTACTGCTGTTCACGCCCAGCATGATCGCCGCCCTGGTGGCCGCCTACATCTGGGCCGCGATCTACTCCCCGCTGGGTGGGGGCCTGAACGCCTTGCTGGCCTCGCTCGGCCTGGAGAACCTTCAGAAGGTCTGGCTGGGGGACCAGAGCCTCGCGTTGATGAGCGTCGCGGCGGTGCAGGTCTGGATGTTCGCCGGGCAGACTGCGGCCATCTACCTGGCGGGCTACATGGGGATTCCTGACGAGATCTACGACGCCGCCAAACTGGACGGCGCGCAGGGCTGGACCCTCTTCCGCCGGGTGGAGTGGCCCCTGCTCGCGCCCGCCGCCACCGTCAGCATCACGCTCTGCACCATCGGCAGCCTGAAGGTCTTCGAATTGCCCTTCGTGATGACCTCGGGCGGTCCCAGCGAGGCGACCCTCACGCTGGGGATGCTGATCTACCGCACGGCCTTCACCGGCAATCAGTTCGGGTACGCCGCGGCCCTCGCGCTGGTGATGCTGCTCCTGATCATGGTCGTGACCGCTTTTCAGGTGCTGGTCCTGCGTGCGCGGGAGGCCCGGCTGTGAGTGCGCCCGCCCTTCCCGCCCGCCGCCCGCTCACCGCCCGGAAGGTCCTGCACATTCTCGGTGGCCTGCTGCTGGTGGTGCTGACGGTGGTGTACCTCCTGCCGCTGGTGTTTATGGTCAGCACGTCGCTGAAAACGCCGCTGGAACAGAGCATGAACCCCCTCGCGTTCCCTGCCCGGCCTCACCTGGACAACTACCGGAACGCCTTCACCCAGATGGGCTACCTGCCGTCCCTGCTGAGCACCTTGATCGTGACGCTCGGCTCCAGCCTGCTGATCGTGGTCAGCGCCAGCCTGGCCGCCTATCCCCTGGCCCGCGTGAAGAACCGGCTGACCGCCGTGTCCAGTCAGCTCTTTATGGTCGGCCTGATCATGCCGTTCTTCATGATCATGATCCCGCTGTACAGCGTCATGAAGAACCTGCACCTGATCAACACCTACTGGGGCGTGATGGTGCTGTACACGGCGCTCAACCTGCCCTTTGCCGTCTTCTTCTACACCAGTTTCATCGCGAGTCTCCCGGCAGAGCTGGAGGAATCGGCGTATATCGACGGCTGCAACCCCCTGCAGAGCTTCCGGTACATCGTCTTCCCGCTGCTGCGCCCGGTGACGGCCACGATCAGCATGTTCATCAGCCTGGGCATCTGGAACGACTTCCTGCTGCCCCTGCTGTTCCTCTACAAGCCGGAGTTCCGCACCATGATGGTCAGCGTGTACTCCTTCGTCGGCCAGTACGGCTTCGAGCCGACCACGCTGTTCGCCGCTGCGGGCCTCGCCGTGCTGCCCCTGCTGATCGTCTTCTTCGTCATGCAGCGCTCCATCATCCAGGGCATCACGGCGGGCGCCATCAAGGGGTAAGCCACCACCACGGTCTGCCTTCCCGCGCCCGCTTCCTCGCGCCGGTTTTCCTGACCCACTGATACAGCCGGGCAGGCCAGGAAAACCGGCCGAATGCTCCAGGAAGTTCCTCTTGCCCTTCAACCAGGACACGTATGACTGATACCTCCACTTCTCCCCGTTCGTTTGCCCTGCCCCCCGAGCAGGTCCAATGGTTCACCGAGGCCCGCTTCGGCATCTTCATCCACTGGGGCGTGTACGCCGTCGCCGGGCGGCACGAGTGGCTCAAGACCCGTGAGCGGCTCACCACGGAGCAGTACCAGGCTTACCTCGACCACTTCGAGGCTGACCGCTATGACCCGGCCCAGTGGGCGCGTGCGGCACGGCAGGCCGGGGCCCGCTACATGGTGGTGACTAGCAAGCACCACGACGGCTTCTGCCTATGGGGCAGCCAGTTGACGGACTACACGGCCATGCAGACTCCCGCCGGGCGCGACCTGCTGCGGCCCCTGCTGGACGCCTTCCGGAATGAGGGCCTCCGAGTGGGCCTGTACCACTCCCTGATCGACTGGCACCACCCCGAGTTCCCGGTGGACAGCCTCCACCCGCAGCGGGACGACGAGGCCTTCCGCCTGGCAGAGCAGGGCCGCGACATCCGCAAGTACGCCGCCTATCTGCACGGCCAGGTCAGGGAACTTCTCAGTGAGTACGGCAAGATCGACATCCTCTGGTTCGATTTCAGCTATCCGAAGTGGAACCACGGCTATGCGTGGAGCCAGGGGAAAGGCCGCGAGGACTGGCAGGCCGAGGCACTCCTCGCGGCCGCCCGCGAACTGCAACCCCACATCCTGATGAATAACCGTGCCGATCTTCCCGCCGACTTTGTCACCCCGGAGCAGCAGCAACCGATGACGCGCCTGATGGAGGGCGACCGGCCGGTGATCTGGGAAAGCTGCGTGACCATGGGCACGAGCGGGAGCTGGACGTACTCGCCGGACGAGCAGTACCTCAGCAGTGAGGACCTCGTGAAGCTGCTGATTGACGTGGTCAGCAAGGGTGGGAACCTGCTGCTGAATGTCGCCCCCGATGCCCGGGGGCAGCTCCCCGAACCCGTACTGGACCGCCTGGTGGGGATTGGCCGCTGGATGGACCTGCATGGCGCCAGCATCTACGGGTCCGGCCCAGCGGACCTGCCCGCCGCCACCGACTGCCGCTACACCAGCAAACCTGGCCGCCTGTACGTCCACATCCTGAGCTGGCCGCTGGGCTTCCTGCACCTGCCGGGTCTGGCTGGAAAAGTGCAGTTCGCCCGGTTCCTGCATGACCACTCACAGGTGCTCTACCAGGAGATCGACGCCAGCCGGACCGACGACCCGGAGCACGTGGATAACGTGGTGCCCAGTGTCCTGCCGGGCACCCTGTCGCTGAAACTTCCCAGACGCCGCCCCGACGTTCTGGTCCCCGTCGTGGAGCTGTTCCTCCATGATTGATCCTGCCTCTGCGGTGAAGGGCGGGTGGGCGGGAGCGGGGCTGAGCGGCGGCCCAGTGGTGCTCGACGTGGGGGCCACCACGACACGGGTGACCATCCCCCGCGAAGACGGCCTCCAGCCCCCCCGGTACAGCCGAACCCCCGCCCTTCAGGGACCGGAAGCGGTGACGCGCCACCTGGCCACCGAGATCCTGTCCCTGAATCCCCGGCCCAGCCGGGTGGGTGTGGCCATCTTCGGATTCGTCGAGGATGGCCATGTCACCGCCCTGGATACCAGCATCGCGCCGGGCTGGCAGCAGTTCCCCTTGCAATGCCGCCTGGAAGAGGCGCTGCGCTGCCCGGTTCAGGTGGTGAACGATGCCCACGCGGCGGCCCTCGGCGAGTACCAGGCCCTGGGCGTGACCGAGAATTTCCTCTATGTGACCGTCAGCACCGGCATCGGGGGGGGGCTCGTGCTGCCCAGCCGAACCGGGGGGGCAGCCTACAGCGGTCCCGCCGAACTGGGTTACGTTCCGGTCCTCACGCCCCAGGGGCAGCAGTTGGTGGAATACCTGAGCAGTGGCTCGGCCCTGTCTCGCCTGGCCGGGGAGCAGGGGTACCGGGACGTGCAGCAGCTTTACAGGGCGGCGGAAGCTGGGGATGCCCAGGCCGAGGGCCTCATCCGCGCGGCGCTGGCCCCCCTGGCCGAGAAGGTGCTGGGCCTGACCGCTCCCCTCAGCATCCGGCGCGTGGCGCTGGGTGGAGGCGTTGGTTTCCGCCCACTGAGCCTGAAGATTCTGACCCAGCACCTCCAGGCCAGCCTCTGCCCCGTCAAGCCGATTCTCCAGCATGCCGTTCTGGGCGACTCGGCCGGGCTGGCCGGGATGGCGAGCCTGACGCCTCTCCTGTCCGGGGAAGCCTGAGAGGGCATTGCATTGCTTCCAACCCGGGTTGAAAAAACAACAACACCAGTTGGAAGCAACGTGGTCCCCGAGTCCCTTATTCTCGCCCCGCTCGTCCTCCGAGCAAACACGGTCGGGGATCACCTGGCCCTGCTGACCTCCACGGCCTGCCGCAACTCCTCGGCGGCCTGCCGGGTAAGGGCGGTCGGGCCGCCCTGGAGGGCACTGGCACTGCCGCAGGCCACGGCCCAGGCCAGCGCTTCCTGTTCGGGGAGGCCCTGGGCTTCGGCCCACAGAAACCCGGCGAGGGTGCAGTCGCCCGCGCCGACGGGATTGGCGACGTCGACCCTGGGAACGCGCGCCTCCCACGTCTCCTGACCGACCAACCAGGCCCCCTGCGCGCCGCGCGTGACCAGGAGCCGACTCCCGAACCTCTCCCTCAGGCGCCTCGCGGCCTCCAGCTCCGCGCTCCCGGCGATCTGCCTCAGCTCGGCCTCGTTGGGTTTCACGAGGGCCGCCCCCGCCTCCAGCGCGGTCCGCAGGGCTGGGCCGCTGGTATCGGCGGCGGCTGGCGCCTGCTGGTGGATGAGGGCACCGAACGCCTCCAGCGGCATTCCGGGGGGGAGGCTGCCGCACAGCACCAGGGTGTGCCCCGCGCAGGCGGTCAGCAGGCGCTCCAGGGCGGAGGCGTCGTGGGGAACGCCCGCCTCGTTGATCTCGGTCGGGTGCCCTTCCCGGAGGACGATCTGGCACTCCCGGGTTTCGCCCCGGTCCAGAAAGACGTGCTGCCCCGCGAGGCCCTCGGCGGCCAGCAACGCCGCGAACTTCTGCCCGTTGAACCCGGCCAGCACGCCCGCCGCCGTGACCTCCGCCCCCAGGGTCCGCAGGGCGCGTGCCACGTTGACCCCCTTGCCGCCCGCCTGCTCGCGCCGTTCGGTGACGCGGTGCAGCTCGCCCGGCTGGAGAGGCTGGTCCAGACGCAGAATGCGGTCGATGGCTGGATTGAGGGTGAGCGGAACGAACATGCCCGCATCCTAGGCGGCACGTGCGCGGCGCTGTGGCCCCACGCGGCCAGGTTGAATGAATGGAGATCAACTCGGGCATTCCTGCCCCGAACCAGGCGACCTTCTGAGCGAAAAGCCCGAAATAGAGCAACGGCGAAATGCTTATCCACGCGGCGCTGCCTAAGATGGGGGCACGACAAACTTCGGCGTGGCTGAAGGAAGGGGGAGGAGCAGATGGCAAGACGCTGGGTGTTCGCTCACCCCTGGTGTGGGCCGGGTGGGGAAGTCCCAGGCGGGACAGGCGGAACACGGTGAGGGCCATCCTCGCGGTGGATGGTGGGGGCACCAAGACCGACGCGGCGCTGATCGACGAACGTGGGCATGTGGTCTTCCATGCCCGCGGGGAAGGAGTCAACCCCTTCGACCAACCGGATTGGTCCGCCGTGCTGGAGGTGCTCCTGGCGCGGGTGCCCCGGCCCTACGGCGCGGCAGGCCTGGGGCTGCCCGGCTATGGGGAAGCCCCAGAGGTCACGGCCCGGCAGGACGAGGCCGCGCGGGGGCTCGCCGTCCCCCTCACGCTGGTGAACGATGTCGAGGCGGCACATGTGGGTGCCTTTGCTGGCGGCGCGGGCACCCTGATCCTGGCGGGCACCGGCTCGATGGTCTGGGCGGCGGACGGGGCGGGCGGGCACACCCGCGCGGGTGGCTGGGGCGATGTCCTCGGGGATGAAGGAAGCGCGCACTGGATCGGCCTGCGGGCACTGAACCGGCTGACCCGCTCGCTGGACGGTCGCCTGGCCTTCGGCGGACTGGAGCAGGCCGTGCTGGAGGCCGTGCGCGGGGAATGGCCCAGCTCACCCGACCTCACGCCCTCCGCCGCCGTCCTGACCTGGCTGGGTCGCCTGGGGCATCCCCGGTCGGGCATCGCGGCGCTGGCACGGGTGGTGGACGCTGCCGCCGAGAGAGGAGAACCGGAGGCCCGGCAGCTTCTGGCCTCTGCCGCCGGTGAACTCGCGCAGGCCGCGCGGGCCGCGCAGCGCCGCCTGCCCTCGGCGGGACCGCGCTGGAGCGTCGCCGGGGGCGTCACGCGCAGCCGCATCGTCCGCGACCACCTGAAAGGCGAACTCGGCGCGGCTCACTTCCGGGAGGTCCGGCTGCCCCCGCTGGGCGGCGCGGCACTTCTGGGGGCACGTCGGGCCGGATGGACCCTCACCCCTGAATGGGTCCAGACCCTCGCCACCGAACTCGCCCACCTTCCAGGCGGCACGCCACAAGGCACGAGAGGAGAACCATGTCCCACAACATCAGCCCCATGAGCAACGTCGAACGCAGCATCCTCGAACAGTTTCCTCTGTGGCAGCAGGCCGAACCTGTCCCGCCCTACCGCTTCGGCGGGCGGCTGGTGGCCGTGGGTTGCGGCACGTCGTATTACCTCGCGCAGACGATGGCCGCGACCTTCAACCGGCAGGGGCAGGCCGCCCTGGCCGTTCCGGGTAACGAATGGGTGCGGCACCAGCAGGTTTACGTGACCCGGCAGGAGAAGGTGAGCCTGCTCGCCGTCTCGCGCAGCGGCGAGAGCACCGAGACGGTGCAGGCGCTGCGGGCCTCGCGCGAGGCGGGGTTGCATGTGGTCGGGGTGACGTGTGAGCAAAGTAGCACCCTGGCCCGCGAGGCCGACACCGTGGTCTCCACCCCCACCCACCCCGCCGAGGGCATCGTGATGACCGCCTCCGCCAGCCTGATGCTGCTGCA
This sequence comes from Deinococcus metallilatus, assembly GCF_004758605.1. Taxonomy (NCBI): domain Bacteria; kingdom Thermotogati; phylum Deinococcota; class Deinococci; order Deinococcales; family Deinococcaceae; genus Deinococcus; species Deinococcus metallilatus. The sequence goes on from NZ_CP038510.1 coordinate 259,134, forward strand.
AGGGCTGCGGCTGGCGGGCCTCGCGGTGGACGGGAACGCCTTGGCCGCCTCCGCCGAGCAACTCCTGCACGAGTACGGCCCGCGCCTCGACGCGCTGCTCCCCGGACGGACGCACTTCGTTTTTCTGGGCGCGGCGGAACTGCACGGCCTGGCGCAGGAAGGGGCGCTGAAGTTGCAGGAGATGAGCCTGTCCTTCACCCAGGCCTATCACCCGCTGGAGTACCGCCATGGCCCGGTCAGCCTCGTGGACCAGAAAACGCTGGTCGCCTTGCTCTACCATCCCGACACCGCCGGGGAGGAGGCTCAATTGGCCCGTGAGCTTCAGGACAAGGGCGCCCGGGTGCTGGGTCTGGGCGGCCCCGGCGACCTGAGCGTACCGCTGGAGGAGGAGGACGCGGCCCGGCGCGGCCTGACGGTGTTGCCGCTCCTCCAGTGGTTCGGGCAGCGGGTGGCCCGCAGCAAGGGCATCGACTCCGAGCAACCTCGCCACCTCACCAAGGTGGTGAGCCTCGCGTGACGATCACTGCTCCGGCCCTCGACCTGCTGAGGGCCGCCCGGCGTGAGGGCTATGCCCTGGCCGCCCTGAACGCGGTGAACATGGAAACTGCGCAGGCCGCCGTACGCGCGGCGGAGGCGGAGGGCGCCCCGGTCATCCTCCAGTTCTCGCAGAACGCCGCACGGTACGCGGGCCTGCCCATGCTGGCGGCCCTGGGGCGGGAACTGCGGGCCTGCGCCGCCGTGCCAGTCATCCTGCATTTCGATCACGCCGAGTCGCCGGACGTGGCCTGGCAGGCGGTGGAGGCGGGTTTCGACGGGGTGATGCTGGAGAGTGACGACCCGGCGGTCCTGGCCCCCCTCGCGGAGCGGCTGCACGCGGCGGGCGCCTACCTCGAAGCGGAGTACGAGGTCACCGAGAAAGGGGAGAGGCAGGCCACGCAGCATCAAGACCTGGCCCAACTCGCCCAGTTCGCCCGCGACAGCCGCTGCGACCTGCTGGCGGTGGCGCTCGGCAGCGTCCACAAGCAGGCGCAGAAGACCACCCGCCTCGACCTCGAACGCCTTGAGGCCATCGCCGCGCAGACGCCGCTGCCGCTGGTGCTGCACGGGGCGAGCGGCGTGGTCGAGGCTGACCTTGAGGTGGCGGCCCGCTGCGGCCTGAGCAAGGTCAACGTGGCGACTGAACTCACCACCGCGTTCAGCGAGGCGGCCCTGGAGGTCTTCCAGACGGGCGCCCGCGATCCTCGCCGTGCCCTGGGCGCGGGCCGCGAGGCATACCAGGCGCGGGCGCGGGCGGTGATCCGGCTGCTGGGGGCGAGCGGGAAGGCCAGGGCGCTGCGGTAGGGTCGGTCAGGCGGTGGGGCGTGAACCTGGCCGGGTCAACCCCCCCTGGCCGTCTCCTGGACCCGGCCCAGGTCCGGTTCTGACCGGAACTCGGGCACGTCCCCCGCCGCTTCCTCCTCCAGCACGACCAGCTCGTTGCGTCCGCCCCGCAGGACAGGCCCCGGCACGTACAGCGTCCGGGTCGGGCCGACCTCCCAGTACCGGCCCAGGTGAAAGCCGTTCACCCACGCCGTCCCCTTGTGCCAGCCGGGCAGGGCGAGGAAGGTGTCGCCCGGTGCGGACACCTCGAACCCGAAGCGGTGAAAGGCCGGGCCGTTCACTCCGTCCTCCCGCCAGTCCAGCTCCGGCAGGGGGGCCAGCGGCAGGGGGAAATGCTCCCAGCCGTGCAGGTGGATGTACCCCAGCCGCACCGCGCCGAGCAGCCCCTTGCGGTCATGCAGCTCCGGGCCGTAGTTCACCCGCCCCAGGTTCTCGGCCAGAATCTCCAGCTCGAACTCTGCTGCGGTCAGCGTCACGGGGAGCGTCTTTGGCCCGTCGCGTTCCACCGTGCCCACCCGCTCGCCATTTAGGAAGACCAGGGCACGGTCATGCACCGCGGGAAAATGCAGGGTAGCCTCGCCGGGCACATGCCGGAAGCGGCCCCGGTACAGCAGGTAGCCGTAAGCCTGGCCGAGTTCCTCCATGCCGAGGGGCTGGGGCGCGGTGAGGCCACGTTCCGGCAGGGCGTCCCACAGGGGTGCCCGCCCCGCCGCACGCACGCCGCCGATGCTCGCCCGCCATACCGGAAACTCGGGCAGCGGCGGGAGGGCTTCATAGCGCCCGATGACCTCGCGCAGCGCGTGGTACTTGGGCGTGAGGTCGCCCGCCTCGCTGATGGGCGCGTCGTAGTCGTAGCTGGTGACGGTGGGCTGGTAGGTGCCGTCCGGGGCCGTGTTCGCGCCCGCCATGAAGCCGAAGTTGGTGCCGCCGTGCAGCATGTAGAGGTTGACATGCCCTCCCAGCCGCAGGATGTCGTCGAGTGTGCGGGCCGCGTCGGCGGCGGCGCGGACATGGTGGGCTTCCGTCCAGTGGTCGAACCAGCCGTTCCAGAACTCCAGGCATACCCGCGGCCCCTGCGCCTGATGCTGCGCCAGCACACCGAAAGCTTTGGGCGCGTCCGAGCCGAAATTGACCGTCTTCAGGACGCCGGGCAGCGTGCCGTGCGTGAGCATCGGGGCGCAGGGGCCGTCGCTGGTGAAGAGGGGAACGTCGATGCCGCCCTGCCGCAACAACTCGGCCAGCGCGCGCAGGTAAGCCTGATCGCTGCCGTAACTGCCGTACTCGTTCTCCACCTGCATCATCAGCACGGGGCCGCCGCGCGTGATTTGCAGCGGGGCCAGCCGGGGGAGCAGCGCCCCGAAAAACCGCTCCACGGCCCGCAGGAAGGCCGGGTGCGAGGTTCGCAGCCGCATGTCCCCCTCGCGCAGCAGCCAGGCGGGCAGGCCGCCGAACTCCCACTCGGCGCAGATGTACGGTCCGGGGCGGACCAGCACGGCCAACCCCTGACGCTCGGCCTCGCGGATGAACGCCACGAGGTCCGCCTGTCCCGCGAAGTCAAACTCGCCGGGCCGGGGTTCGTGCAGGTTCCACGCCACGTAGGTTTCCACCGTGTTGAGGCCCAGCGCGCGGGCCTTGGCGAGCCGGTCCGCCCACTGCGCCGGGTGGACGCGGAAGTAATGGATCGCCCCGCTAAGGAGGCGAAACGCCTGGCCGTGCAGAAAAAAGCCGTCGGGCCGGACGTCGAAGGGGGGCGTCACGGGAGGTCTCCGGTGGGGATGGGGGAGGGCGTCTCGACCACGGGAGGCCCCGCGCCTGCCGCCTGGCTCACCGCGTTTCCATCCGCAGCACCGCGTCTTTTCGCCGCGCTTCCTCCGCCCGGAAGGTGATCAGGTGGGATTCGAGCGTCGCGTCCGGCCCCGAGAGGATGTGGCTGGGGTCATTCGTCGCCAGCGCCCGGACGAAGGCCGCCATGATCCCGTCGTCGCCGCCGCCGTGCCCGGAGGTGATCGCGCCGTCGGAGGCGACCTGGGTATCGATCACCTCGGTCTGCCCGGTCAGGAAGTCGAAGACGTGGATGCAGCGGCTGTCCCCGTAGATTTCCCCCCGCGTGCCGAAGATGCGCGTCTCCCGCCCCCTGCCGCGGTTGAAGGCGGTCATGGTGAAGCTGGCCGTCGCGCCGCTGCGGAAGCGCAGGTTCACCACCTGATGGTCCACCACGTCGTTGTCGCAGGCGTAGACGCAGCGGCCATACGGCCCGGTTTCCAGGGCGCGCAGGACCCCCTCGCGGGTGGGGTCGTTCGTGATGACCTCCACCGGCCAGCCGGTCTTGCCCTGCTCCACCAGGCCCAGGTAGTAGCGGGGGGCGGAGTAGGGGCAGCTTTCCTCCACCTCGGGCGGGCAGGTCAGGCAGCGGTCGGAAGCCCCCGGCGGCTGGTTCTCGCGCCGGAAGTGCAGCAGGCCGCCGAAGGAGCTGACGGCCTCGCACGGCTCGCCCATCACGTAGCTCAGCCAGTCGAGGTCGTGGCAGGACTTGGCGAGCAGCATGAAACTGCTCTCCTCCTCGTTCCGCCAGTTGCCGCGCACGAAGGAGTGCGCCTGATGGGTGTGGCCCACCGGTTCGAGATGTTCCACGCTGACGATCTGCCCGATGCGCCCGCTTCGCAGCACCCGCTGCAAGGCCTGGGTGTACGGGGTGTAGCGCAGCACGTGGCAGACCGCCAGCATCACGCCCGCCGCCTTCACCGCGTCCACGATCTGCACGCACTCCGCGGCGCTGGGCGCCATCGGCTTTTCCAGCAGCAGGTGGTAGCCGAGTCCGGAGAGCGCCACCGCCGGTTCCACGTGCTGCTCGTCCTGCGTGGCGATGATCACGCCGTCGGCCAGCCGGGGGTGCCTCAGCAGCTCGCGCCAGTCGGACCAGACGCGCTCCGGCGGCAGGCCGTGTTCGGCGGCGAGCTGCGTCCGCTGAAACTCGCGCGGCTCGGCCACGCCCACGATCCGCACGTCCTGCGGGTGCTGGAGGGCGTACTTCGCGTAGGCGTGGCCTCGGTTGCCAGCGCCCACCACGATCAGGCGCACGGGGTCGGGTTGGGGGACAGTCATGCGGTTCCTTTCTCAGAGGTGGTCGCCTGCTTGTCGTCACCGTGCAGCAGGGGCACCTTCTCGACGTGCAGGCCCGCCTGCGCCAGCCGGGCCGTCCATTCCTCGCTGAGGCCCTCGTCGGTGATGAAACGCTCCACCTCGTGCAGTTGGGCGAAGCGGGCGAAGGTCTTGCAGCCCACCTTGCGGTGGTCGGCCAGCACCACCACCCGCGCGGCCACCTGGGTGATCGCCCGCGCCGCCACCGCCTCCGGGTCGTCGCGCATGCTGAAGCCGAAGTCCGGCGTCAGGCCGCTGCACCCCACAAAGGCCATGTCCACCCGGTACTCGCTGAGGCTGCGGCCCACCAGATCGCCCACCAGTTCGTAGCTGGCGTTGTTCAGCTCGCCGCCCGTCAGCACCACCCGCGTGTGGGGCGTGCTGCGGAGTTCCAGGGCCACGTTCAGCGCGTTGGTCAGCACCTTGATGCGCTGCCCCCGCAAGCGGCGGGCCAGTTCGGTGCAGGTCGAGCCGCCCGAGATGGCGATGGTCATCCCCGGCCCCACCAGGGCGGCGGCGGCGGCGGCGATGGCGCGTTTGACCGCCTCGCCCTGAAAGGCCTCCTCGGTGTACACCACGGGAATCGCCACCCGCGCCCCGCCCCAGGTGCGCTCGATCAGTTTGCGCCGCTCCAGCGCGTCCAGGTCGCGCCGCACGGTGGTCACCGACACGCCGAAGCGTGCGGCCAGCGTCTCCACCGACGTCTCGCCGGTCTCCCCGATGAACCGGAAAAGCTGATCCTGCCGCTGAACACTCTTCACGACTGCCCCCGTGGGTCGGCGGCCTCGCGCAGCGCGTCACTCAGCAGGTTCCAGGCCACGCCGAACAGGAGGATGGTCACGCCGGGATACACATAGGTGTACCACTGCTGGCCTTCCGTGACCCAGTTGCGCGACAGGTTGATGAGCTGGCCCCAGTCGGGAAAGCCGTTCGGCACGCCCAGCCCCAGGAAGCTCAGCGTGGCGAAGCTCAGCACCACCGTGCCGATATTCAGGCTGACCTGCGCCAGCAGGCTGGTCAGGCTGTTGGGCAGCACGTGCCGCAGGATCAAGCGGCGGTTGTTCGCGCCCAGGGACCGGGCCGCGTCCACGTATTCGAGTTCGCGGACCTTCAGGATTTCCCCGCGGATCAGCCGCGCGTACCCCGCCCACCCCAGCAGTGCCGTGGCGATGATCAGGCTGGTCACGTTGCGCCCCAGCGCCACCACCAGGGTGATGAGGAGGATCAGGTCCGGGAAGGCGTACACCACGTCGGTGAAGCGCATCAGCAGCGTGTCGATCCAGCCCCGGTAGAAGCCTGCCAGCGTGCCCACCAGCGCCCCCACCACCAGGCTGATCGTCACCACGATGCCGCTCACGATAAAGGCGGTGCGCGTGCCCCACACCAAACCGAACAGGATGTCGTACCCGTCTTGCGCGAGCCCGAGCGGATGCTGGCTACTCGGCGGCTGCGGAATGGGCGAGAAGCCGTCCTGCGCCATGCGGTTGGGAATGCCGAAGGACGAGCCGTATGAGTTGGGCGGCACCGGCGCGATCACGGGCGCGAGGAGCGCCACCAGGATGAAGACCAGCACCAGCGTCAGCCCCAGCAGGCCCAGCTTGTTCCTCAGAAAACGCCGCAGAATGCGGTTCTCGCGCCAACCGGAGCGGGCGCCGCGTGACAGGGTCGTGATCATGAGTAGCTCACCCTCGGGTCGATGACGGCATACAGGAGGTCCACGATCAGGTTGACGACGGCGATCACGGTGGCCGAGAACAGGGCGAAGCCCACCACCGCTGCCGTGTCGCTCACCGTGGCGGCCTTGGTGACCCACAGGCCGACGCCGGGGTAGTTAAAGACAGTTTCCGCGATGGTCGCGCCGCTCAGCAGACCGAACAGCAGCCCACCAATCCAGGTCACGACGGGAATCATCACGTTCCGCAGCACGTGCTTGCGCAGGATCAGGGTTTCCGGCAACCCTTTGGCCCGCGCGGTCCGCACGTAATCCTGCCGCACCTGCTCGATCACGTTGGCGCGCACGATCTGGACCAGGCCGCCGCAAGCCACGATGGTGATGGTGAGGACTGGCCCCATCAGGTGCCGCAGCAGGTCACCCACAACCTCCCACTGCCCCCTGAGGATGGCGGGCAGCAGCAGGAACCCGTTGACCGAGGGGATGCCCTCGGTGATCGCCAGCAGGTTGTCGATGCGGCCCGGCGGCCACCAGCGCAGCTTGCCGTAGAAGTAGGCCAGGATGAAGATCGCCAGCACGAAGGTGGGCAGCGTCCAGGTGACCACGCTGTACAGCCGGATCGCCTGATCAACCCAGGTGCCCCGCCGCGCTCCGGCGATCAGCCCCAGCCCCACCCCCAGGATCACGGTACACACGAAGGTGAGCAGCGCCAGCTCGATGGTCGCGGGGAGCCGCGTCTGCATGGCCTGAAGCACGGGCTCACTCACCGAGCCGCTCCAGCCCAGGTTGCCCCGGAACACCTGTCCCAGCCAGGCGAAATACTGCGTGAAGACGTCCCGGTCGAGGCCGTACTGCTGGATCAGGGCGGGCAGGGCGCCCATCTGCTTGTCGTTCTGGATGTAGGCGCTCGCCCGCACGGCGGGGGGGAGAAACTGCATCACGGCGAAGATCAGAAAGCTGATGCCCAGCAGCACGAGCGGCAGTTGCAGCAACCGGCGGAGAATGTAGTTCAGCATGGGACCTCCTTCCGGCGGGCCACCGGAACTTCAGCCGCCCGCCGGGGCGCCTGGCCCGCATGCAGGCGGCTGAACCGGGATTCACTTCTTGACGATGTGGTAGTAGTACTCGTCCCCCTCGGCGCGGCCCGTGATCCACTTCTGCTGCACGCGGACGCGGGTGGGGCTGTACACCGGCAGGAGGCCCACATCGTCGAACACCACGCGGCCCAGTTGCTGGTAGAGGCTGGCGCGCTTGGCCGGGTTGGTCTCGACCAGCCCCTGCTCGATCATGCTGTCCACCTTGGGGTTCTTGTAGAGCGTGCGGGCGGCATAGAACCCGTCCGACCCCACCAGCGGCTGGAACATGTTGTGCGGATCGGCGTAGTCCACGCCCCACGCTCCCGCGTAGAGCGGCACCTTGTGGTCGAGGAACAGGGCGCTGAGCTGCGACCCCTGCACTTCCTTGATGTCCATCCGGAACTTGGGATTGATGCTCTCCAGCCCGCGCTTCATGATGTCCAGCATCCGGATGTTGTCCGTTTTTCCGGCGCCCACCAGGGTGGTGAATTTGAACCCCTTGTCCCAGAGCTGACCGCCGAAGGCTTTCTTGAAGGCGGCAGTGGCCCTGGCCTTGTCGAACTTGTACTGCGGGTTGCTCTTGCTGTAGCCCAGCAGCCCCTGGACGTTCAGCGTGCTGGCGGGCACGGCGCGGCCTTGCAGCACTTCCTTGATGTACCCGGTGGAGTCAAAGGCGGAGGCGAAGCCGGTGCGGACATTCTTGTCCGTGAAGAAGTTGCTGGGGATGCCGTTGCCGTCGAGCTTGCCGCTGCCCGTCAGGTCGGACGGCGTGATCTTGTACGTGAAGAACATGCCGTAACTCATGCCGAGAGGCGGGTCGGTGTCCACCTTGATGTTCGGTGAGTCCTGGAGCTGGGGCAGCAGGGGGGCCGGAATCGCGTTGCGCTCGGCCATGTCCGCGTCGCCGGTCTTGAGGAGTTGGACGCGGGTGCTGTCGTCGTCCACGCTCTGCACGATCACCCGCGAGAACTTCGCCGGGGCCTGCCAGTACCGGTCGTTGCGCTTCAGGACGACCAGCTTGCCGGGGTCGTAGCGTTCAACCAGGAAGGGGGCGCTGGTGATCAGGCCGGTGCTGGCGAACTTGCTCTTGGCAACGTCCATCCCCACGAAGTTCTGCCAGTCCTTGACCGTGCCGCTCCAGTCGCCCGCCCCCACCGCCGCCGCCTTCGAGACGATGCCGAAACTGGGAAAGGCGAGGATCGACACGAAGGGCGCGAAGGGCCGCTTGATCTTGAAGACGACGGTGTCGGGCGAGGTCGCCCTGACCGCACCGTCGATGGCCGCCCAGGGCGTCTTGGTGGTGACGATGTCCTCGGTCCCCAGCAGGGGCGAGGTCAGCAGCGAGCTGGGGCCGCTGGGGGCCGCGTAGACCAGCATCCGCTTGAAGGAGTACGCGACGTCGTCGGCGGTCAGGGGCGTGCCGTCACTGAACTTCAGGCCCTTTTTGAGCTTGATGGTGTAGGTCTTGCCGTCCTTGCTGATGCCGCCGTTCGCCTGAGTCGGCATCTGCGCCGCCAGCATCGGCTCGATGGCGGAGGCGTCCGTGTCCTTTTTGCGGAACAGCGTCTCCATCGTGTTGTTGAGAATCCAGGCGCAGCCCGCCGACCAGCAGTACGCCGGATCGAAGCCGGGGTCCCACCCGCCCGAGGTCACGCTGGTGAGGACGTCCGGTTTGCCCTGCTGCGCCAGAGCGCCGCTCAGGGCCGCCAGGGACAGGGTGGCGACGGTCAGACGTTTCAACATAAAAGGCCTCCCTCAGCGCGACGGGGCGCTGCCGAACACGGTTTCTCCGAGCTGCTGTTGGAAACCACGGTAGAGGTTCTCTGTGCGGCGCTCAAGACTCAGGCGGCACAACTTGGTTGTTTCTTCAGGATTCGGTCAAAACAGGAGCAGTTCACTCCCGGGGAAGCAGTGACGGCACGACTGCGGCTCAGTCCCGACTCAGGCATCTCCCCGAGTCAACTTGTCAAAGCCGCCGGGGGAGAGGAAGCCTTGCCCCGGTCGTCACCGCTGGCTACCGGCGCGGGCTGCTGTCGTTGGTTGATTCCGCCGAATCCGACCATTACCGCCCGCCGTTTTGAACTGGAAACGGTTCTGATTGCTAGCAATCTCGCCTTCATCCAGACCTGGCCCTACCCGCTGGTGTACCTGCCGCTGGTGGTGATCTACGCGGTGTTCAGCATCGCGTTCAGCACCTGGAAGCTGCAAAGCTACTTCTCGACCATTCCCACCGAGCTGAAGGAAGCCGCCTGGATTGACGGCTGCACCCGCCTGACCAGCTTCACCCGGGTGTTTCTCCCGCTGGCGCTGCCCGGCAGCGCCATTGCCGCGGGCTTCAACTTCATCTACTGCTGGAAGAGTTCGTGCTGGCCTACCTGATCCTGCGCCGCTCCGAGCAGGCCACCGTGACCATGCAGGTGTGCGGCCTGGTGGGCGGGCGCTACACCGTGGAGTGGGAGCAGGTGATGGCCGCCGCCCTGGTGGCGACCGGGCCGATGCTGCTGCTGTTCGTGTTCGCGCAGCGCCAGATCATCAGTGGCCCGGCGATGGGCAGCGGGAAGTGAACGCGGGCGCGGTGGCCCCGCCAGGCCGGGCGGGGGCGTCTGTCTGGCCCCTGCCCGGCCTGGCGGCCCCGAAGTTTGAGGAGCAGACGCCCGGAGCACCTATCCTGCGCGGGCTGATCGGCACCACCCGGCTCTTGCGCCCCTTGCCCGACTGCACCACCAGTTGCGGCTCGTCGTCCCCGGTCTCCACGTCCGGCCAGCACTGGCTGGGAAGAGAAGGTCAGGAGGGTTCATCAAGGTGGCCCCCGGCGTTGCGGCGAAAGAGTTGAGTGTTCTGGGGTGTAGGCCGACGGAGGAGGAGGATCTGTCCCTGGCGGTGACTGAGCTGCTGACGCCGGACCTCCGGGTGAGCCGCAGCACGTCCGCATCCGGAAAGGTCCCGCCCACCTGAATGTCTGCTCCCCCTCAGAGGCCGAGTCTGGCCCGGTACTGCGGCTGAACGAGATCGTGATACTCGGGATGCCTGCGAATGTACGCCGCGACGAAGGGGCACATCGGAATGACTTGCAGGCCTCTCGCCCTGACCTCCTCCAGCGCGTCATGCACCAGGCGGTTCCCTACCCCCTGCCCCTCCAGGGCCGCAGGGACCTCGGTGTGCGTGAACATCAGGGCGTTCCCCACCGGGCGGTAGGCGGCGATGGCGAGCTGCTCCCCCACGCGCGCCTCGAAGCGGCCTGCCTGGGGGTTGTCCTGAACGGTGATGGAAGAGTGTTCCTGGGTCATAGCGCCTCCATTTCGGGGAAAGGGGGTTCAGCGGCTCAATCGCGCAGGCGGAGCGTCCACGCCTCCAGTGCGAGCAGGAACTGCTTCAGGAAGGTGCGGGTCCCCTCGTCGGTCAGCCGCCCCGCCTCGTCGAACTTCTCGGTGGCGCGGCCCAGCAGGAACTCCGGTTGCAGCATCGCCGGGGTCTGGGTGAACACGAACGATTGCCGCAGGGCACTCTGGGCACGGGCTGTGCCAGTCATACCGGGACTCGCGCCCAGGATGCCCGCCGGTTTTCCTGCCAACACGGCGCCGCGTGGTGGGCGGGAGGCCCAGTCAATCGCATTCTTCAGGACACCGGGCACGCTGTGGTTGTACTCGGGCGTGGCGATCAGCAGGGCGTCGGCTTCCCGGATGGCGTCCTTCAGCGCCCGCACCGCCTCGGGGTCCCCTGCGGCCTCGACATCGGCGTTGTAGAGCGGCACATCACCCAGGCGGTCGAAGATGCGGATATCCAGGCTTTCGGGGGCAACCTCCTGTGCCGCACGGAGCAGCGCCCGGTTGTACGAGCCGCGGCGCAGGCTGCCCGCGATGGCACAGACCACCAGGCGGGGGGTATCGGAGGGGGAGGGTTGGCTCATGGCAGCTCCTTGTGTGTCTCAGGCAGGGCGAGGGAGGCGTGCCCCAGGACAACCGCAGCAACAGAATCACCGGGCATGAACTCCGGTTCACTCCGGCCAGGACCGCACCGCGAGGCGCTGGGCCTGTTCCCGCAGCCACCCGGCGGCCACCGCGAGGTCCTGGGCGGTGAGTTCGTGCCCCGCCTCCAGCCGCTCTTCCTGAACATCGCCGTGCATCCGGCGTAGATAGGGGGTCACGGGTTCCGCCAGGGGCAGGAAGGGATCACGCTGGCCGTGCAGGACCAGCACCGGCAGGCCGCCCAGGTCAGTCTGCGGCGGGGCCTCGAAGGGCATCACCGGGCGCAGCAGCACCGCCCCGGCGAACGCGGCAGGCCAGCGTACGAGACTCGCCAGCGCGATGTTCGCCCCGTTCGAGTAACCCAGGGCGATCACCTGCCCCGGATCGAGGTCGTAGAGGGCCGCCGCGTCCCGCACGAACTGCGCCAGCGCGTCGGCCTCCTCCGCGAGGTGCGCCTGGTCATAGCGGGCAGCGCTGAAGCGGCGGAAGAAGCGGGGCGAGCCTTCCTCCAGCGAGCGGCCCCGCACGCTCAGCAGGTTCGCTTCGGGGGCGAGTTGCCGTCCCAGCGCGAGCAGGGAAGTCTCGTTGCCGCCGGTGCCGTGCAGCAGCAGCAGGGTCAGGCCAGTGGTGCCGGGTTGAAAGCGGTGAATCCAGTCCAGATCACGGGCCGGGAGACGGGCCTCGCCGGGGAGGGCGATGCGGGGTAGTGTCACCTCGATGTCCTGCCGCTGCGCTTCCAGTTCGGGGGGCAGCACCAGCTTCTCCCCGAGGTGCGCGGCGTCCTCGTCCAGCGTGAAGCCGGGGCCGTCCGTCGCCACCTCGATCAGGCTGCCGCCCGGTTCGCGGAAGTAGATGCTCTGGAAGTAGCCGTGCTCGCGCACCTCGGATACCTCCAGGCCTTCTTCTTTCACCGCCTTCAGAATCGCCCGTTCGCTCTCGGGACTCGCCGTGCGGAAGGCGACGTGGTGCAGCGTCCCGACGCCGCCCGCCGAGGGCCAGAAGCCGGAGGTATCCCGCACGTACACGGTGTGGCCCAGCGGTGCCGCCGCGCGGTACGTCGAGAGGCCGCCTTGCTCGCCCACCCGCCGGAACCCCAGGTGCCGTTCCAGCACCGCGCCCGTGCCCTGGGGGTCTTCCGTCCAGAAGACGACATGGTGTATCCCACGAACCTGCATCGCGGCGGGGACGGTGGAGCCGTTCCAGGGCCGCCCGGCGGGCGCGTCCGGCACGCCGACCAGGACGATGGGCAACCCGTCAGGGTCTTCCAGCGTGAGGCGGCTGGTGTCGCCGTCACGGGTCGGCCCGCTGAACGTCACGCCCCGGCTGAGGAAGTGCTGCACCCAGTCCCCGAGGCTCTCCAGAGGCACCGTCAGGCCGATCTCGCTGGCCTGCCCGGAGCCGCGCCGTCCCCGGGCGGTGTCCGGCCAGGCGAAGAAAGACAGCAGCGTGCCGGGCGTGCCCGCCGCATCCCCATAGAACAGGTGCAGGGTGGTGGGGTCGTTGTGGCTGACCGTGCGCCCCACCAGCCGCAGGCCCAGCAGGTCCGCGTAGAAATCCACGTTCGCCTGCGCGTCGCCGGTGATGCCGGTGGTGTGGTGAATCCCGTTGGTCATCTTCATCCTTCTGTCGCTGGGTTGCGGGGATGGATACGGCTCAGCCGGTGAACTCGCTGCTCGCCCCGGCGTCCACGGCGAAGGTGGCCCCGCTGATGTGTTTCGCCTCGTCCGAGGCTAGGAAGACCACCATCGGGGCTATGTCTTCGGGTGGCAGCCAGGGCAGCCCCAGCGGGGAGTGTTCGGCCCGCACCCGCGCGACCTCTTGCACGCTCGGCGGCTGGGAGGTGGGGGGTCTATAGTCCTCGTAGGCTTCGGTCAGCCGCGTCTCGTTGCAGGTCATGTCGGTGGAGATCAGCCCCGGCACCAGGGCATTCACCGTGATGTGGTGCTGGCCCAGGTCCATCGCCGCCGACTTCATGAAGCCGATGATGCCCCATTTGGAAGCCGCGTAGCTGCTACCGTGCCGCAGGCCCTTCTTGCCCTGGCCCGAGGCCGTCACGATGATCCGCCCGTACCCGCGCTCGGCCATCAGGGGGGCAAAGGCCCGCACCGTGTTGGCCGTCCCGGTCAGGTTGGTGTCGATCACGTCGTTCCACTGTGCGTCGTTCATTTCCAACAACGGCGCGAACACCTGAATGCCCGCATTGGCGACCAGGATATCCAGGTGGCCCAGGTCGTTCCTGACCCGCTCGGCCACGCCCCGCAGGGCGGCCAGGTCACGGATGTCCACCTGAATGCCGATGAAGCGGCTCCCGGCTTCCCGTACCAGGCGGCCCGTCTCTTCCAGATCGGCGGGAGTCGCCGGGGGATAGGCGGTGGTCTTGCTGACCTGTCCCGCCTGGTCGAGGCCCACGACGACCGCACCCTCACGGGCGAAGGCGACGGCGATGGCCCGGCCAATGCCACGGGCGGCCCCGGTCACGACGGCGGTCTTGTCGGCCAAACGCTGCATAGTTTCTCCTCCGGAAGGACAGACGGCTGGGCGCCCCCCTCAGTTTCAGTCCAGGGGCTTGAGGCCCGCCAGGATCTGCGCGCGGCGCGGCTCCAGAAAGGGCGGCAGGATGGTCTTCTCGCCCAGCGTCGCCATGTCCTCGTCCACGCCGAAGCCGGGGCCGTCCGTGGCGATCTCGAACAGCACGCCGTTCGGCTCACGGAAGTACAGGCTGCGGAAGTAGTGACGGTCCACTTCACCGCTGCTGCGAATCCCAAACTGGTTCAGGCGCTCGTTCCAGGCGTGGTACTGCTCGTCGTTCGGCGTCCGGAAGGCGACGTGATGCACGCCGCCCGCGCCGGGATGGGCCGGGGGCAGGTCGGGTCGCACCGCCACATGCAGTTCGGCGTGGGGACCACCTTCGCCCATCTCGTAGACGTGGACCGTGTGCGCGGGGCTTTCCGGGTCGGGGTACTCACGCACCGGGCGCAGGTTCATCACCTTTTGCAGCACCAGATCGGTGGTCCGCAGGTTCGGCACGGTCATGGTGATCGGGCCGAGGCCGCGAAGCTGGTGCTCGGCGGGCACCGGGCTCTGCTCCCAGGGCGTCGGCGCGTCGCCCGCCCCGCCGTCCGTGACCAGGCTGAGGCGCTGCCCCTCCGGGTCCTCGAAATCCAGATACAGCCGCCCGTCCCGCTCCGTGAGGTCGCCGTGCCGGATGCCCAGCTTCCCGAAGCGGTCCTGCCAGTAGCGCAGGCTCTGGTCGTCCTTCACGCGCAGGGCCGTGCGGGTGACGGTGTGATTGCCCCGGCGCTCACGTTCCACCGGCCAATCGAAGAAGGTGAGGTCCGTTCCCGGCGTCGCCACCTTGTCCGCATAGAAGAGGTGATAGGCGCTGGTGTCGTCCTGGTTCACGCTGCGCTTCACCAGCCGCATCCCCAGGTCCTGCGTGTAGAAGCGCTTGTTCTCGCGGATGTTCGCGGACACGGCGGTCAGGTGATGGATGCCGCTGAAGTGCAGGTCACTCTTGGTCATGGTCAGGCTCCTTGCAGGGAAAGGGGGCGGAGGTGGGCTTCGATGGCCGCGCGGCGCGGTTCGAGGAAGGGCGGCAGGGCCAGGCGCTCGCCCAGCGTTTCCAGGGCTTCGTCGGTGGTGAAGCCGGGGCCGTCGGTGGCGAGTTCGATCACCAGGCCGTTCGGGTCGCGGATGTAGACCGATTGGAAGTAGTGGCGGTTCACCTGCCCGCTGTTCGGGTAGCCCGCTTCCTCCAGGTGCGCGAGCCAGCCACGCAGTTCCGCCTCGTCCCGCACGCGCAGCGCGACGTGGTGGACGCCTCCCGCGCCCGGGCGGTGCCGGGGCAGGTCGTCCCGCCCGGTGACGTGCAGCTCGGCGTGTGGGCCGCCCTCCCCCATCTGGAAGACGTGGGTGGTAAACGCTTCCGTGGGATACGTCCGCACCTCCCGCAGGTTCAGGCCGCGCTCGAAAAAGGCGCGGGTGGGCGCGAGGTCCGCCACCGTGAAGCCGCTGTACCCCAGGCCCTGGATTTGGAAGGCGGCGGGAATGTCCGTCAGCGGGTTGATCACACCGCGCGGTCCCTCGCCCCCGTCGTCGATCAGGGAGAGGCGGGTGCCGTCGGAATCCTCGAAGTCCAGGTGCAGGCGGCTGTCACGGGTGACGATGCCGCCGTGCGGCACACCTTCACGGGTCAGGCGCCCGGCCCAGAACGCCAACGCTTCCCGGCCCGTCACGCGGAAGGTGGTGCGGGTGATGCTGTCATTGCCCCGGTGTTCCCGCGCCGCGCGGGGAAAGTCGAAGAAGGTCATGTCGCTGCCCGCACTGCCCGCCCCGTCCGCGTAGAACAGGTGGTACATCTGCGGGTCGTCCTGGTTGACGGTCTTCTTCACCAGCCGCAGACCCAGCACCTGGGTGTAAAAGGCGTGGTTCCGCTCGGCCCGTGCCGTGAGCGCGCTGACGTGGTGAATGCCACTGAAGTGCAGAGAGGATGTGGTCATGAAGGCTTCTCCTGTAGGGACGACTGGAGCTTGTCCCAGATCGCGGCGAGGGTGGCTTGCTCCTCGGGCGTGAGCTGGTCCAGGAACAGGGCGCGCACGGCCTGGAGGTGCTTGACGTGGACCCGCTTCAGCAGGCGGCGGCCCTCCGGCGTCAGGACGGCCTCGAACCCCCGGCCATCGGTCGCGCAGCGGCGGCGTTCGAGCAGGCCGCCCTGCTGGAGCCGGTCCACCAGCCGGGTCAGTCCGCCTCCCGAGAAGCGCAGGCTGCGGGCCAGGTCGGTCATCCGCACGCCCGCTTCCCCCGCGTCTTCCAGGGACAGCAGCAGCTCGTAGGCGGGCAGGCTCAGGTCGAACTCGCGGGCGAGGTCCGTGTCCAGGGTCTTCCAGAGGGTGTCGTGGGTATGCAGAAAGCCGCGCCAGGCGCGCAGTTCAGTGCTGGAAAGCTGGGGCATCGGTCCTCCTCGGGCGGCGGGCCACCGCCACCACTTCATTGGGTTCATCTTACATCTATTTGCTTTGCAAAGCAAGTAAGTGAGGCGATATCCCCTGCTTTTATGAGGAGCGCCCGCTGACCGCCGCCAACGCGCCAGGAATGGCCGCCGCGATTCACCGCTAGTGTGACCCCTGCCTCTACAACCGTGCGGAAGCGTATCCAGACCCCCTCACGCCCGGTGTGGGCACGTGGGGGCGAGCGCCAAGACGAGTACCCCCATTGGGGGGTGGGGAGAAGATGACAGCAGCCTTAGAAAAATATGGGTAGAGTTACAAGGATTTTTAAACGCCTGGGCTGAGCTACGAAAGAGGGCGCGCCTCAGCCTGAGCAGCGCCTCGGCGGCCTGCCCCTCTTCTTATTCTGGAGGTCTTGATGGGGAGAACTCCTCGGCTGCTCATCTGTCTGCCTGCACTGCTCACGGCATGCCTGCAAGTCTCCGTGTCGCCCCTGCCGCCCACCCTGGAGCCACTGGTGCTGGTCGCGCCAGTGGGGCAGACGGCGAGGGCCACGTTGGCCCTTCCCGGCTGGACGGACGGGACCACTTCCAGCGTGGACACGGCGCCCGACTGGCTCACGTTGACCCCGGTCAGCGACCGGCAGCTCACGGCCACGGCGACCTGTGGTGCCGCACCCGAGACGCGGGTAGGCCAGGTGACGCTGCGCTCCACACCCCCGCGTCCGGTCACCCAGGTGCCGGTCGTGCTGGTCTGCACGGCGGGGGCGCCTGCGGTCGTCTCGCCCGATCCCTTCACGTTCCCGCCCGTGAGCGGTGCCGTGCCCGGCAGCACGGTCACCAGCGAGGCCGTCACGCTGTCCGGCCTGACCGCCGCCGCCCCGGTGAAGGTCCAGGGCGGCACGCTGCTGGTGAACGGCGAAGCGCGCGCGGGGGCGGCCGGGACCGTGCAGAACGGCGACCGGTTGCAGTTGCGGGTGCAGGCCAGCAACGCCTACAGCACGGCGGTCGCGGCGGTGGCGACCGTGGGCAACACCAGCGGCGTGTTCGTGGTGACCACCGCCCCGCCGCCCGTGCAGGCGCTGGCGGTCACGCCCAACCGGCTGGACTTCACGGGCACCCCGGACGCCCTCACCCTGACCGTTACCCGGGCCGGGGAAACGGCCCCCATCACCCCCGGTGGCACCTGCGCGGGCATCGTCAGCATCACGCCCGATCAGGGCCGGGCGCCCAGCGCCACCTTTACCGTCACGCCGCTGAAGGCCGGGACCTGCGTCCTGGTCTTCCAGTCCGGTGATCAGACGGCCACCGTTCCCGTCACGGTCACGACCACCTCGGTCGGGCTGAACTGAAAGGATTCCCGATGAACACCTCCCGCGCCCTGCTGCTCCTGAGCGCCCTGCTGCTCGCTGGCTGCAACCAAGCCCCCGGTCCCACCACCCAGAACCCGCCCCCGGTGACGGTGGCCGCTACCCGCGTGACCGTCACGGTCAAGATTCCGCGCGCCGCCGATCCCGCCGCCATCGCCCCGCAGTACGTGTCCAGCAGCACCACCCAGATTCGTATCCGCATCGGCGGCACCGACCAGACCCTGCCGGTGACCACGGGCAGCGACCACTGCGTGACCGGCGCCGAGGGCACCACCTGCACCTTCACGCTGAGCCTGAAGGTCGCCGCCGGGAACGACCTCACCCTGACGGTGGACGCGCTGGACAGCAAGCTCACGGTGCTGGCGACGGCCAGCAAGACCGTCAGCGTGAACCTGGGCCAGGACAATCCCCTCAGCATCACCCTGACGGGCGTCGCGGCGGGCGCGAGCTACACCTTCACCGACCGCGCCGCCGAGGTGACGAACGGCAGCGGGACCACCGACCTGGACCGGGGGGGCGACTACGCGCTGGGCGTGGCCCTCACCGATCCCAGCGGCCAGATCATCGTCGATCCGGGCCGCCCCGACGACCTGCTGTGCAGCAGCAACGCCGCCTTTGTGGTCGCGGCGACCGGGCGGGGACGCTACACCCTGACGGCGCCTGAACCGACCGGCCAGGACCAGACCACCACCCTGAGCGTCGTCACGGGCGACAACTGCGGGGCGGGCACGGTCCTGACCAGCGGCAGCGTGCGCGTGCCCGCCGAGACGCTCAGCCTGACGCTGGACACGTCTTCGCCGGTGGCCGGGTCGAGCGTCCTGGCGACCGCTGCCCTGAGGACCGGGCGCGGCAATCCGCTGCCGATCAGCGGACGTTCGGTCGCCTTTGTCACCACCAACGGCACCGTCACCACGCCGGTCACCACCGGGGCCGCCGGGACCGCCCGCACGACCGTCGTAACCAGTCCGGCGGTCGGCAGCGGCACCGTCACGGCCACCAGCGACGGCGTGAGCCAGAGCGCGACCTTTACCAGCGTGGCGGGGCAGCCTGCCGGGGTCACCTCCACCCTGGTCTTCACGCCCGACAGCGTGAAGGTGGAGGCGACGACCACCCTGACCCTCACCCTCAAGGACGCCAACGGCAACCCGGTCACGGCCACCCCCGTGATCAGCGGCCCGGCGGGCGCGACGGTCACGGCGACCAGCAGCAGCGGCAACGTCTACACCTACAGCGTCACGGCGCCCTCCACGCCGGGCAAGGTCACGTTCGACGCCCGCGTGAACGGCACACTGGTCAGCCAGGCCGACCTGATGGTCAGCGCCTACCCGCTGGTCGTGAAGGACGGCAGCACCAGCCTGAGCGCCGGGGCGCGGTACGACTTCGCCTCCGCCGCCGCCAAGACCTTCACGGTGCAGGAAGACCACTACAGCGGCAGCTTCAGCGCGGCGAGCAGCAACACCGGCGTGGCGACCGCCAGCCTCAGCGGCGGCACCCTCACCGTGACGCCCGTCGGGGTCGGCATCAGCACCATCACCGTGCAGGACACGAACGGTCAGAGCTTCACCTTCGACGTGACCGTGACCGCCGTGACCATCACCATCAACTGACACCGGAGACTTTATGCGCCGTTCCCCCTCCTGGCGTCTCGGTCTGCTGACCGTGCTGCTCGCCGCCTGTTCCGCCTCTCCCGAGGTGAAGGCGCCCCCACCGCCCACGCCTCCGGCCTCCCCGGCGCTCGCCTCGGCTCAACTCGCGATCCTGATTCCGGCGGGACCGGAAGCCGCCCCCCTGACGCCGCAGTACGTGTCCAGCGCCACCCAGTCCGTCAAGGTCACCATCGATGGCACGGCCAAGACCTTCGCGGCGGGCACCGGGCAACCCAATTGCACGGGCAGCGGGCCGGTGCTGTGTACCTTCACCCTGACCGATGTCGCGCCGCCCGGCGCCCACACCTTCACGGTCACCGCCTACGCGGGCCAGGACGGGACCGGCAGTCTGCTGGGCACCTTCGGCCCGGAAAGCCGCACGCTGGACGCCGGGGTGACCAACAGCCTGAACTTCACGCTGACCGCCGTGGTGAACGGCGTGCAGGTGCAGCCGACCCAGGCCGCCAGCGACGACAACGTGGGCGTCAGCACCTACCTGCTGTCCGCCGGAACCCCGCGCAACTTCCGCGCCACCCAGTACGACCCGGCCAATCAGGTCGTGAGCGGACCGGGGACGCCCGCCCTCTACGCCTGCCCCGCCTCGCCGGACGTGCAGGTCAGCGCCGACGACCACCTGGGCAACTTCACCCTGACCACCGCCAACGCCAAGCTGACCGATGCGGTGGTGTCGCTGCGCCGCGACGCCTGCACGGGCACGGTGGTCACTGCGCTCCACGTCGCCAACGCCGTGGCGCTGACGCTGGACGCGAACGCGGCGCTGCCCACCGACGTGACCGGGCCGGTCAAGCTTCAGGACGGCGGGGGCGCGGCCCTGCCCGACCTCACCGTGCGCGGCAGCGCCGCTCTGGTGCCGGGGGCCTATACCCTCACGCCGCAGGTCATCAACAGCGGGGTCAACCGCTACACGCCGGGCGGCGGGAGCGTGTCGGTCACCCTCCGGCTCGGGGCGCCCCTGACCCAGACCTTCACGTACACGCAGGCCGTCCACGTGACCTTCAAGGTGACGGCCAGCACCTATGCGCCCAGGTCGGGCGACCCGGTGACCCTCACCGCGCAGCTGCTCGACGCCTCCGACCAGCCGCTCAAGAAAGCGGGCGACGTGGTGACCTGGAGCAGCAGCGGCACGGGCAGCTTCTCCAGCCCGACCTCCACGACGGACGCCAGCGGGCAGGCCAGCGTCACCTACACGCCGACCGGGGCCGCGGGCAGCACCCAGACCGTCACGGCGACCACCAGCGACTACGGCGTGACGGTCACCGGCAGCAGCGACACCATCGGCATCCAGGGGCCGCCCACCGCCGCGCCGGACGGGCCGGGCGCGACCAGTGCTCCCGGCGATCCGTACCACGTCGCTTTCAATCAGACGGCGCCCCTGACCGTCGCGGCGTCCTCCACGACGGGCCTGCTGGCGAACGACAACCGGGGCTTCCCGGTGGGGGCCATCGCCTCCTTCGGGGGGGGCGATCTGGGGGGCAATGTCGCGGATCACGCGGCGGGCAGCAGCGTCACCTTCGGCACGGGCGGGTCGCTCAAGGTGAACGCGGACGGCAGCTTCAGTTTCGTGCCCGCGCAGGGCTTCACCGGGAACTTCACGTTCCAGTACCGGCTGGGCAACAGCGTGGGGACGTCGGACGGGACCGTGACCCTCGCGGTGGGGGTGCGACCTGCGGCGGTCAATGACACCTATACCCCCACCGTGATCGGCAACGTGCCGGTCAACACCGCCAGGGCGGGCGGTTCGGGCTTCTCGCTGCTCGCCAACGATACGGGCAGCGGCCTGCGCGTGACCGGGGCCGACACCACCACGACCGGGGGCGGCGGCACGGTGAGCGTGAACCCGGACGGCACCTTCAGCTTCACGCCCGCCGCCGGGTTCACCGGCACCACCAGCTTCAACTACACGGTGGCGAACGGTTTCGGCAGCAAAACCGCGAGCGTGAACCTGACCGTCGCGGGCCGCATCTGGTTCGTGGACAGCGCCGCCGCGCCCGGTGGGGACGGGCGGCAGGGCGCGCCTTTCAGGGACCTCGCCAGTTTTGCCGCCGTCAACGACGGGGCGGCCCTGCACCCCGCCGACAACGACACGGTTTTCCTGGCGACCGGCGCGGGTAGCTACAGCGGCCCCCTGACCCTGCGTGGCGGGCAGAAGCTGATCGGCCAGAGCAGCAGCGTCTCCCTGGGCGCCGCGTCCGGCCTGACCGTGCCCGCCGACGCGGCCCTTCCGGCCACCGGCGGCACGCCGCCCACGATCACCTCGGGCGGAAACGGCCTCAACCTGGCCAGCAACAACACGCTGCGCGGCTTCAACCTGGGGAACGCGGCGGGGACGGCCCTCGGCGGGTCGGGCTTCGGCACACTCACCGTTGCCGAGGTGGGCATCAACACCGGCGGCCAGGCCCTGAGCCTCACGAACGGGACGCTGTCCGGCAGCTTCTCCACGCTGCGCTCGACGGGCGGCGCCAACAACGTGCTGCTCTCCAACGTGAACGGCACGGCCACGCTGGGCGCGGCAGGTGATGCGCTCTCGGGGGCCAGCGGGGACGCCTTCAAGGTCAGCGGGGGCAGCGGCTCGTTCACGTATCCGGGGAGCATCAGCAATGCGAGTGCGCTCGCGGTCAATGTCTCCGGCAAGACGGGCGGCACCGTCACCTTCTCGGGGGCGCTCAACCCGGCGGGTGCGGCGCGCGGCGTGTCGCTGAGCAACAACACGGGCGCGACCGTCAACTTCAGCGGTCCCCTCAAGATCGCCACCACGAACACCATCGGCTTCAGCGCGACCGGCGGCGGCACCGTAACGGCCACCGGGACCGGCAGCACCCTGGGCAGCACCGGTGCCACCGCGCTGAACGTTTCGGACACCAGCATCGGGGCGGGCGGCCTGAACTTCCAGAGCATCAGCGCCAGCGGTGGCACCAACGGCATCGTGCTGAACAACACTGGGGGCGGCGGCGGCCTGACGGTGAGCGGGACCGGCGCGGCGGGGTCCGGCGGCACCATCCAGAACACCGTCGGGGCCGACGGGACCACGGGCGGCATCGGCATCTCCCTGAACAACACGCGCAACGTCAGTCTCAACGGGATGCAACTCAATGACCACCCCAACTTCGCCATCCGGGGGAGCGGGGTCAGCGGCTTCACGCTCGCGGGCAGCACGGTCAGCGGCACCAACGGCAGCAACGAGAACGCCCCCTACACCGAGGGCAGCGTGTACTTCACCGAACTGACGGGCGCAGCCAGCTTCAGCAACAGCAGCATCAGCGGCGGGCGGGCCAACAACCTGCGCGTGACCAACACGTCGGGCGCCCTCGACCGCCTCCTGCTCGACAACGTGACGGTGGGGGCGAACAGCACGGCGGGCGGCAACAGCGTCCTGATCGAGCCGCAGGGCAGCGCCGTGATGAAGGTGACGGTGCAGAACAGCCGCCTCACCGCTGCCCGCGATCAACTCTTCATGCTGAATCTGACCGGCAGCCCGACGGCGGACCTGGTCTTCAGCAACAACACCCTCTCCAACAATCACCCCAGCATCGTCAGCGGCGGGGGCGGCATGACGCTCACGAGCGGGGGCGCGGTCGGCTACAGCCCCAGGCTCACTTACAGCATCACGAACAACACCTTCCGCGACGCGCTGGGCACCGCGCTGCTGGTTTCCAAACTGATCGACGCGGGCACCTTCAGCGGCACGATCTCGGGCAACACCATCGGCGTGGCGGGTGTGGCGAACTCGGGGTCACAGCAGGGGTCGGGCATCCAGCTCATCTCGGCGGTGCAGGGCAGCAACTCGGCCACGATCCAGAACAACCGGATCTACCAGTACAACAACTATGGGGTTTCCCTCCAGGCGGGCGGTATCGCGCAGTCGGCGTCGGGCACCACGACCCACAACGCGGCGCTGAACGCGACGATCACCGGGAACACCATCAGCAATCCGGGGAACGGCGGCGCGCTGATCTACGGCATCTACCTGAACTCGGGCACCACCTCGAACAGCCCGGGCGGTACCCCGGACGCCTACCAGGTCTGCGCCAGCATCAGCGGGAACAGCCTGACTGGCTCGGGTGTCGGCGCCGGAAACGATATCGTCCTGCGGCAGCGGTTCATGACCACCGTGCGGCTGCCGGGCTACGTCGGAGCGAATAACGATACTGCTGCCGTCATGAACTTCGTCCAGAGCAACAACGGGGGGGCGTCGGCCACGGCGGCCACCAGCGTCGCCACCTATCCGGGTGCGGGCGGCTTCGTCGGCGGCGCCCCCTGCTCCACCCCCTGACCCTTCTTCCCCGGCGGGCCGTCCAACACCCGCCGGGATTGCCGTGCTTTCACAGGAGGCCTTGTGGCAGAACCCTTTCTTTCCGAGATCAGGATCATGAGCTTCAATTTCGCGCCGCGCGGCTGGGCCTTGTGCAACGGGCAGCTTCTGCCGATCAACCAGAATCAGGCGCTGTTCTCGCTGCTGGGCACGACCTACGGCGGGGATGGGCGGACGACCTTCGCGCTGCCCAACCTCCAGGGGCGGGTGCCCATCCACGCCGGGAGCGGCCACACGCTGGGCGAACGGGGTGGGGAAGAGGCGCATACGCTCTCACTCGCCGAGCTTCCGGCACACACGCACGCGCTGAATGCCGCGAGCAGCAACGGCTCGGCCAGCGCCCCGGCGAACGCCTTTCTGGGCGCTTTCAGCGGTGGGTATCAGACGGCGGCGCCCTCCACGTCCCTGCATCCCGCCTCGGTCACGGGCGCCGGGGGGAGCCAGCCGCACGAGAACCGGCAGCCCTTCCTGACGCTCACGTACTGCATCGCGTTGCAGGGCATCTTTCCCACCCCCAACTGAAGAGAGGAGGCTGACATGAGTGATCCCTATGTCGGTGAGATTCGTATGTTCGCCGGAACGTTCGCGCCCGTGGGCTGGGAACTCTGCGCGGGCCAACTGCTCGCCATCTCGGAAAACGAAACGCTGTTCAACCTGCTCGGCACGACCTACGGCGGCGACGGCGAGAACACCTTCGGTCTGCCGGACCTGCGCGGGCGCATCCCGGTCCATCAGGGGGCAGGTTATCCTCTGGCGACGAGCGGCGGGGTCGAGGAAGTGGCCCTGACCGTCAACCAGACGCCGCTTCACAGCCACCCGCTGCTTGCCTCGACCGCCACCGGCAGTACGCCCAATCCGGGCAGCGCGGTGCTGGCGACCAATCCGGGCAGCGTCCAACTTTACGTGGAGGACGACCCGGCGGCGAACCTGGCCCCCCAGGCCGTCGGCGGGGCGGGCGGCAGCCAGCCGCACAGCAACCTCCAGCCGTACCTGTGCGTGAACTTCATCATCTCGCTCTTCGGGCTGTACCCCAGCCCGAGCTGAGGAGCCGAACATGGCAGAACCTTTCCTGGCGGAAATCCGCATCTTTCCCTTTAACTTCGCACCCAGGGGCTGGGCTTTTTGCAACGGGCAGCTCATGCCCCTGTCGCAGAACACGGCGCTGTTCTCGCTGCTGGGCACGGTCTACGGCGGCGACGGCAAGTCCACCTTCGCGCTCCCCAATCTGCAAGGCAGCGCGCCGATGCAGCCGGGCGAGGGGCCGGGGCTGTCTGCGCACTCGCTGGGCGAGATAGGCGGCTCGGCCACGGTGACGCTGCTGGCCTCCGAGATGCCCGCCCACACCCATGCCCTGCGGGCGAACCCCTTCCCGGGCGATAACCTGGCGCCGGGGCCGACGCTGGCGCTGGCCAGTTCGACGGGCGGCCATGCCTATGTGGGCGGGACGCCGCCGCTGACGGCGCTGGCGCCGCAGGCCCTCGCGCCCGCCGGGTCGGACCAGCCGCACAACAACATGCAGCCGTACCTCGTCCTGAACTTCTGCATCGCGCTGCAAGGCGTGTATCCCGCCCGCCCTTGACGCCGGAGGACCTGCGCGGCGTCCTGCGGGGGATCACCTACCGGGACACGGCCCCGGCCGACCAGACCTTCCTGCTGGACCTCTATACCAGCACCCGTGCGGAGGAACTCGCGCGGGTGGCCTGGCCGGAAGAACAGAAGGTGGCCTTTCTGCGCCAGCAGTTCCTGGCCCAGGACGCCTATTACCGTGCGTCCTACCCCGGGGCTGAGTTCCGGGTGATTGAGCAAGGCGGTCTGCCGGTGGGGCGGCTCTACGTCCACCGCCGTGAAGACGAACACAGGCTGATGGAGCTGACCCTGCTGCCCGCGTGCCGGGGCAGGGGCATCGGCACGGCCCTGATCCGCGAGGTGATGCGGGGCGCGGCGCGCGAGGCGAAGCCGGTGCGGCTGCATGTGGAGGGGTTCAACCCGGCCTTGCGGCTCTACCGGCGGCTGGGCTTCGTCCAGCTGGAGGAACGCGGCCTGTACTGGTTCCTGGAGTGGCGCCCGCCCGGCGTCAGTTGAAGATGGCCTGGTAGCGCATACCCCGCGCGTCCGGCCCCAGCGGGACCAGGAACACGTCGAGGGCACCCAGCTCAGCCTGCTCCATGTGATAGGTGCCCTGGGCGGCCCAGGGCTGGGCAGGGCCGTGGAACAGCAGGGAAAAGGGAACGCTGACGCCTTCCCCGCGGGGCTCCCCGAGGGCCTGCGCTTCGGACAGCCGGAGGGACTGCACCTGGTCCGGCGCGAGGTGCAGCAGAAAGGTCTGGCCGACAAGCGGTTCGAGGGCGGTAAACGTCCAGGTCGGGAGCATTCCCCCAGCATAAAAGGAACCGGGCGGCACGACGGGCGGGTGTGGGCTGGGGGCCGATCCGGCGAGGACGTAACCTTTTCCGTCTGCACAAGCCGGAAGCGTGGCAGGGGGCCACGATACCGACGGGCGAAACCTAAGGCCAGGGCCTCGGCCACAGAGTGCGGGACGAATCGGCAGGTACTATGCGGAAGCATCGGCACAGCATGACGTTCCAGGACGTGGGCACCTGCGGCAGGAGGGTAGCATGACGGCTGAAGAACACGCCCGCAAGGTGGGTCCAGAGGACGGCCGCGTCCTCGTGAATCCCATCGGGGGACGGATGGTCCTCAAGGTCCCCGACGCGATGACGGCTGGTGCCTACTCCGTTCATGACAACATCCTCCCGCCCCACTCGCCCGGGCCGAGGCCGCACCTGCACCGCGACCACGAGGAAACCTTTTACGTGCTCGCGGGCGAATTGACCGTTCGGGTGGGAGACGAGACGCTTCGGGCGGGGGCCGGAACATTCGTGGTGATTCCGCGCGGGGTGGTGCATCAACCGTCGAACCAGACCGCGAACGAGACGCACGTGCTGCTGATTTTTTCACCTGGCGGGATGGACCGGTTCTTCGTGGAGGCCGCTGAAGGCCACCACCCCTTGCAGGCCAGGCCAGACGATGCCGGGCAACAGGTGCGGCTGCGGGTGTTCACGGAACGTTACGGCTACGAGTTCGTGGATTTTCCGGGGGACGGGTGACCCCGTATGGTCGTGTGCGGTGACCCCCCACATGCCTTAGGAAGCGAGAAGGCAGCCAAAGCTGACTGGCGCCGCCATTTCCTCAGCTCCGCACCGGCTGGAGCATCGCTGCTTTCTGCATACCGCAGGGTGGTCTGGAAATGAGCACGTGAGGTCAGGTAGGTCAGGAGGTCCGATAGACAGCCTCGATCTACCCGGCCTCTTGCAGTTGGCTGAGCAGGTACGCGCCTGGTCGCTGGAGCGGTAGCTCACGCATAGCCATCAGTGTGCACGTCATCGCCGCTTGGAGTTGCATATAGAGCTTTTGTCAAAAAGAGCCCTGCTTTTTGACCGCGCGGACTTGCAGAGCAGAGCGAGCGAAATAAAGAGAGCGTTTGGGACTTGCAAAGCTGCGAAGCAGCGAATGGAGGTGTTGGAGGAAAGGCACCTCCAACACCGTTCTCGCTGCGGGCGTCAAGAGGCAAGGGGTGTCCCATGCCCCCCGGACCCTGCTCCCATGCGCTTGGGACATCGCCCGGCCTACCGTTGCGGCGAGGAGGTCTTTATGACCAACAGTATGCAGACCGCCCTGTTGCTGCTCGCGAGCCTCGGAGGGGGTGCGGGGAGCCAGGCCCAGCCCCCCCAGGCCTTGCCCGCCGGGGAGTACGCCTGGACCATCGAGATGCGCTGTGAGACTGAGGCGCTGTGTGTTGCTGCGTTCGGCCAGCCGGTCCTCCCCCCGTGGTGGGAGAGCTTCAGCTTCTTCGGGCACATCCACAGCGACGGGCGCACCATGACCTACATCGGCTCCAACATCTTCCGTGGCCGTCCTGGCGCCGGGCCAGAAGATGCTTGCGACGAGCCGCACGTCAAGCCCTTCTCGGGGATGTGCATTTACGGCGAGAAAGCCGAGGCCTTCCTCCGCACCTCCGGATTCCCGGACGGCGTGTTGAAGGGCAAGCCGACCATCTGGGCGAGAAACTCCCTGCTGTACGCTCCGCGCGCAAACAGCCAGAACCACGTCATCCCTTGCCCGTGCGGGCCGGAGGGGACGGAGACGCCCACGCTCGCCACACCGGGAACTCTGACGACCCAGGACTTCTTCGGCGGGCGGACACCGAGGGGTGTCACAATGCTGGTGCAACTGGTCAAGCTTCCGTAAGCCGCTCGCACAGCCGCCGAGGACGTCATGGGCATGCCTGAGCAGTCCGGTCACCGACCCGTCTTTTCGCGCCTGGGCCGCTCCG
Organism: Deinococcus metallilatus; assembly: GCF_004758605.1. Classification (NCBI taxonomy): domain Bacteria; kingdom Thermotogati; phylum Deinococcota; class Deinococci; order Deinococcales; family Deinococcaceae; genus Deinococcus; species Deinococcus metallilatus. The sequence goes on from NZ_CP038510.1 coordinate 286,989, forward strand.
CCTGGGTCACGCTGGGGCTGGTCCTGCTGCTGCTGCTCGTGTCCGCCGGGCAGAAGGCCTACCGCCTGTCCCTGCCCACCGACGGGTGGCGAACGGCCGCGGCGCCGGATGAGACGCCGGTCTTTCAGGAGAACCTGCTGGGCCTGCCCTCCCCGCTGCGGGAGGGGGACCACCTGCTGGCGGTGCAGGGCGTGCCCATGACCGAACTGATGGGCCATGCCGTCCGCTTCGAACCGTCCCCCCTGAACTACACGGCGGGACAGACGGTCGAGTACATGGTGGAGCGGGCGGGGGAGACGCTGACCCTGGAGGTCCCGCTGGGCTACTGGTCGGCCGGGGGGGTGGCGAAAGCCGCCTGGTACACCTTCATCGACCCGCCCGTGGGAGGCGTGTACGTCTGGCTGGGGTTCGTCCTGGCCGCCTACGTGTTCTGGCGGCGACCCACGTACCGCAGCGCGCAACTGTTCCTGCTGCTGCAAGCCGTTCCGGTCGCCGCCGCCATCAGCACCACCGGGTCACTGCTGAGTGTGGCGGACACGCTCGTCCCCGCCGCGTTCTACCTGGCGCGGCTTCTGGGTTCGATGGTGTTCTGGCTGGTCGTCCCCCCGCTGGGGCTGCACTTCATCCTGAGCTTTCCCACCCCCAGCCGGGTCCTGCGAACCGGGTGGACGTACCTCCTGATGTACGGCGTTCCCTGGGTCGTGCTGGCGGTCATCTGGGTCACCGGGAATGCCCCCCTGGTGTTCCACCTGATGTCCGCGTACAACCTGCTCAGTCTCGCCGTGGTGGTCTACCTGCTGGTGACGGTGCGGGAGGGGCCGCGCCGGGCACAGGTGCGCTGGTTCGGCTTCGGGTACGGCTTCTCCAGCCTGATCACCGTCCTGCACGGGGCGTGGCAGCTTCAGGCGCTTCCCGCCGTGCCGTGGCTCTCGCGGCTGCTGATCGAGGATTGCCTGTGCGACCTCGTGTACACCGTCTGCACGACCATTGCCTTGCTGTGGTACCGCCTGTTCGACATCGACGTGATCCTGAACCGCACGCTCGTGTACGGAGGGCTGACGGCGGGCGTCGTCGGGGTGTACGCCCTCGTCGTGCGCGGCCTGGGGTCGCTGCTGGGCCTGCCCGCGGATGGCACCCTGTCGCTGCTGGCGACCGGACTGATCGCGGTGCTGTTCGACCCCCTGCGCCGGGGGCTGCAACGCGGCGTGAACCGCCTGCTGTACGGGGAGCGGGACGAGCCGTACCAGGTGCTGCGGACGCTCAGCGACCGTGTCGGGCGCGCTGCTCACCCTTCGGCGTTGCTGCCCGCCATCACCCAGACCATCGCGGGAACGCTGAAGTTGCCGTACGTCGCCATCACCCTCGACTCGGGGGAGCAGGCCCGGGTAGTGGCCTGGGCGGGCACGCCCGCTGGGGAGGTGCTCACCTGGCCGCTCGTCCACCAGGGGGAGACGGTGGGGGAGTTGCGCCTCGCCCCCCGCGTGGGAGACGCCTTCAAACCCATGGAGCGGAAGCTCCTCGACACGGTGGCGCAGCAGACGAGTGTGGCCGTGTTCGTCGTGCGGCAGTACCTCGACTTGCAGCGGTCCCGCGAGGCGCTCGTCGCGGCCCGCGAGGAGGAGCGGCGGCGCATCCGGCGTGACCTGCATGACGGGCTGGGACCGGAACTGGCCACGCTGGCGGTGAAGCTCGACGCCGCCAGAAACCTGCTGGGGAGCGACGTCACGCGCGTGGACGACCTGCTGCTGGAACTCAAGGGCCAGACCCAGGACGTTCTGGCGGGCATCCGGCGTCTGGTGTATGCCCTGCGCCCGCCCGCGCTGGATGAGCTGGGCCTGGAGGGCGCGCTCCGTGAGCAGGCCCGGGGGTACGACGGCGCCCTTCGCGTCGGGCTGACCCTGACGGGCGACCTGACGCACCTGCCCGCCGCGACGGAAGTCGCGTGTTACCGAATCGTGCAGGAGGCCCTGGCGAACGTCGTTCGGCACGCGCACGCCTCCCACTGCGAACTGAGGGTCCACGTGGCGGATCAGGTGACGGTGGAGGTGCAGGATGACGGGCTGGGCTTCCCGGCGCACGCTCCGGGTGGAGTGGGGTTGCGGTCCATGCGCGAACGGGCGGAGGAACTCGGCGGCAGCCTGACGCTGGTATCGTCCGCAGGCGGCACACGTTTGCACGCGGTCCTGCCGGTACGGGCGGGAGGAGGGCTCACATGGAACGCATCCGCCTCCTGATCGCGGATGACCACCGCCTCTTCCGTCAGGGGCTGAAGGTGTTGCTGGCCTCCCTGCCGACGGTGGAGGTCGTGGCCGAGGCCGCCACAGGGGAGGAGGTGCTGGAGAAGACCGGCGATACCATGCCGGACGTGATCCTGATGGACCTTCAGATGCCGGGCCTGAACGGCATCGAGGCGACCCGCGCCGCCTTGTCCCGTTGGCCGCATGTGGGCATTCTGGTGCTGACCATGTTCGACAACGACGAATCCGTGTTCATGGCGATGCGCGCGGGGGCGCGCGGGTACATCGTGAAGGGCGCGGATCAGACGGAATTGCTGCGCGCGGTGGAAGCGGTGGCGAGCGGGGAGGCGCTGTTCAGCCCCAGTATCGCGGCGCGGGTGCTGCGCTTTTTCCAGACGCCCCAGTCCGCCCTGCCGGTGAGCGCCTTCCCGGAACTGACGGGGCGCGAGCTGGACATCCTGAAGTTGATCGCGGGCGGGCTGAACAACGGGGAGATTGCGCAGCGGCTGGCCCTCAGTTCCAAAACGGTGCGCAATTACATCTCGAACATCTTCAGCAAATTGCAGGTGGCCGACCGGGCGCAGGCCATCGTGAAGGCCAGGGAGGCGGGCCTGGGGGGTACGGACGGCGGGGGGTGAAGACGTGCGTGATCCCCGGTGTGGGTCGGGAAGCCGGTGGATACGTGAACGCTGTGGGTCCCGTTCACTTGAGGATAGGACGGGATACGTGGGCCGCCGGATGCCAGTTGATGGTCCATCCGGGGAGGGGCTGATGGGTTCCCTCCTCGGTGGTGGCTACCGAAAGTGATGCGATGGTGGAGTGCCCGAGTGTCCTGCCTGTCACAGCGTCCACACTGTCAAGAAAGGCGAAAAACGGCACCCAGACCTCCCTGGGCAGAAGCCTTCAAGACTTGGAGCAAAGGAGTGCAGCAGGCCGCCTGAGGTTCTCCGGCTCCCGGCTTTCCTTAAAGCCAACAACTTGCCACGACCCTCGGTGAGGCACATCTGCTGGCGTATATGTAAACTCCAGTTCCACCAGTGCAGAGCGTCAACTTCCGCGCATGTGCTCCTTGAGCCGGTCATCGGCCCACTTACAACAGGTCGAGGAGCGTCGTCACTTCCTGCTTGGCGATGGCCGCCACCGCCCGACGCCGCCGCTCCTCTGGGTTCAGATTCACCCGTGTCCTCGTGCTGAGCGCGTGCAGGTGGTTTCGAAGACCGGGTTTCATGGTGCGCCGCCCACCACACGCGTGAACGTCCCCTGCCCCGCCACGTCCAGGGATTCGATGTTCAGGCTGGAGGCCTTCTGATCCAGGCCGATCTGGAAGGTGAGACCGCTGATCGTCCTGGCCGATTCCCCGGTGGGCGCGAAGGTGAACACGTCACGGTCGTAGTGCGTGAGCGGATACTGGAGCTGCCTGGGTCCGATGACCAGGGTCAGCCCACCGCCACGCTCCACGATCTGCACGTTGCCGTAGAAGTCGCTGGTGTAGGTGCCCACGTAGCTGCTGGGCGGCAGGGCGGGCGCGACGGGCTGCGGGGGCTTGCTGTAGTCGCTGCTCGCCAGCACACCGGCGGACATGGCCTCGAACGCCTGCTGGTACAGAGCCGCCCAGTCACGCTGGGGCTTCCCATCCAGCGCGGTGTCCATGAAGGTCTGGGCCACGGCCTCCGAAGCGCCGACGGGCGCGGCGTTCGTCAGGACGACGATGCCCAGGTCCGCCGACGGCACCATCGTGACGGTGGTGGACGCCCCCAGCATGAAGGCCCCCGAGTGGCCGATCCGCACGCGACCCGCCGAGTCGTAGTCGATGTCCCAGCCCAGGCCGTAGAAGCCTGTTCGGTCGGTGGCGGGATTCCCCGGAGACGCCCGCCGCGCCTCGGGCACGTAGGTTTCGCGCAGGGCGTCCGTGGAAATGAGCTGCCGCCCATTGAATTTGCCGCCCGCCAACTGTAGCCGCAGCCACTGGGCCAGGTCACGGACGGTCGAACTCACGCCCCCGGCGGGAGACTGGGGATCGGGATCGCGCTGATACCTGGCGACATACTTCCCGCCCACCAGCACATGCAGCGAGGCGCGGTCCTTCGCGGCGAGGTAATCGGACAACCGCGAACTGGTGGAGGTCATCCCGAGGGGTTCGTACAGCTTCTGTGCGGACAGGTCCTCCCAGGACTGTCCGGCCGCCTTCGCCGCCGCCACCGCGCCCTCGGTGATGCCGTAATTGGAGTAGGCGTACTGGCCCCGGAAGCCCTTGGGGAGCGGCAGATAGCGCAGACGGTACAGGATCTCGTCGCGGCCAAAGCCCAGGTCTTCCAGCAGGTCGGGGGCGACTTCGGGGAGGCCGCTGTGGTGCGAGAACAGGTCGCGCAGCGTCACCTCGCGCGTGGCGGCCGGTTCGGAAAGCTCGAAGCCAGGGTCGTGCCACACCACCGGATCGTCCCAGCCCACCACCCCCTCGCCCACCAGCCGCGCCACGACCGTCGAGGCCAGGGGTTTGGACATCGAGGCGAGCTGGAACACCGTGTCCGGGTCCACGGAACCCTCTTTGCCGACCTCGCGCACCCCGAAGCCCTTCAGGTACACCACCTGGTCCTTGTACACGACCGCGATGGCCATACCGGGGATATGGGTCCGTTCCAGGGTCTGCCGGGCCAGGGCGTCGAGCTGACCCAGGGCGGCATTGACCCGTGCATCGGGGGTGGCCTGGGTCAGCAGGGCGAGCTGACCGGCAGGAGTACCCGCTCGCGCGGCGGAACTGGTCTGAGCCAGAGTCAGCGGAGCCAGCAGGGCCAGCAGGGCGACAACGGGTTTCGTGTTCATGGGCAACTCCTTGAGGGTGTCGGAACCGGGGGGAAGGTGAGCACATCGCGGCCAAGCGGCAGGCTCGCCCGTTGCGGCCCGGCCGTCTGCGGGTCAACCGGGACCGGCGTGCGCGGGTCGGACTGAAGCAGGACGTCCAGGGGCGGCGTCCGCCCACTGATCTCGTAACAGTCGAAGACATACGGCAGGCCGTCGGCGGCCAGCGCCGAGGGACGGTCCATCACCTGAAAGTGCAGGTGGGGGCCGCTCGAGCTGCCCGAGTTGCCCACCTGGGCGATCATCTGTCCCCGCCGCACGGTCTGACCCGCGCGAACGCCCACACTGCCGGGCTTGAGGTGAGCGTAGAACGCGAAACGCCCACCGCCCAGGTCGAGGATCACGTGGTTGCCATCGGCCTCCTCGATCCCCACCGGGCGTGGGTGATTGGGAACCTGATCGGGGTACCGGTCCACCGCCTCAAGCACGGTGGCATCGGCGACCGCCAGCACCGGCTGGGCATAGGTTGGATAGCTCACGTTGAGATAGGGGTCACCGACCACGATCCGCGAGGCTTCACCAAGCCGGTTGAAGTCGATGGCGAAGCGCTGGCTGAGGTGCAGGCGCCCGTTGATGGGCTGGATGGCCCGGCGATGCGGACCGTCGCAACAACTCCCGATGGCGGCCCAGCCGGAACCGAGCAGGGGCGGGCCGAGTACCGTCGGCGGCCTGAGGTCCACCCTGGCGGCTCCGCCTGTGTCGGTGATGGTGGTGGGCACCGGCAGGCCGGGTGGCACGCTCACCGTGACCCGGTGCAGCACCTCACCGGGAAGCGCTTGCGGAGTGGGCAGAGGCACATCCAGCCACGCCGCCCCCACGCCAGAAGGTGGAAGCGTTGTCGTGGGCACACTGCCGGTCGCCAGGAGCGACATCGCCGCACTCAGGCGGTCGCCGCTGAACCTGGCAAGCGGGCGGCTGGGCGCGGTCCCCAGCACCTCGACCGAAGTCACCGTGACGGGCACCGGAAAGGCGTTGGTCAGCAGCAGCTCGTACACCAGGTGCACCTGGCCGTCCGTCCCCAGAAACCAGCGTGGCGGTGAGGGCACCGACTGGACCACCGGCGTGTAGCGCTCGCCCGCCCCGGCCAGGGTGCCTTGCGTGAGGGCCACAGACCCGAGCACGGCCAGCACGCTGGCGGCCCACACACCCGTCCGGGCCGCGAGTCGGAAGAGAAGAGCCGTCATGATCCCTCCACGTGTCATGGGCAATTGGTCGGCGGGCTCACGGTGCTTCGCCGTAGGGCCGTCTGTCCCGCACTCAGACCGACACGCTCACCTCGTAGTGCTCGGCGCTGGGCGGCGCACTGAGCACCGGCGCGAAGCGCGCGAGCTGCTCACGGAAGAAGCCGCTGGCCTCGTTCGCCCGCATCTGCGCCTCGCTCTCCCACAGGGTGATCATCAGGCCCTTGCCTGAATTCGCGTCGGTGAGAAGCCGCGCCCCACGAAAGCCCGCCTGTTCCCGCAGGACCGGGATCAGCGCGTCCTGGAAAATCTCGACGGTGCCCTCCGTCTTGCCTTGCCGAATCATGACCATCACTACCCTGGCGTACATCGTTGGCCTCCTGGTGGGGACGGGCGAGCTCCTCCCCGCTCCCGGGCTGCCGTCCGGCCACCCCGGCGGGAGCCGCGAACCGTGCTGTCACCTCCCTCCCTTGCGGCGGGCGGCGGCATCCGCCCGGCTTGACGCTCCGGGTCAGTGTGCGAAAAGGAACGTGATAAGTGCGTTACATGAAGAGGTCCAAAGTGGGCGTCCGTATCACGCGGGGGCAACCGGAGAGGGGAGGGGACCGACTGCTCCCGGAACTGCCAGGAAGGGGGTCAGCAGGGCGGCTCCTGTGCTCATCGCCAGCAGACGGTTTCCTCCTTGCCGCGCCCGCCACCGGGGGAAACCGGGGGTGCGCGACACCAGAGTGTCCAACTGGACTTGATCCGCCCGTTGGGCCTCGACGCGGGCGGCGGGATCACGTTCGGCCTGGCCGGAGCCGTCCAGGGTCAGGCGGAATCCAGCCCGGCCAGCACCTCGGTCACCACGGAATTCAGGCTCGCGGGGTCAGCCTGTGCCTGGGCGAGAGCCTGCGGCGGGAGCTGGCCTTCCAGAGTCCGCCGCAGCCGCCGGGCGAGTTCCTTGACCCGCTCCTCGGCGGCGGGATGGCACTCTACCAGCAGGAGCAGGGGCAGCGCCTCCCGGGCCTCGCCCCGGGTGAGCTGCCACCCGGCGAGGGCGGTCAGGAGTTCGAGGACCCTCGGCGTCTCCCCGGCAGACCAGGCGAGGTGCAGGGCCTGGCCGAGGTGCAAGCCCGCAGCGGCGCCCTTCCCCTGCGCCGCGCTCACCCGGCCCAGCAGGCCCAGCGCGGCAATCTGGGTGCTCCGGCTTCCCTCCTTCCGGCCGCGCTCCAGTTCCTCCTCGCCCAGTTGCCTGGCCTCCTCGTAGGCCCCCCGAGCATAGGCGACTTCGGCCAGGCCCTGGAGGAAGGGCGGCACCCGCTGGTGGACGCCGAGGTCTTGCGCGAGCGTCAGACCCTGCCTGAACGCGGCCCCGGCCTCCTCGGGGCGGCCCAGGGCCAGCAGCAGGTTGCCCTGCTGCGCCAGGCCGAAGGCCAGGCCGACGTGGTAGCCGATCTTCCGGTAGAGGACCAGGGCTTCCCGCAGGTGTGCCTCGGCTTCCCGGTAGTGGCCCTGGGCCGCCTCCACCGCCGCGAGGTGGGTCGAGAGGTCGGCCTGCCGCGCCGGAAGGACGTGTTCCCCGGCCAGCCGGAGGGCCTCCCGGAAGTGTCGCCCGGCCTCCGCATAGTCGCCGGTGTGCTCGGCAATGGTGCCCAGGGCATTGTGCCCGTGCATGGCCGAGACACTTCCCGGCGGCACCAGCGCCAGGCCCCGGGCCGCGAGCTCCCGGGCCTCGCCGTGCTGCCCCAGACGCATGGCGAACCAGCCCTGGCGAACCAGCACATCGCCCAGGAACGCCCGCTGGCTGGGGCTGTCCCCGCGCAGTGTGCGGGCGGCCCGCCCGTAGGCGGTGAATCCCTCCTGAAAGCGCGCCCGGCGGTCGTAGTACAGCGCGGCCTGGACCACGGCGGGGCGCAGGTCCCCGGGCCAGGCCGCCGCCGCGTGGTCCCAGGCCGCCCGGATGTTCTCCCGTTCCCCGTCCAGGGCGGCCAGCGCGGCCCCGCCCTCCGGGCCGAGGATCGCGTCTCCCCGCTCTCCCAGCAGGGCGAGGTAATAGTGCGCGTGCCGCCGCTCGGTTTCCCGCTGCTCCCGGGGGTGCCCGGCGAGCTTCTCCCGCATGTACTGGTGCAGCAGGGCGTGCCGGAAGTAACGGTCCCCCGGCCCCAGCCACAGCAGCGAGGCGTCCACCAGCGCGGCCAGGACCGCCGGGGAAGCGCCGGTGACCACCCGTGCCGCCTCCAGCCGGAAGCCGCCCCGGAACACCGCGAGCCTGCGCAGCGTCTCCTGCCCCAGCGGGGTCAGCCGCCCCCAGGAGGACTCGAACACCGCCCGCAGGCTGCGGTGCCGCCCCGCCTTGTCCGGGTTCCGGCTGGTCAGAAAATCCAGGTTCTCCCTGATCTCCCGCACAATCTCGGCGAGGGGCAGCGACCGCGTCCACACGGCGGCGAGTTCGAGGGCCAGCGGTGAACCCTCCACCAGACGGCAGAGCTCGAAGAGGCGGTGCAGGTCCCCGCCCGGAGTGAACTGCGGCCTCACCCGCCGCGCCCGGTCAAGAAAGAGCTGCACCGCGTCGAAGTGGCGGCCCTCCACCTCGCCGACCTCCGCCTCCTGCGGGTGATCCAGGCCGGAGAGCGGCAGCAGCCACTCGTCCTCCAGCCCCAGGCGTTCGCGCGAGGTGACGATCAGGCGCAGGTTCGGGCATCCCCGCACCAGTTTGAGGGCGACCGTCACCCCGCCCAGCAGGTGTTCATAATTGTCGAGCACCAGCAGCCGCCGACCCGCGCCGATGAAGCGCACGACCTGGCCCAGCGGGTCAGCCCGGTCCTCCAGCGGAAGGCCCAGACCCTCGGCGATGCCCGGCGCGACCAGGGCCGGGTCGCTCAGCGCCGCCAGGGACACGAAGGCCACGCCGTCCGGAAAGCTGGGGGCGAGGCCCCGGGCGGCTTCCACGGCGAGGCGCGTCTTGCCGATGCCCCCGGGACCGGTCAGGGTGAGCAGGCGGACATCCGGCCGGGCGAGGAGCCGCGCGATCTCGGCGAGTTCGAGGCTGCGCCCGATGAAGGAGGCCGCGCTGGTGGGCAGACCCACCCCGGAGAGGCGGGCGGCAGGCGCGGGCGGGGCGGCCGCCTCCGGGCTTTGCAGGGTCCGGATCAGCCCGGCGAGTTCGGCCGTCGGCTCCAGGCCGAGTTCGGCCCGCAGGCGCTGGACAAAGGTGCCGCACGTTCGCAGCGCCCGCTCGCGCCCACCCGCCTTCAGGAGGGCGGCCACCTGCACCCGCAGCGCCGCCTCGTCAAATTCATCTCCCTCCAGCAGGGGCTGGAGGAGGTCGGCGGCCTCCAGATGGCAGCCCTCCTCTTCCAGCTCGTGGGCCCGCCCCAAGCGGGCGGCGCGGGTGGCCTGACACAGGTGCTCGCGTTCCCGTTCCAGCCAGGCGGCAAACTCGCCCGTTCCAGTCCCTTCCCAGCCTGCCAGGAATGGGCCGCTGGCGTGCGTGAGGGCCTCTGCCCAGCGGTGTTCCGACACGGCACGGAGGAAGGCCGCCAGGTCTGTCTCCACCCGCCAGCGCAGCCGCTCACGTTCCACCTCCAGCCCCGGGACGCTCCGGGCACGCACCCGGCTCAGCAACTGGCGCAGGTTGCCCCGGGCCATGTCCGGGGCGTGGTCGGGCCAGAAGAGGTACTGGAGCTGCTCGCGGCCCACCCACCCGGTGCGGCAGGCGAGATAGGTGAGAAGTTGAGAACACCGGTCGGGCAGCCACGCCTCGTCGTGCCCATCCACCTGGAGACGTGGGGAGCCGAACAGGAACAGGGTCGTGGCCACCTCGCGCCCTCACCCGCTGAGGGCAAGCCGTTTCAGATGGGCCACAGGAACCTCCTCGTTGGAGGGAGTGCAGGACTTGGGTTGGAACGAAGACGCCTGATCATACTCTACCTGGAATGGCCCGGAGGTCGCCATGACCGGAAACGCCGCCCAGGGCCACCGCAAAGTCGTGGGAGGTCGGCCCGGCGGACAACGAACGAGATGGAGGGCCATGTCCCCGCGCTGGTGGCCCACTTGGAGCAGCTTGATGATCCACCTCACCCTGGTCCACCGCGACTTGGAGTTCTGCGGGGATCTGTGGTGTTTTGGACTCCGCCACCAGGATCGGCCACTCTTCAAGGGCCAGAATCTGGAGGACCCTGGCGAGGGTGGAGGGGCGAAAGTCGGGGGGGCAGGGTGAAGGTTCTACGGGGCCTTCCCTGCCCGTCCACCTGCACTCCCCCGTGCTGAGGGCAGGCTGGTTCACTGCGTTGGCCCGCACCATCGGCAGGCCTGGAACCGGGTGCGTTCAGTGTGCGTGACCGCAGGTGAGAACGGCATCTGCCTGGTGGCGCAGGCCCTTCATGCTCGGCAGCGGGGCCATTCGTCAGGCCCTGGGCAGGCTGTCGTCGAACCAGCTCACGAGCAAGAGGCCGGACCGGAACAGGTCCCGCATGGGCATCACCTGAAGCACGCCGTGCCGCGCGTAGTACACCCCCAGGTGGCGCACGGGGGACGGGCTGTGACGTGACCCCCGGTTCTCGGTCCATCCCGGTTGCAACGAGGCGGGGGAGAGTCTGCCGCCCCCACTCGCGGCTCACTTCAGAGGGTCTGGCTGGGGCCGCGCGGCTTTCTGACGCGGCTTGCGGCGCGGCGCGTCCCGGCGGTTCTGGCGGGCGGGTTGCAGTTCGTCGCGGCCGTCGATGGAGGCCCACCAGTAGCGCCCGGCCTCGGCAAACTCGGGGTTGTAGCCGATGCGTTCCGAGATGTGCTTCCCCGCCTCGATCACCGCTTCGCGCAGCCGCGTCTTGTGCTGGTGGAAGCGGCCGGGCGGGACCGCCACACCGACCGCCACGATGGTTTCCCCGTTGTGGTTGCGAACCGGGGCCGACACGCAGCACAGCCCGGAGCGCACCTCCTCGATGTCGTAGGCATAGCCCCGCTCGCGCACCCGGGCGAGTTCGGAGGCCAGTTCGTCGGGGGCCGTGATGGTGTTGGGCGTGTAGGCGGACATCCCGTGCCGTTCCAGCACGCCTTCCACGAAGGTCCAGGGCCGTTCGGCCAGGAGAATCTTGCCGTGGGCGCTGCAATGCGGCGGCAGCACGCTGCCCATCGGCATCACCTCGGCGGCGTCGGCGCGGGTGCCGCCGAGCCGGATCACGCTGACCACTTCGCCCCCCGCCAGCACGCCCAGATGCACCGTCTCCCCGAAGCGGGCGCGCAGCCGTTCCATCTCCTCGCGGGCGACCTCGCGCCAGGGCGTGTTGTGCAGCAGCGCCTGGCTGAGGGTGAGGATGCGGAAGCCCAGGCGGTAACGCCCCGTCATCATGCGGTAGAGCAGGCCCACCTGGGTCAGCGAGCTGAGCAGGGCGTGGGCACTCGACTTGGGCAGGTCCAGCTCGGCGGCGACCTGACTCACGCCCCACTCGGGACGCTCGGGGGTGAACAGGTTCAGAACCTGACCGGCCTTCTCGACGGTATGCAGCATGTCTTTCTCAGGGCAGGGGAGAGGCGGCCTCGGGAAGCGTTCGGTTGGGTTCAGGATATACGAACGGGCCGCCTGATACCGACTTGCTCTGATTTCAGAACCTCCGGGAAAAACACCGGAGGTTCTTCCATCGCCGCAAGCCGGTATTTTCTTATTCTCGCTTCGCTCGGGTTCGTCTACGACTCACCTTAAGTTGGTATGAGTCCCCGCCCGGCCCTCTCCCCGCGACTCATGACCGGGGAGCGGGCGGGACGCAGACCGTGAGGGCTGTGCGGTGGGTCTGCACGCTCAGCATGACTTCCCAGGTCAGGTCGCCGTCCACGTTGGCATGTAGCGCCTCGCCCACGCCCATCACCCCGACCTCGCCCACCCGCTGCACCCGGAGCCGCGACGTGTCGCCCAGCTTCCAGCGGACGAGATTCGCCAGGGTGGCGAGCGGGGACCCGGCGGGAAGCGCGAGCAGCACCAGCCGCCCGTCCTGATAGTCGGCGCCGGGCACCAGCAGGTCTGCCGCCACGTCACGCGCGTTGGCGATCACCAGTTGCGGCGTGTGCAGCCGGGAGGGGACGCCGTCGGCCGTCACGGTGAGCCGCAGGGACGGGGGGTGTCGGGCCACCGGCCAGGCCGCCGGGAGGTACGCCAGCCAGCCCAGGCGGCGCTTGAGCGCCGGGGTGAGGTTGGCCGCGATCTGGGCCGAGAAGCCCAGCGTGACGGAATTCAGGAACACCCGGCCATTCACCTCCCCCACGTCCACGCGCCGCTCGCTCCCCGAGACGATCACCCGCGCGGCCTGCACCACGTCGCGGGGCACGCCCATATTGCGGGCAAAGGTGTTGCCGGTCCCGAGGGGCAGGATGCCCAGCGCCGTCCCGCTGTACAGGAGAGGCCGCGCGGCCTGCGCCAGCGTCCCGTCGCCCCCCGCCACGACGACCCGCCCGGCCCCGGCCCGCACCGCCGCCGTCACCACCTCTTCGGGGTCCTCTTCCCGGCAGTCGTGGACACGCGGAACCCAGCCCGCCGCCCTAAAGACGGCCAGGGCCTCCCGGTAGGCGGTCCCGCGCCGCGCGAGTGGATTGACGATCACTTCGAGCGGGCGACCTGCCTTCACGGGGTGCCCGCGAACAAGGCCGGACCCGTCCCGTCCGTACCGGCCAGGGCGTGAGCGGCGTGATCTGGCGTCGCGGCGCCAGGGAGGGCGGTTCCATGAACGTCCACGGGAGGCATTGTAAGCGCCTTCCACCGGCTTGTTCACCGGCCCGGAGGCGGGCATCGCCATAATCACGGCCGCGCCGCCCGGTACGATGCGGGCATGTCCCGTCCCCTTCTGCTCGGCCACCGTGGCTCGCCCCGCCAGCACCGTGAAAATACCCTGCGGAGTTTTCAGGCCGCCCTGGACGGAGGCCTCGACGGGGTGGAGTTCGACGTGCGGCGCCTCGCGGACGGCACGCTGGTCGTGCATCACGACGAGAGGCTCTTCGACGGGTGGCGGCTGGCCGACCTGACGCGGGGGCAGTTGGCACCGCATCCCGTACCCACGCTGGAGGAGGTCCTGGCCTGGGCGGCGGACACCGGCGCTTACCTCAACGTGGAACTCAAGTACGAGTCGTGGTGGCCCGACGACCGGGCGGCACGCACGGCCAAGCTGCTGCGGCGCTATGGCCTGCTGCCCTCGGCGGTCGTGTCGAGCTTTAACCCGCTGGTGCTCGCGGCCCTGCGGCAGGCGGCGCCCGAAGTCGAGCGGGGCCTGCTGTTCGACCGCGCGCCGGACGTGATGCCGCACGTCGCCGCCCGGCTTGGCGTGAGCGCCCTTCACCCGCGCTGGCATCTGGTCACCCCCGCGCTGGTGGAGACGGCCAGAACGCGCGGCTGGCGCGTCAACGTCTGGACCGTGAACGACCCGGAGTTTGCCCGGCACCTGCTCCAGCTCGGCGTGGACGGGCTGATCGGAGACGATCCGGGGGTCTTGCTCACAAGCCGCGAAGCGGATGTTATGCTGCGGGCACAAAAATCAATCTGAGATCGACGTGAGACGTGATGGCCGTCCACAGCCTTGTGCTGCCTGGCGCCCCCATTCTGCCTGACGGCGGCCTGACCCCGGCCCCTTACGCTTGCGCTTGCCCTGCGGCCCCCAGGAGGACATATGAAACAGTGGATGCTCACGCTCGCCCTGGCCGGAACGGCCTCTGCCCAGACCGTCACGGTGGATTTCTGGCACTCGTTCGGCGACGCCAAGCGCGCAGGCTGGATTCAGGCCCGCGCCGACGAGTACAACAAGACGCACCCCGACGTGAAGATCGTGCCCGCCTACAAGGGCGGCTACAACGACTCCTTGCAGGCGACCATCTTGGCGGCGCGCCAGGGCAAGCCGCCCGCCCTGGTCCAGATCTTCGAGGTCGGCAGCCAGCTCGCCCTCGACTCGGGGGCCTTCCAGCCGGTCAGCGGCATCAAGGACGTGGACTTCAGCGACTACATCAAGCCGGTCATCAACTACTACACCATCGGCGGCAAGGTGAACTCGCTGCCGTTCAACTCGTCGAGTCCGGTGCTGTACTTCAACAAGAACCTGATGCAGAAGGCGGGCCTGGACCCCCGGCGGCCGCCCACCACCTTCGGCGCCCTGATGCGGGACTGCGAGAAGATCAAGGCCGCGGGCATCGACGCCAAGTGCTTCACGGCGGCCGTGTACGGCTGGTTCGTGGAGCAGTGGATGAGCGAGCAGAATGCGCTCCTCTTGAACAACGGCAACGGGCGGCAGGCCCGCGCGACCGAGAGCAACCTCGACTCGGCGGCGGCGCGCAACATTTTCCAGTTCATGAAGGACGTGAACGACAAAGGGTACTACACCTATACCGGTAAGCTGGCGGACACCGACGGCAGCAACGCCATCTTCAGCAACCAGAAGGCGGTGTTCAACATCAACTCCACCGCCGACATCGGCAACGTGAGCGACGCGGCCAAAAAGGCAGGGTTCCAGCTCGGGATCGGCGTGCTGCCCATCCCCGACGGCACCAAACGCAACGGTGTGGTGATCGGCGGCGCCAGCCTGTGGGTCGCCAAGAACATCAGCAAGGCGCAGGCCGAGGCGGCGCTCGATTTCGCGCTGTACATGACCAACACCAAGAACATGGCCGACTGGCACAAGCTCACCGGTTACTACCCGGTCCGCAACAGTTCCATCGCGCTGCTGCGCAAGCAGGGTTGGTTCACCCAGACGCCGCTGCAACTCGTGGCCTTTAACCAGCTCCTCCAGACGACGCCCGATCTCGCCTCGGCGGGCGCGCTGAACGGCACCGCCATCCAGACGCGCAAGATCATGGAAGAAGGCCTCCAGAAAGTCCTGGGCGGCCAGAGCGTGGACGCTGCCATGAAGGACACCAAGGCGCGGGTGGACGCCGCGCTGCGCGAGTACAACCAGAACTTCCGCTGAAGGCTGCCCGCGTGGCGCGGCACCCCCGAAAGGTGGGGCGTGCGCCGCGCGTTTCTCCTTTCCGCCCGACCTGGAGGACCCATGACCGCCCTACCCACCGCGCCCCCCGAGGCCGCCCCGGCCGCCCGCGAAACCGAGGTGGCGCCCGCCTTTCGCAGCCGGGTGCTGCCGTGGCTGTTTCTCGCGCCGACCCTGATCGTGCTGGCCGTCTTCCTGTACCTGCCCGCCGTGCAGACGCTCCAGCTCAGCGGCTACCGCAGCAACATCGTCCTGGGCACCCGGCAGTTCGTGGGGCTCTCGAACTTCGCGGACCTGCTGGGCAGCCCCGTGTACCGCCAGGTGGTGGGGCAGACCCTCGCCTTCGTGGCGCTGGTCGTGGTGCTGGGCCTGGGCCTGGGCCTGGGTTTGGCCTGGCTGGCGAGCCGCCCGATTCGCGGCGGGCGCATCTACCGGCTGCTGCTGATCTTTCCCTACGCGCTGTCCCCGGCGGTGGCCGGGACGCTGTGGCTGTTTCTGTTCAATCCCGAGGTCGGCGCGGTCAACCAACTGCTGGGGTCGCTCTTCGGCCTGCGGCCCCGCTGGCTGGACGACCCGGCCCTCGCGTTCGGCCTGGTGACGGCCGCCGCCGTGTGGAAGGGCCTGGGGTACAACGTCGTCTTTTACCTGGCGGCCCTAACGAACCTGCCCCGGGAAGTGCTGGAAGCCGCCGAGATCGACGGCGCCAATGGTATGCAGAGCTTCTGGCGCATCGTGGTGCCGCTGCTGTCCCCGATGACGTTCTTCCTGCTCTTTACCAATGTGGTCTACGCGCTGTTCGACTCCTTCGGCCTGGTGGACATCCTCACGCGCGGGGGGCCCATCGAGGGGCAGGCGGGCGTGACGACCTTCCTGGTGTATCAGCTCTACGAGGACGCCTTCCGCAACTTCCGCACGGGCCTCGCGGCGGCGGAGGCGGTGCTGATGCTGGTGCTGGTGGGCACGATCACCCTGCTGCAATTCCGCTTCGGCAGCCGGAGAGTGCACTATGGAGGCTGACACGGTGAGGACCAATACGGCGGAGGTGACCCGCCCGGCCCGGGGCATCACGGGGCGCAGGCGTCTCTCCCACGCGCTCACGCACGCGGCGCTGATCGTGGCGGTGTTCCTGGTCGGGGTGCCGCTGCTGTTCGCGCTGATCAAGGCGACGCAGCCCGGCGATCAGGTCGTCACGCCCAGCCTGCTGCCCGGCGGGGCGTTCTTCTCCAACCTGGAGCGGGTGTGGACCGAGGCGCACCTCGGGCGCTACATGCTCAACTCCCTGATCGTGACGGTCGCGGTGGTGGTGGGCAAGACCGTGCTGTCGGTGCTGGCGGCGCTGGCGTTCGTGTACTTCCGCTTTCCGCTGCGCTCGCTGGCCTTCGCGCTGGTGCTGTTCACCCTGATGCTGCCCACCGAACTGCTGATCGTGGCGCTCTTCGATCTGGTGTCCACGCGGCTGGGCTGGGCGAACTCGTACCTGGCGATCATCGTGCCGTTCCTGGCCTCCGCGACGGGGACCTTTCTCTTCCGCCAGCACTTCCTGAACATCCCCAGTTCGCTGGCCGACGCCGCGCGCATCGACGGCTGCGGGCCGCTGCTGTTCCTGCGTCACGTGCTGCTGCCGCTGAGCGTGAATACCATCGGCGCCCTGGCCGTCATCCAGTTCGTGTACGTGTGGGACCAGTACCTCTGGCCGCTGGTGATCATGCAGAGTGACGAGCGCCAGGTGGTGCAGGTCGGCCTGCGCAAGCTGATCGACGTGGGCGGGCAGACCGACTGGGGCGCCGTGATGGCGGGCGCCATCGTGACCCTGCTGCCGCCCCTCCTGGTGTTCACGTTCCTCCAGGAACAGTTCAGCAAGGGCTTCGCGCTCGGCCAGGACAAGTGAGCCTCCTGCCAACTTGCGGCGATGGGTATGGCTCAGGCCGGGTGAAGCATCAAAGCGGGGAGTGGAACGCCTTCAGCCCCGGCGCTGCATCGCGTGATGGATGAGGTGGAGCAGGACGGCGTGCTTCCGGTTCCCGGACAGCCGGTCTTCCGTCAGCCAGCGGTACACCACGTCCTCGAAGAGAGAAACCAGGCTCTCATCCCCGCCCCCGAGGATCAGGGCCACCAGTTCGTCTTCCGTCATTCCCGCCGGGGGTGTGCCGTCTCTCTGAAGGGTTTCTTCGAGCAGATGCCGGAGGGCCTGCACCTGGGCCGCCCTCTCCTGGGCCTGGCGTCGAGTCTCTGCAGAAGAGGGTGGAGCTGCGGCCCGCGCACGCTCCATGATGACCTCGGGATCGGCCTGAAGCGAGGCCAGGACGCGCTGGGCGACGGGATGCTGGGCACGCACGATGCCGAGCAGGATATGTGGGGTGGACGTGACGGAGACGCCGAGCGCCCGTGCCTCCTGCGAGGCGATCTCCATGACGCGGCGCCCGAGGGGGGTGATGGAAGGCGTCTCCAAACGAACACTGTTGCCCTGGGGGGATGAACTCTTTCCCAGGGGGCTGAACTCCCTGACCTGCTGGCGCATCCGGTCCAGATCGGCCCCCAGAGCCGTCAGCACGTCGCGTCCGCCACCCTCGGCCCGCATCAGACCGAGAAGCAGGTGTTCCGGCCCCACCTGGGCGTGTCCCAGGGCGTTTGCCTCCTCACGCGCATAGTGAAAGGTCAGCCGGGCCGCGTCGTCGTAGAGGTTCATGGCGTGACCAGCGGCAGGAGGCCGATCAGGGCGCCCAAGGGGTTCGCCTCCCGGCGCGGCACCAGGGGGATGGGCTCCTGTCCCTTGTGGGTCATCCTGGCGATCACGCGCATGCTGGCCTCCTTGCCGAGCAGTATTAGGGATGAGGAAGCCGAAGTCATTCTGGGCCGCAGGAGGTGTGGCAACGGGGCGGTGAAGTCCCCCACTCTTCATGAGCGATTCGGTGTTCGGCCCTTAAAGGCAATGTCACGTTGTTGGGGGACCCGGCCGGATATGACTGGGAGGCAAGACCGGTGGAGGAGTCGCGACGCCCGGATGGACCGGGTGGCGGCCTTCTTCACTCACCTGGAGGAGCACATGACCCGCTACGGTGATGACCGCGACGACCGCTGGACGGACGACGGCTGGATGCGCGACAACGACCGCTGGGAAATGGACCGCGGCCCGATGAGCCAGGATTCCTACGGCGATTCCTTTGACCGTGATTACGACCGCAGCGGCGCTGGGGTTTACGGCGCCGACTCCGGCAGTGGTATGGGCTACGAGTACGGCTCTTCGGGCCGCATCTACGGCCCCGACTATCGGGAACGCCATATGTCCGGCCAGTCGGGCATGGAGAGCCACCGGGGCAAGGGGCCCAGGGGCTACCAGCGCAGCGACGACCGCATCCGGGAACAGGTGAACGACGCGCTGGAAGACGAGCACGGCGTGGACGCCAGCGACATCGAGGTGCAGGTGCAGAATGGGGAAGTGACCCTGACCGGCACGGTGAACGACCGCAACCAGAAGCGCATGGCCGAAGATTGCGTGGAGCGGGTGCGCGGCGTGAAGGATGTCCACAACCGGCTCCGCGTGCAGCAGGGCGGCACGGGCATGAGCACTGGCGACAGGGCCGGGAGCACCACCGTCATCACGGCGGGCACGGGCAACACCACCTCCAACCAGGAGCCCTGACCTTACCGCGCGCCGCACGACCGGGCAAACGCGCGGCGGCCCTTTTTGCTCTGGAGCTGATTTGTTGACATCAAGATGAATTGCCTACCCCCTTTCCCCTTGCGGGAGACTTGCAAAGCTGCGAAACAGAGGGCTGGGGAGAGGGGGCGACGTAGCGGCCTGCCCGCCTCCAAGAGGCAAAGGACTCAGTTGAATCTCGTATGGGAAGCGGCGCTCATGGCGCCCTCCCCGGCCTGCCTGCGTGAAAGGCGGCGATGGACCGGAGTTGGCCGCGATCAGTCATGGTCTGGCCTCTCCTGAATGCTGACGGTTCGCCCGGCCTGGGCAGCCCAGCAGATGAGAACTGGCGTAAGCGTGTCCTTGAGGTGCTCATGCTCCAGGCGGCCAGGCGCCCTGTACCGTGGAAAAGAGCTTTGCTGCGGGCGACCTAGCCGCCCCGCGCAGGAGGAGCGTCTGCCGGAGGCTACCTGCTCCCCCCGTCCCTGGAACGCATCCCAAAGGAGACTGACCATGCCCCAGAACACCCTCCAGATGCTCCAAACGCACCCCAACCCCGCCAGCGTGTTCGACCTGAACGCCCTGGCCAGGTGCATCGACGCCTGCTTCGAGTGCGCGCAGGTGTGCACTTCCTGCGCCGACGCCTGTCTGGGCGAGCGGGAGCACCTGATGCACCTCGTTCACTGCATCCGCCTGAACCTCGACTGTGCGGACGTGTGCGGGACGACGGGCCGGGTGCTGTCGCGGCTGACGCAGCCCGATCAGAACGTGCTGCGGACCCAACTGCAAGCCTGCGTAGCCGCCTGCCGCGCCTGCGGGGACGAGTGCGAGCGGCACGCCCGCGAGATGAACATGGAACACTGCCGCATCTGTGCCGAGTCCTGCCGCGGCTGCGAGCAGGCCTGCCAGAACCTGTTGGGCAGCATGGCGGCCTGACCGGGCTGGACGTTCTCAGAAGGGATCACGATGACAACGGCCGAGAAACCGCAAACCGGACAGGAACTGAGTGTCTCGCTGTACGTGAACGGCGAGGCGCGCGAGGTGTGGATTCCGTCCCAGGCCACACTGCTCGACGTGCTGCGTGAGCGCCTGGGGCTGACCGGCAGCAAGAAGGGCTGCAACCACGGGCAGTGCGGGGCCTGCACCGTCCATGTGGACGGCCAGGCGGTGCTGTCGTGCCTGACCCTGACCGCCACGCTGGAGGGGCGTTCCGTGACGACCATCGAGGGGCTGGCGGACGGCGAGGCGCTGCACCCGGTCCAGCAGGCCTTTATCGAACACGACGCCTTTCAGTGCGGGTACTGCACGCCGGGACAGATCATGTCGGCCATCGCCTGCCTCCAGACCGGCCATGACCGGGACGAGGGCGACCTCAAGGACTTCATGAGCGGCAACATCTGCCGCTGCGCCGCCTATCCCCAGATCGTGAAGGCGATTCAGAGCGTGGCCGCCCAGGGCGTAGCCGCACCAGGAGCGAGCGGGGAGGCGAGCGATGCGGCCCTTTGACTACCGGCGTGCGGGGGACGAGGCGCAGGCCCTGGCGCTGGGGGGCCGGTTCCTGGCGGGCGGCACCACCCTGATCGACCTGATGCGGCTGGACGTGGAACGCCCGGAGCGCGTGACCGACATCACCCGCCTGCCGCTGCGCGGGGTCGAGGACGCGGGGGGTGGGCTGCGGATCGGCGCCCTCGCCAGCAACACCGCCGTGGCCGAGCATCCGCTGGTGCGCCAGCGTTATCCGCTGCTGAGCGAGGCCATCCGCGCCGGAGCCTCCCAGCAGATTCGCAACATGGCCTCGATGTCCGGCAACGTGATGCAGCGCACCCGCTGCCCCTACTTCCGCAACCTGGACTTTCCGAGCTGCAACAAACGCGACCCTGGCAGTGGCTGCGGCGCCATCGAGGGTGACAGCCGCAAGCAGGCGATTCTGGGCACCTCGGACTGCTGCATCGCCACCCACGCCTCCGACGCGGCGGTGCCGCTGGTCGCGCTGGACTGCACCCTCACCCTGCACGGCCCGGAAGGCGAGCGCGAGGTGGCGCTGACGGACTTCCTGCTGAAGCCGGAAAACCATCCCGACCTCGAACACGACCTGCGGCCCGGCGAGCTGATCGTGAGCCTGAACCTGCCCGCCCTGCCGTGGGCCGTGAACAGCACGTACATCAAGGTCCGCGAGCGCGAGTCGTACTCCTTCGCGTTGGCCTCGGCGGCGGTGGCGGTCGATCTGGACGGGGATACCGTGCGTGATGTGCGGATCGCCCTGGGTGGCGTCGGCACGGTGCCCTGGCGCGCACGTGAGGCGGAGGACGCCCTGAAAGGCCAGCCCGCGACCCGGCAAGCCTTCGAGCAGGCCGCCCGGCTCGCCTTACAAGACGCCCGGCCCCTCCAGCAGAACGCCTACAAGGTGGGGCTGGCGCAGAGCGTGATCGTCCGCGCTCTGGAACGGGTCACCAGGAACGAGGAGAAAGCATGACCGGCACCCGACCCGCCCCCCTGCAAGTCCCCGGCGGAGCCATCGGACGGCGGATGAACCGGGTGGACGGCCCCGACAAGGTGACGGGCCACGCCACCTACGCCGCCGAATACGAGCTGCCGAACGTCGCCCACGCCGTGCTGGTCACGTCCTCCATCCCTTGTGGCCGGGTGCGGCGCATCGATACGGCGGCAGCCTGCGCGGTGGCAGGCGTGCTGGCGGTCCTCACCCATGAGTCGGAAGGCGTCAAGCTCAAGCCGGTGGAGCAGCCCTTCCCCAAGAGCACGTCGGGCACGGCCCTGCTCCCCCTCCAGACCGACAGGATCGAGCAGCGCGGGCAGGTCGTCGCCGTCGTCGTGGCCGAGACGCTGGAGCAGGCGCAGCACGCGGCCCTGCTGGTCGAGGTCGAGTACGACGAGGAACCCTTCATCGGCACGCTGCAAGGCAGCCTGGAAAGCGGGCGCGAGGACCTCCAGAAGCCGGTGGAGGACGAGGCCTATCAGCGCGGGAACGCCGAGCAGGCGTATCAGGCCGCCGAGGTGCAGCTCGACCTCACGTACACCACCCCGCAGGAAAACCATAATCCGATGGAACTGCACGCCACCCTCGCCTTCTGGGAGAGCGACACGCATCTCACGGTGTACGAACCGAGCCAGTGGATTCTGGCGCCGCAGCACACGCTGGCGCATCACTTTGGGCTGGAGCCGCAACAGGTGCGGGTGGTGTCGCCCTACATCGGTGGGGGCTTCGGCAGCAAGGCGGCGACGTGGTCGCACCTGCCCATCGCGGCACTCGCCGCAAAACTGGTGAAGCGCCCGGTCAAGCTGTCGCGCACGCGGGCGCAGGAATTCGCGGGCGTGGGCTACCGCCCCGCCACCGTCCAGCACTACAAACTCGGCGCGACCAGAGACGGCAAGATCACCTCCATTTCCCTCCACGCCGACACGCAGGCGGGCATGAACGGCGACTTCGTCGAGTCGGTCAGTCACGTCACCGAGATGCTGTACGCCGTGCCGAACATGCAGGTGTCCCAGACGCTCTGGCGCACCCACGCGGGCGACGGCATCATGATGCGCGCACCCGGCGAGGCCAGCGGGTCCTTCGGGCTGGAGAGCCTGGTGGACGAGCTGGCCTACGTCGTCGGCCTCGATCCGCTGGAACTGCGCCTGCGCAACTACGCCGAGACGGACCCCAAAAGCGGTCATCCGTACAGCAGCAAGCACCTGCGCGAGTGTTACCGGCAGGCCGCCGCGAAGTTCGGCTGGGAGAAGCGCAACCCGGAACCGGGCCGTATGCGCGACGGCGAGACGCTGCTGGGCTGGGGCATGGCGACCGTCACCTATCCCGTCTACGCCAGCCCCGCCACCGCCCGCGCCCGCATCCTCGAGGACGGCCGCGCCGAGATCGAGGCGGGGTCGCAGGACATCGGCACGGGCACCTACACCATCCTGACCCAGATCGCCGCCGACGGCTTCGGGGTGGCGCCGAACTGCGTGAAGGTGCTGCTGGGTGACACCAACTACCCCAAGAATGCCTACTCCGGTGGCTCGCGCACGGCGGCCAGCGTGGGCGACGTGGTGATGGCCGCCTCCTTGGGGGCGCGGCAGGAACTCGCGCTGCTCGCCACCGGGGACGAGCATTCACCGCTGCACGGCCTGAATCCCCACGACCTCGACGCGCGGGGAGGCCGCCTCTTCCTGAAGGCCGACCCCTCGCGCGGGGAGACGTTCCAGGACATCCTGGCGCGGGCGGGCCGCAACCATATCGAGGTGTACCGCGAGGTGCTGCCCATCGGCGGGAAGCGTGAGCAACTGGACGCCATGATGCAGGCCCAGAACGCCTCGGTGGAGGCGGACGCGGCGGGGTATGCCCGCCACTCCTTCGGCGCGGTCTTCGTGGAGGTGCGGGTGGACCCCGACTTCATGACGCCGCGCGTGTCGCGGGTGGTGGGGGTCTTCGACGTGGGGCGGGTCCTGAACCGCAAGACTGCCGAGAGCCAGCTCAGCGGCGGGATCATCTGGGGCGCCAGCATGGCCCTGTTCGAGCAGACCGAGGTGGACCCTACCACCGGCCTGGTGCTGAACGACGACCTCGCGGAGTACCTGGTGCCCATCAACGCCGACATCGGCACAGTCGAGGTGACGATGCTGGACGTGCCCGACACCCACGCCAGCGCCCTCGGTGCGCGGGGCGTGGGCGAACTCGGCATCGTCGGTATGGCCGCCGCCGTCGCCAACGCGGTCTACCACGCGACCGGAAAGCGCATCCGCGACCTGCCGATCACCCTCGACAAGCTGCTGTGATGGGGCCGTGCCCGGCGGACGGCCCGCGCAGTCGTCTCAGGTCACGCGACCGAACCGGGACCACCGAAAAAGACGCGCCGGAAGGGCTCGGCGTCGTCGAGGAGAGAGCGGGCAGACGGCTGAACCCTCACGCCGTCTGCCCGCTCATCCCAGCTTGGCCGCTGTGTGCCAGTCAGGCCTCCGCCACCTCGGAAGGAAGGGCCTCGTGCTGCACGCCGTCGGGGGCGCCCCGCTTGAAGAGGGCGCTGGTGATCAGGAACGCCAGCGGCGCTGAGGCCAGCAGCGGCAGCGCCAGCGTCAGGAAGCTGAGGCCCTCGTCGCGCACGGTCGTGACGACGGCCAGCACGATGATCAGGGCGGGCAGCAGCGCGACCAGCAGCACGCCGGGCAGCCCGCCGGGAATCCGGAAGGGGCGCGGCATCCCCGGCGCCCGCACGCGCAGGGCGATCAGCGCCGCGAATTGCAGCAGCAGGCTCACGCCGTACAGCAGCACCGTCGTCACCGCGAGCGTCTGGAACGGCCCGAAGGCCAGCAGCGCGTAGATGGCCGAGCAGATCAGGATGGACACCATCGGCGTGCCGTATCTGGGGTGCTGCGCGACCAGGGCGGACGGCAGATACCGGTCGGCGGCCAGCACGAACGGCAGGCGGCTGTTCGACAGCACCATCGCATTGAAGAGGCCTGCCGCGCAGAACATCCCGCCCACCGCCACCCAGATGCCCAGCCAGCGCCCGCCGATGGCGGTGGCGAGTTCGGGGAAGAACACGGTGTCCCCCCACTTGCTGTAGTCGGTCCCCGCCGTGAGGCCCGCCAGCACCGGCAGCAGGTACGCCAGGATGATCAGCGGCACCGCGATCAGCATCGCGCGCGGGATGACCTTCAGCGGATTTTCGATCTCGCCCAGGATCGTGCTGACGCCGTCCCAGCCCAAGAAGTTGTACATCACGATGAAGAGGCCCAGGCCGAACGCGCCGAAGATGCCGGTATGCGGCGGCGTGAAGGGTTGCCAGAAGGGCGTGGGGTGCGCGGCCCAGTGCGCGAGCGCCAGCACGAACATCGTGATGAAGGGCGCGAACACCATCACCGCGAAGACCTTGCTGCTGTCCCCGACCGCCTTGGCGCCCCGGATGTTCAGCCATGCGAAGCCCGCGATCAGCAGGGCCGCCACCACCCAGCGGGCGAGCGGGTGGTCGTCGAGCAGCGTCACGCCGAAGGTGAGCCGCAAAAAGCTGCTGGTGTAATCGGTAAAGAGGGCGCTGAAGCTCGCGGCGATCACCAGGCCGTACAGCCAGGCGAGCCATCCCTGCACGAAGCCCCAGAAACGGCCCAGGCCGCGCTTGACCCACACGTAATAGCCGCCCTCGACGGGCATCGCGGTGGAGAGTTCCGTCACCATCAGGACGGTGGGGATACTCCAGATGAAAGGCGTGATCAGGATCAGCGCGATGGCCATTCCCGGCGCGCTGCCGCTGATCAGGCCCTCGATGCCGAAGGCCCCGCCCGCCACCGTGAAATAGATGACCATGATGACGCCCCACAAGCCGAGCTTGGGACGCGCCGGGACCGAACTGCTGGAAGAAACCGTCATGGGAACCTCACGCGGAAAGGGAAAGGGGAGACGCCGAAACCGGGTTGTAATCTGCGCATCGCATGGTAGAAGCTGGACCCTTCCCCTGCCCTGTGAGAGTGCAACGAAATTCCGCCCGCTGGACTGGGAGGTTCCCACAATACAGGCTCTCCGCTATGCTGCTGCCATGACCGCCAGCGTGCGCGAGCAGGGCAACATGCGCGTCCGGGACGTGCTGGCGCTGCCCGCGTGCCGGGCAGCCCGGCTGGTCATTCCGGATGCCGACCTGTCCCGCGAGGTTCGCCTCGCGCACGTGATCGACATTCCTGACCCGGAACGCTGGCTGCGGCCCGGTACGCTGCTGCTGACCACCGGCCTCTCCTGGCCGCGTGACCCGCTGGCCCTGGCCCACTTCGGGGAGGAACTGGCCCGGCAGGAACCGGCAGGCGTTCTGCTGGCCGTGCCGCGCTTCTTCACCGCGTTCCCGCCGGAAATCGCCGCGCCGCTGGCCGCCCGTGGCGTCCCCGCCCTGGAACTGCCCTGGGAGGTGCCGTTCGTGCAGGTGGTGCAGGAGGTCCACGAGTTCATCCTGCGCGCCCAGGCCGACGTGCTGGAACGCAGCGAGGCGATCCACCGTGCCCTGACCCGCGCGGCCCTCGGCGGCAGCCTGGCCGACGTGGCGGGCACCCTCTCCGGGCAACTGGGCCGGGCGGCGGCGCTGCTGGCCCGCGACGGCACCTCCCTCACGCCCGGCCCCGCCCCGGACTCCCTACAGGCGCGCCAGGCCCTGGACCGTCCCGGCAGCGCCCCGCGTCTCCTGGCGGGCGGCATCCTGGTGCCGGTGCTGCTGCGCGGCCAGCGCGAGGGCGGTGTCTGGGTGGAGGGCGGGGCCGGGCAGGTGACCGACCTGGAGGTGCGGGCCGCCGAACACGCCGCGACGGTGGCCGCCCTGCTGATGCTGGCCCAGCGCGACCTGGAGGTGCGCGAGGCCCGGCTGGGCTACGCCTTCGTGGACACCCTGCTGGAAGGACACTTCACCGCCGACCCCACCTCTCAGGAGCGGGCGCTGCGCCTGGGCTTCGATCCGCAGGGCACCTACCGCGTGGCGCTGCTGGTGCTGTCCGACGCGCTCCCCCTCTCCCCGGAGGGCTTCGCGCGGCGCGAGCGGGCGGCCCATCAGGTCCGCGAGGTGCTGGCCTCCCTGGGCGCGGCCCCGCTGGTCACCGTCAGCCTGAATCAGGTGTGGTTCCTGCTGCCGGAGAACGTGAACCCCGAGCGGGTGTGGGCGCGCCTGGGCTGGGAAACGGGTAGCGGGGTGGAGCCGCCGGGCGGCCTGGTGTACGGGAGGGCAAGGCCCGGCGCGGAGGGTGTGGCCCAGGCCCGCGCCGAGGTGCTGACGCTCGCGGCCTACGCCCGCCCCGGCGAGCTGCGCTCCTACGCCGAGGTGCTGGTCCCGCGCGCCCTCAGCGGCGACCGCGACGCGCAGGCCGATCTGGTCCGCAGCCTGCTGGCCCCCCTGCGGGAAGCGCGCGGCGGTGAGGCGCTGGTGGCGACCGTGCAGGCCCTCTGTGAGACGGGCTTTGCCCAGGCCGAGGCCGCCGCGCGGCTGGGCATTCACGGCAACACGCTGCGTTACCGGATGGACCGCATCGAGGCGCTGACCGGGCGGACGCTGGGTGACGCGGGCACCCGCTCGCTGTGGTGGCTGGCCCTCCAGTTCGACGCGATGAATCCCTGAAAGCCCCTGTCGGGAAGCCACAAAGAACTTATTGCCCACTTGTGCGCTTCCCCCCATGCCCCCTTCCCCCGGCGGGGCTACCCTGACGGCACAGGGAGGTTTCTATGACCATTTCGGCGTCCAAGACGGACGAGCTGCTGGCCTTGCGTCTGTCCGAGGTTCCCCGTGGGGTCAGCAACGGGCACCCCATCGTCGCCGCGCGGGCCGAGGGCGTGCGCCTGTGGGACGTGGAGGGCCGCGTCTACCACGACTGGGTGGGCGGCATCGGCGTGCTGAACGTGGGGCACAACCACCCCCGCGTGCTGGAGGCCGTGCGCGCCCAACTGGAACAGTTCAGCCACACCTGCTTCCAGGTGGCGATGTACGAACCCTACCTGCGCCTCGCGCAGCGCCTCAACACCTGCTTTCCGGGCGGCGGCCCCGTCAAGACCCTCTTCTTCACCACGGGCGCGGAGGCCACCGAGAACGCGGTCAAGATCGCCCGCGCCTACACCGGGCGGCCCGCCGTCATCTCCTTCACGCATTCCTTCCACGGGCGCACCCTGCTGGGTATGACCCTCACCGGGAAAAAGGCGTACTACGCGCAGAACTTCGGCCCCTTCGCCCCCGACGTATACCACGCCCCCTTTCCCTACGAGTACCGCGGCGTCAGCGTGGAGGCGGCGCTGGCGGGCCTTCAGGAGATGTTCCGCACCACGGTGGACCCCTCGCGGGTGGCGGCGATCATCCTCGAACCCGTGCTGGGGGAGGGGGGCTTCCTGCCCGCGCCGCCCGCGTTCCTGCGCGCCCTTCGCGAGATTTGCGACCAGCACGGCATCGTCTTCATCGCGGACGAGATTCAGAGCGGTGTGGGGCGCACCGGCAGCTTCTGGGCCATCGAGCAGAGCGGCGTGCAACCCGACCTGCTGACCTTCGCCAAGAGCATCGGCGGGGGCCTCCCCATCTCCGGCGTGACCGGCAAGGCGGAGATCATGGACGCGCCCGCGCCGGGCGGCCTGGGCGGCACCTACGCGGGCAATCCGCTGGCCTGCGCGGCGGGCCTGGCCGTGCTGGACCTCTTCGAGGACGGCACGCTCCTCGCCCAGGCGCGGCATGTGGGCGAGCGGCTGCACGAAGCCTTCCGCGACCTCCAGACGGAATTCCCCGGCATCGGGGACGTGCGTGGCCTCGGCCCGATGGTGGCGATGGAATTCGTGAAGGACCGGGGGACGAAGGAACCCGACCCGGAGATGGCGACCCGCGTCGTCGAGGCGGCCCGCCGCCGGGGCCTGCTGCTGCTCAAGGCCGGGATGTACGCCAACGTGATCCGCGTACTGGTGCCCATCACGGTGACGGACGCCGAGCTGGACGAGGGCCTGGACCTGTTCCGCGCCGCAGTGCGCGAGGCGACGCAGGATTGAAGTGATGAGATTGAGGGATGAGAAAGCCACTCAGAGTTCCGGCGTCCTTTGCTCCTCCCCCTTGAGGGGGGAGGCCGGGACTCGCAGAGCTGCTTGCAGAGGGGGTGAACCGGCAGAGCGGCCCAGTGCCCCTCTCTCACAACGCCCCGATAGTCCAAGTCAGAGTTTCGCGTAAGCCCTACATGGTCCCCTGAAGGAGGAACCCCCATGACCTACATCAACCTCAAGACCCAAATCCCCGGCCCCCAGAGCGTCGCCCTCCAGCAGCGGCGGGCGGAGGCGGTCAGCCGGGCGCTGGCCCAGTCGAACGGCGTGGCCGTGAAGTCGGCGCGTGGCTCGCTGGTGACCGATGTGGACGGAAACACCTTCATCGACCTGGCGGGCGGCATCGGCATGATGGCGGTGGTCCACAACCACCCGAAAGTGGTGGAGGCCATCCAGCAGCAGGCCGCCGAGCTGATCCACCCCTGCGCGCTGGTGGTGAACTTCGGGGGCTACCCGGCGCTGGCCGAGCGGCTCAACGCCCTGACGCCTGGCGACTTCCCCAAGAAGACGCTGCTCGCCAACGGCGGCGCGGAAGCGGTGGAGAACGCGGTCAAGATCGCGCGGGCCTACACGGGCCGGGCGGGCGTGATCGTGTTCGAGGGCGGCTACCACGGGCGCACCAACCTCACCATGAGCATGACCAGCAAGTACGGCCTCTTCAAGAAGGGCTTCGGGCCGTTCGCCAGCGAGGTGTACCGCCTGCCCTTCCCCAACCCCTACCGCGCCCCCGAAGGGATGACGGGCGAGCAGTGGGTGAACTGGTGTTGCTGGAACCTGGAAAACGCGCTGACAGCCCAGATCGACGGCTCCGCGCTCGCCTGCATCGTGATCGAGCCGGTGCTGGGGGAAGGCGGCTTTATCCCCACGCCCGTGAAGTTCCTGCGGAAAATCCGCGAAATCTGTGACCGCACCGGCGCCGTGATGATCGCGGACGAGATTCAGAGCGGCAGCGGACGGACCGGGCGGCTGTACGCGATTGAACACGCGGGCGTGGTGCCCGACATGATCGTCAGCGCCAAGAGCCTGGGCGCCGGGATGCCCATCAGCGCCGTGACGGGCCGCGCCGAGATCATGGACGCCCCGCACCTGGGCGGCGTGGGCAGCACCTACGGCGGCAGCCCGGTGAGCTGCGCCGCAGCGCTGGCCGTGCTGGACATCCTCACCGAACCCGGCTTCCTGGAACGGGGGCAGACCGTGGAGCGCGTGGTGCGCGAGGTGTGGGAACCGCTGCGCGGCGAGCTGCCCATCGGGGACATTCGCGGCATCGGCGCGATGATGGCCGTGGAGTTCGTGAAGGACCCGGTCACCAAGACGCCCTGGATGGACCTGGTGGCCGCCGCCGTGCCGCTGGCCGTGCAGCGCGGCGTGCTGCTGATGCGCGCGGGCCTGTACTCCAACTGCCTGCGCTTCCTGCCCGCCCTCGACATCCCCGAGGACATGCTGCGCGAGGGTCTGACCGCCGTGGCGGACGCCGTGCGCGAGGCGTACCGTGCGGCGAAGGCGGCCGAGGAGGTGGTCCCCGCGTGACGGCCACCTTCATCGGCCGCCAGGTCCTCGCTACGCGGGAAGATGGCCGTTACGTGGTGGTGCAGGCCCCCGCGGACGACGCCCCAGCCCTGGAAGCCGTGCAACGCGCCTGCTTCCCCGACCTCAGCGAGGAGGAGATCGCCACTGCGGGGCACTTCCTCTCTCATCAGGCGCACTTCCCTGAAGGGCAGCTCGCCGTGCTGGACACCGACACCGGGCGGCTGGTGGCCTCCAGCAGCGACCTGCGGCTGAAGGTCGACTTCGCCCACTACGCGCACCCGTACCTCGAAGAAACCGGCGACAACCTCTTCACCACGCACGACCCGGAAGGCGACTGGTTGTACGGCGCGGACATCGGCGTCCACCCCGATGCGCGCGGGCAGGGCCTCGCCACGCTGCTGTACGGCGCGCGGCACGACCTGATCCGCCGCCTGAATCTCAGGGGGCACGTGGCCGGGGCGATGCCGAAGGGGTATGGGGCCGTGGCCCATGACATGCCCATCGAACAGTATGTGCTGGAAGTGATCCGCGGCGAGAGGCGTGACCCGGTGCTGAGCGTGCAACTGAAGCGCGGCTACGGCGTGTGGGGCATCATCCCCGACTACCTGGAGGACGACTCCTGCCGCAACCATGGCGTCTTCATCGTGTGGCGCAACCCCGATTACCGCCCGGAGGCGGGGTGAGCACCACCGTCTATACCGGCGGCCCGATCTACCCCCACGCGGACGGGCGGGCGGTGGAGGCGCTGGCCGTGCGGGGCGGGCGCGTGCTGCATGCCGGGACGCTGGAAGATGCGCGGGCGGTGGCGGGAAGAGGAGCGGGGGTGCACGACCTGGGCGGTCACACCCTGCTCCCCGGCCTGACCGACGCCCATGTCCACGTCTGGAAAGTCGGCCAACTCCGCACGACCCTGCTCGACCTTCGGGAGGCCAACTCGCTGGACGACCTGGCCCGGCAGGTCCAGCAGCGCCATGCCGAACTGCCCCCCGGTGCCTGGCTGTGGGGGCGCGGCTGGAACGAGACGCGGCTGGGGGGTACACCGGACCGGGCGCTGCTGGACGCCCTCGCACCGGGGCGGCCCGTCCTGCTCACCCGCACCTGCGCGCACATCCACGCGGTCAGCACGGCGGCCCTGGACCGCGCGGCCATCCTCCCCGACACGCCCGCCCCCCCGGGCGGCGAGATCGACTACGAACGCGGACGGCTGACCGAAACGGCGTACGGGCTGGTCTTCGGCGCGATGCCCGCCCCCACGCAGGCGCAGTACGAGGAATGGATTCTGGCGGGGCTGACTTACCTGAAGTCCCTCGGCTTCACGGCGGTCACCGACCCGGCGGTGGACGCACCCCTCTACGCCGCCTACCGCGCGCTTGACGCAGCGGGGAAACTGCCCATCCGCGTGAACCTGCTGTATATCCGCCGCCCGGACGGCGGGACGGAGACGTTGCCCCTCCCCGAGAAGCACTTCTCGCCCCGGCTGCGCTGCGACAGCGTGAAGTTCTTCGGGGACGGCGGCCTCAGCGGCGCGACGGCGGCGGTCAGCGTGCCTTACCGCAACATGGAGCCGCCCAGCCGGGGCGTGCTGCGCTTCGAGACGGAAGACCTCTACGGGCTGGCCCGTGAGGCACATGTCGCCGGGTTCCGCATCGGTGCGCACGCTATCGGAGATCTGGCGCTGGACCAGCTCCTCGGCGTGTACGCGCGGTTGGAACGGGAATATCCCGGTGGCCCCTGCCACCGGATCGAGCATTTCGGCCTGCCCTCCGCTGCACACCTGCGCCTTGCCCGCGAGCTGAGGGTGATCGCCGTACCGCAACCCGTTTTCCTGCACGAGTTGCGCGCCAACTATGACCGCTTCGTGCCGGAGGAACTCGCCGGGCAGGTGTTCCCCTTGCGCGCCTTTTTCGACGCCGGACTCGACGTGGCCTTTTCCAGCGACGGCCCGGTGGTGCGCGAGCTGCGCCCCCTGGCGGGCGTGCGGGCGGCCGTGACCGAACCCTACGTGCCCGGCATGGGCGTGACGCTGGCGCAGGCCCTCGGCGCCTACACCCGTGGCGGGGCTGTCGCCCACGGCGACGAACACGAGCGCGGCGCCCTGGCCCCCGGTTTCCTCGCCGACCTCACCCTGCTGGGCGGCGACCCGTTTCATACTGATCCTCAAGACCTGCCGGAGATTCCGGTGCGCGGCGCCTTTCCCGCCCCTTCCCAGGCGCCCGCAGAAAGCGAGCCCGTATGACCACCCTGCAAAACGATCCCGTGACCCGCAGCCAGGCCTACTTCGCCGGTGAATGGCGCAGCACCCCGAAGACCTTCGAGGTCATTCACCCCGGTACCCTGGAGAGTATCGGCGCGGTGGCCGACTGCACGCCCGAGGACGCCCGCCGCGCGATTGACGCCGCCGAGGTCGCCCTGGGGGAATGGCGGAAGGTCAACCCCTACCAGCGCGGCCTGATCCTGCGCCGCTGGTACGACCTGATGTTCGAGCACAAGGAGCAGCTCGCCCGCCTGATGACGCTGGAGATGGGCAAGCCGATCACCGAGACGCGCGGCGAGGTGCATTACGCGGCCTCCTTCATCGAGTGGTGCGCCGAGGAGGCCGGGCGCATCAGCGGCGAACGCATCAACATGCGCTTCAACCACAAGCGCGGCCTGACGAGCAGCGAGCCAGTGGGCATCGTCTACGCCGTCACCCCCTGGAACTTCCCCGCAGGCATGATCACCCGCAAGGCCGCGCCCGCCCTGGCCGCCGGGTGCGTGATGATTCTCAAGCCCGCCGAGCAGAGTCCCATGACCGCCCTGTACCTGGCCGAACTGTGGCTGGAAGCAGGCGGCCCGGCCAACACCCTGCAAGTCCTGCCTACCAGCGACGCCGCCGCCTTCACCGCCCCCTTCATGGAGGACGAGCGGGTCCGCAAGGTGACCTTCACCGGCAGCACTGCCGTGGGCCGCTTGCTGTACACCCAGGCCGCCAAGACCATCAAGCGCGTCTCGCTGGAACTCGGCGGCCACGCGCCCTTCCTGATCTTCGCGGACGCGGACCTGGAACGGGCCGCGCGCGAGGTGATCGGCTCCAAGTTCCGCAACGCCGGGCAGACCTGCATCAGCACCAACCGCGTGTACGTGCAGCGCGAGGTGGCCGAGGAATTCACCCGCATCCTCACCGAGAAGACCGCCCAACTGGTTCTGGGTGATCCGCTGCTGGACACCACGAATGTCGGCCCGGTGGTCGAGCAGGCGGGCCTGGACAAGGTTCAGGCGCAGGTGGAGGACGCGCTGCGCCGGGGTGCGAAAGCCACCGTCGGCGGCAGCGTGAAGGAGGGCCTGTACTTCCACCCCACCGTGCTGACCGACGTGGCCCCCGACAGCCTGATCCTGCGCGAGGAAACCTTCGGCCCGGTCGCGCCCGTCGTGGTCTTCGACACCGAGGAGGAAGGTCTGCGCCTCGCCAACGACAGCGAGTACGGCCTGGCCGCCTACGCCTACACCCGCGACCTGGGCCGCGCCTGGCGGGTGGCCGAGGCTCTGGAATACGGCATCGTCGGCATCAACGACGGCGTGCCGAGTGCCTCCGCGCCCAACGTGCCCTTCGGGGGAATGAAGAACAGCGGTGTGGGCCGGGAGGGCGGGCACTGGGGCCTCGAAGAGTATCTGGAAACCAAGTTCATCAGCATGGGCCTCGACTGAGGGCTGAAACGTACCTGAAGGCCGGTGGAACAGGGACAGGAACTGTTCCACCGGCCTTCATCGAGTTCCAAGCGGCCCCGGGTGCTACCGCCCTTCGCCCGTCACGTCCTCCTGAGGAGCCGCCGGGTGAGTTGCCACAGCACTTCCGGCAGGACCTCGAAGGCGTAGGGGGTGTAGACCCGCTCGTTCTGCTGATGGTAGTCCCGGCCCCACGGCCCCAGATTCACGGTCGGGAGGACCATCGCCTCCCCGGTCGCGGCGAAGCGAACCGCCGCCGGAGACTGGGCGGCGACCAGGGCCGCGCTCCCGGGATGGACCGCCTGCCCGACAAAGCTCATGTCGGAGATGAACGGGAAGAACTCCTGCACGTTCATCTTTACGTTCTGGCGGGTTCGCAGGTCATGGACGGTTTCCTCGACGGCGGCCCTCAGCCGTCGGCTCGGCGCGTCCTCGCCCAGGTGAACGGCCGGGTACGCGAGGGAGGCGAAGGTGACCACCGCCAGCGGCCCCGGCTGGCCGGACAACTGCACCAGGGCCTGCAAGGCGCGGCGGGTCAGGGTCGGCACGTCCAGGGCCGGGTCCTGCGCCCACTCGCGGACCTGGGCCTGCCAGGTGTGCAGCGCTTCCTCCCCCTGCTCCGCGCGCACCCGGGCCAGCAGGTCCTGATAGGTCAGGGCTTCCGGCGCCGCGTCGTCTGCCGCCAGGGTCACGCCCAGCCGGGCCGCGTTGTCCCGCTGGCGCCGGGCGGCCCGTTCCATCGCCTGCCGCGCGACCTCCTGGATGCCGGTCAGCACCTCCTCGGGCGGCTTGTGGTGCAGCAGCACGTTCAGGGCGCACCAGGCGTACTCGGGTGTGGTCACGTCGTAGTGCGGCTTGAGGTCGCTGGCCTGGAGGACCGTCGGGGGCGGCGGGCTGGATTCGGGCGTGGCGTTGAAGTGCCCCTGGCCCTCGGTGAGGCGAATGAATTCCGCCTGCGCCAGCGTCGGGTTGATCCCGTCGAAGGGTGCCCCGGCGTGGGTAGGCCGCCCCACGAACAGCACGCCTACCAGCACCTTCCCGACGCTGCCCAGATACACCGCCTGCCCCACCTCGCCCGCGCCGTGGTCGATGCTGGCATCCAGGTTGATGGCCGCCTCCAGGTCCAGGTCCCATTCCTGGGCCAGCTCGCGCAGTTGCCCGGCGGCGCTGCGCATCCCGTGGGAGTTCTCCTCCTCGTCCGGCACGGCCAGAAAGAGCAGGTTGCCGTCATGGTCACCCGCCGCGAACCGCTCCGCGACGGCGAGCCCTGCGGCCAGGCCGCTTTTCATGTCGAGCGCCCCGCGTCCGGGCAGAAAGTGCCCCGTCTTCAGGTCTTGCAGGGCGCGGGCGTCGGCGGCGCCCCGGCCGTGCTGCTCCAGGTGGGCGATCAG
This sequence comes from Deinococcus metallilatus, assembly GCF_004758605.1. Lineage (NCBI taxonomy): Bacteria > Thermotogati > Deinococcota > Deinococci > Deinococcales > Deinococcaceae > Deinococcus > Deinococcus metallilatus. Next base: position 321,979 of record NZ_CP038510.1, read on the forward strand.
CCGGGGCAGCAGGGCGTCCGGGTCGCACGCGGCCGATTCCAGCAGGCCGTAGTTGGAGGTGCTGACCGTGTCGTAATGGCCGGTCAGCACCACCGTCTGGCGGCCCCGTCCCCGCACCAGCGCGTAGACGTTGGCGCGCGCGTAGGGATCGTCCCGGGTGGGGAGGCAGCGGACGTACTCGGGGTGATCCGCGAAGGCCGGGCGTTGCCGGAGTCGCCGTTCCAGCGCAGCCGCGAAGTCCCGTTCCCCGGCCGAGTTGGTGATGCTCCCCTGCCGGACCAGCATCCGGGTCCAGTCCTCCGCACACTGCGCCCAGCGCCCAGTGGTGCGGGCGGTCATGCCCGGCGCACCAGGGGCTTGGTCAGGCAGGTGGGGCCGCCCTCCGCCTTCAGCGAAAGCTCGTTGCCGACGTAGCTTTCGACGGTGAATCCGGCGTCTTCCAGGCGCGTGCGGGTGACCGGGTTGCCCGCCAGCATCAGGCAGACCGCAGGCGTGATCGCCAGCACGTTCGACCCCTGGGTGGGAAATTCGGCATCGGGCACCTCGATCAGCCGCAGGCCGCGCCGCTGGAGTTCCTGCCAGAGCGGGACGGGCATCAGGCGGGGATAGACCACCGCCGCGTCCGGGGCGACCGGACTGATCACCGACATCAGGTGCAGGCAGGCGTCCGCCCCGTCGCCCACCGGCATGTCGTACACCTGGACCTCCACGCCGCGCGGCTCCAGCAGGGCGCGCAGGGCGTCCACACCCGCCTGGGTGGTGCGGAAGGTCCGCCCGATGGCGAGCGTCTGGTCGTCCAGCCAGAACATGTCGCCCCCCTCGGCATACTGCTCGCCGGTCAGGCGGCCCAGGACCGGCACCCCCAGCTCCTCCAGGCGGCGGCCCAGCGCGTCCTGTTCCCCCTGGCGCAGCGCCTTGCCGGGGTTCAGGAGGATGGCCCCCTCGCGGGTGATCAGGGCCGGGTCGTACACGAACACCGAGTCGGCCCGGCCCGGCTGCTCCATGTCGTGATACACGACCTCGGCCCCGTGCTTGCGGAGGATGTCGGTGAAGGCGTCGTGTTCGGCCTGCGCGGCAGCCAGGTCGGGCCGGGCCGCATAGTGCCAGGCTTCCGGGTCCTCGACGGCGAAGGCCTGGTCGGGCCGCCGGACCAGCACGCGGCGAAGGGGGGCGGTCATGCTCTGGTGGAAGGGTTGGTTGGTTTGGGGCTGGTCGGTCTGGGGCGGGGTGGTCTGGGTCATGGGAACCTCCGGGAAAGTCAGGGGAGAGGACGGCGTGAGAGAACGGCCCGATTCCGTCCGGGTCGGTCGGCGCCGGGGCCGTTACTTGCAGCGAATGTCGGTGTTGAAGTACTTGCGGGAAATCTTCTCGTAGGTGCCGTCCTGCATCATGCTTTTCAGCGCACCGTCAACCGCGTTGGTGACGGCGGTATTGCCCTTCTTCACCGCGAAGCCGATCTTTTCCTGAAACAGCATGGACCCCAGTTGGAGCTTGCCGGGCGGGGCCTTGGCCTGCGCCGCCAGCGCCACGAAGCGGTCGGTGACAAAGGCGTCGGAGCGGCCGGAGAGCAGGTGCTGGAGCGCCTCCGGGTCGCCGGGTAGGGTGCGGATTTCCCCCACGCCCGGCACGGCGCGCAGCCGCTGGTAGTAGGTCGTGCCCACCTGCACGGCGACCACCTTGCCCCGGAGGTCCGCGACCGTCCGGGGACCGCCCGCGCGGCTGAGAATCACGCCGCCCGAGCAGTAGTCCGGTGTGCTGAAATCCACCGCCTTGAGCCGCTCAGGAGTGATGCCGTGCGACCCCACCACGATGTCGAAGCGGTTCTGGTTCAGCCCGATCAGCAGGTTGTCGAAGGGCTGGTACTTCCACACGGGTTTGAGGTCCAGGCGGCGGGCCACCTCGTTCATCAGTTCGACCTCGAACCCGGTGAGCGTCTTGCCCTTGAGGTAGATGAAGGGCGCGTAGGTCGGGTCGGTCCCGATGGTGAGGCTGCCCGGGGTCAGGAGCGTGGGAATGGCCGCGGCCCCCGCCCACCCCAGCGCGCCCAGAGACAGCAGCGATATCGCCCGCTTCCACTTGAACATGGTCGTCCTCCTGCCCCCCAGCCTGCCAGCCCCGCCCGGCAGAAGCTAGGACAAAATTGCGGACTTCCGCACCGGGGTTCAGGAATGCCAGGCGCGGCGGTAATGGGCGGGCGTGACGCCCAGCAGGCGTTTGAAGTGGCGGTTCAGGTGGCTCTGGTCCACGAACCCGACGCTCTGCGCGACCTGCCCCGGCCGTTCGCCCCCTTCGAGCAGTCGGGCCGCCTGCTGGACGCGGCGCTGTACCAGGTAGGCGTGGGGGGTCAGGCCGCAGGTTTCGCGGAAGGCCCTCAGAAAGTGAGTGGGACTCAGGTTGGCGACCCCGGCCAGCACCTCCAGCGAAGGGCTGGCGCTGAGGTCGGCTTCCAGCAGGTCGCGGGCGCGCAGGATGCCCCCCTTCTCCGGCCTCAGACTCAGGGGCCGCGCCGCCGGGACCGCCAGTTGGAGGAGCAGGTGCGCGAAGGTCGAAACCAGCAGGCTCTCCTGCTCCAGCAGGTCCCGCGACTGCTGGAGGCGGCGGTGGAGGTCCTGAAGCCGCGCGAAAAGGGCGGCGTCCTCGCAGAGATTCGTCCTGAAGTGCGGCAGGCTGTCCTGACCGGTGAGGTCGCGCCAGATGTGCTGGAGCAGGCGCGGTTCAGGGTAAAAGGCCCGGTAGGCAAAGCCGCTCTGATCCCCCGGCTGATCCGCGTGAACCTCACCCGGATGCAGAAAACTGAGGGTCCCCGGACGGACGATTACTGTGCGGCGGCCGACCGTCCCCCGGTCCAGTCCCGCCTCATGCACCGCGATGACGTAATGCTCGTGGGCGTGCGGCACGAAGGTGTGGCGGACGAAACTCGCCGCGAACAGCGTCAGGTCGGGCAGGTTCGGCAACCGCCACAACTGGGCCGATTCCTGCCGTTCGGGCAACCCTTCGTCGCCCCGCACCGCTCCGGTTGGAAGCGCGGCTGTTCTTCCCCTCATGCTGGCCTCCAGCATAGTGCGCGCTCGGGGGAGAGGGCCATTCCGACGACAGGGCAACCGCAAGGTCCGGAAGGACTCGCCACAGTCAACCCCTCAGTCAGCTTCGCTGACAGCTCCCCTCAAAGGGAGCCAGGGACGCCCTTTGCCCTCCAGGAAACCTGGGTTGTTGCCTCCCCTTGAACGCTTAATGTGCAATGTTGCTGTCTAGAATGGACTTTTTGCTCCCTCTCCCCTTGCGGGTGACTCGCAGAGCCGCGAAGCGGAGGGTTGGGGAGAGGGGTGGCGGGCGAAGCTCGCCCTCGTGTCAGACGAGAAAAACACTCCTGCCTGTCCTACCCGCCAGCCCTGTAATGCACATCAAGCGTTTGAGGGGAGGTGGCCCGCAGGGCCGAAGGGGTAAGGGCCAGACTTGCAGAGCTGCGCAGCAGAGGGGTCAAACGAGCCTGTGCGAACCTTGCCACTTTGCGGTGGCCCTGACTCGCCGGTGGCCTTCACTCATCTTCTTCCATGTTCAATCCCCCTATACTTTGGGCTACCCGCACGTTTTCACGGAGGCACGTCCCACCTGGCCGCTCCACCCCGGTCCACTCGCTGGTATCGGCGCGGTCCCGTCGCAAGAGGAACGTATGCACCGACTCCTGCTCCCCGCCCGCCAGGTGTTCGTCGTCCTGACCGGACTGCTGCTGGCCGCAGGCTGCGGCTCTGCGCCCGGTTCGGCCGATTCGCCGCTCGGCGCCCAGGGCGTCAAGCCGCAGGCTGGCAACACCGATGCTGCGGTGCCCGTCCCGGTCGTGCCCGAGAAAGAGCTGTTCGTCACCGATCTCAGCGTCGTGGAGGACCCGCTGCGGACCAACTATGCCCCGCGCCAGCCTGCTCGTCCTGCGGCGGGGGCCTGGAGTTTCGGACGGCTGATGGAGAACCTGGCCGGGAATCAGGACCCCTCGGCCTTCACGCTGAACTGGTTGCGCTCCTGGGAAACCGACCAGCACGTGAACGGCTTCACCGCGCTCGCCCGCCCCACCATCCGCAGCCTGATCATCGAGCCGTGGCTGATCGCGAGCGGCTGCGCGCCCGACGCCGTCAAATGTCAGCTCGATTTCAGCCGGGCGCCCTTCCGCCTCGGCTCGATCAACACCCGCCTCGATCTGCGCCAGGAGGACGCGCAGGGCAAGCCCCTCGACGCGGGCGAGGGCCGCTTTATCTTCTTCGCGCTCAACGCCAGCGGAAACGTGCAGGGCTTCAGCGTGATCTTCGAGTTCCGGCAGGTGGCCCGCAACGAGGACGACGTGCGGCTCTGGGCGAAAGCCTGGCACGCGCTGGGCAGCCTGCCCTTCGGGGAGACGTACAACGCCGCCCTGCAAAACCTCACCGACATCTTTTCCGGGCGCGGTCTGGCCCCGGACCGCCCCAACGGCAGCGGCCTCGACCAGCTCCGCACCAACGAGGCGGCCCTCGCGCTCCCCGGGAGCGACCCCCTCAACCTGTCGAGCGGCAAGCTCTGGGACATGCGCGAATTCCACCTGGGCACGGACGGGCAACTGCACCTCGCGCCCGTCGCGCAGACCCCCGACGCCCGCTTTAACGGCAGCCCCGAACTCGACGCCTGGGTCAAGGCCAACGCGGCGGCCATCCTCGCCGGACAGCATCAGGTCCCGGCCCAGTTCCTGGGTGCCTCGGCCCTCACGCCCACCGATCTCCGGTGGAACGTGAACGGCGTGGACGAGGCGACCCGTCGCGCCTTCGCGCTCGCCACGTGCAGCGGCTGCCACCTCAACGAGAACGCGAACGAGACGGGCTTCCCCTTCTTCCTGCACGTCCGTCGCCGGGCCGCCGGGCAGGCGTCCACCCTGTCGGCGTTCCTGACCCAGCAGGAGCTGCCCCTCCGCGCTCAGGACCTCAGGGACATCCTCACGAAGGACAAGCTGCCCAAAGGCCGGGGTAAGGGCCACGTGCACTGAGCGGGTCATGCTCCTGCGCGCGGGGCGGGAAGAGGTCGCCCGGTCAGCAGGGGCGACGCAGGGAAGCGCGCGGCCGTGGCCCCTGCGAGGCCAGGGAGGCGAGCCGCAGCAGGGGCCTGGGCTGGGTGGATTGTCCGTTACTCCAGCCCAGGCCTCCCCGCCCTCCCGAGTCCCTTTGAAAGGGGAGGGCGTGACGGCGACGCAGCCGGACGTTAGCCGCCTTGTCTTTTCAAGACTCTGGAGGTGACCCCTCGCCCTGCCCGTTCAAGCGGCGTCTGAACGAGAACATCACCCGGCTCCCGTGAGTCAGAAACCGGGTGAAGCATCGGTCTGCTGTTCTTCGCTACGCCGCCTCCCGGACGGCGATCTGATCCTGCCGGGTCACGGTCAGGTAAGCGACGATGGCGACCGACCCCACCAGGAAGATCAGGCTGGTGGTCGTGGTCCCCAACCCCAGCCCCCCCACATCCCGACCCTGCGAGAGGTAATCCCCGATGGAGGCTCCCAGCGGCCGCGTCAGGATGTACGCCACCCAGAAGGTCAGGATGCCGTTCATTCCGAACAGCCGGTGTGCCAGCGCGACCAGCGCGATCATTCCGCCGAAAATCAGCGCCGAGGGCAGGTACCCGAGTTGGAGCTGCTCGGCCATCAGGTCGCCCGCTGCCGTGCCCAGCGCGAAGGTAAAGAGCACCGCCAGCCAATAGAACGCTTCGCGCTTCGGGGTGAAGATGCTGTGGATCGAGAGGGTGCCCTCGCTGCGGTACCAGGCGAGGAAGGTGGCGATCAGGGCGACACTGAAGACCCCGGTGCTGATCCAGAGGCTGACGCCGAAATTGTCGGTGAGGTTGTCGGTGATCAGGGTGCCGACCACGCTGATCAGCATCACGGCCAGCCAGTACACGGGGGGGACGTAGCGGGGCGTGCGGAATTGCCAGATCAGGGCCGCGATCAGCAGGACGCCCATGATCAGCGTGGTGCCGGTCAGCCCGATATGCAGCTTCATGTTCAGGTAGTCGGCGGCCGTCTCGCCAATGGTGGTGCAGAAGATCTTGACGATCCAGAACAGGGCCGTGACCTCGGGAACCTTGCTCCAGAAAGTCCGGGTCGGTTGGGCCGGATCGGTGGTCAGGCTGGAAGTCATGCGTTCACCCTTTCTGCGGCTGTGGGGAGGTCCGGCAGCGGCTGGGACTGAACAAAAGGGAGGGTGTCAGCTCCCCTTTTTTGTTCAGTCCTCCCTTCTGGCTTTAGAGCCTTTGTCGTAAGGATGGCTCCGTTTTTCGACCCTCTCCCCAGGTGGGACTTGCAAAGCTGAGGAGTGGCGTCCCCGGGGGCGTCCGTTCACGACGATTGCGAAGCAGAGAGGGCCTTGCTTCGCAAGGGGTGAGGGGGTCTTTACGACAAATGCCTTAGAAGGTGAGGCTGGCCTGGTTGTCCTGCCAGAGTCGGTGGCCGATCACTTCGATCTTGCGGGCGAAGTCGTTGCCGTCCTTGAAGGGCCGGTTGGCGACGATGTCCTTGGCGACGGTCAGGGACACGCCCTTGAGACACTGGAGGTCCGCCAGGCTCGCCCGGTTCAGGTTCACTTTGGCGTTCAGGACCTGGGCGCAGTGGTTCATCCCGGTCATGGGCTTGGCCGGAGCCTTCCCGGTGTGGCTGCTCTGGGCACCAGCCAGACCGGCAGCGGCGAGGGCAACGAGCAGGGCAAGGGACGGCAAACGCTTCATGGTGACCTCCAGGTGCGGTTCGTGGCTGTCCCGGAAAGGGGAACCGCTGCGGCGCACTCTGAGACGGAAAGGTTAAAGAGCGGTATAGCGTCCGCTGACCTGAGCCGGTCGCTGACCCGCAGGAACGCCTCCCGGCGCGGCCAACCGGCGGCTGCACCGGCAGGAGCAGGCGGGCCGCAGCACCGTTGAAGCCCGGGTGGGCAGTGAGTCCCCGGGCAACCGCCTGTGCCCGGAACGCCAGGTCCCGCGCCCCCCGCGCGTGTCCCGCCCCGCCCGGCTTCCGGACTGGGTTAGGCTGCGGGCGCGCCTTCTCCTCACCTCATGCCGCAGACTGTTGGAGCAACCGACCGAGAAGTATGTCCAGAGTGTGCCGCAAGTCCATCAGGCCCGGCGCCTCTGCCGAAAGGAGAGAAGGTCGGGGGTCGTCCGTACCCGGGCGACACGCGACACCGGGAGAAGTTCGCCGTCCATTTGACCAGAGTTCTCACGTTCGCCCGTTTCTCGACCGGACCGCGTTCCGCGCCGGTTCCGGGCAGGCCTCACCGGAGGGAAAGGCTTCAGGTATATGCAGATCTTCGACCCCACGATTTTTCCGATTCTGGCGGCGGACGGGCTGACCAACGGAGCGGTGTACGCGCTGCTGGCGCTGGCGCTGGTGCTGGTGTTCGCCGTCACGCGCATCATCTTCATCCCGATGGGCGAGTTCGTCGTCTTCGGCACGCTGACGCTCGCCTCCCTGCAACTGGGCAAGGTGCCGGGGACCCTGTCCCTGCTGCTGGTGCTGCTGGGTGTCGCGGCGCTGATGGAAGCCTTCACGCAGGCCAGGCGCGGCCAGACCGGCCGGGGGTTGCTGACCCTGCTGGGCGCGGCGCTGCTCGGGGCCGCCCTTTGGGCCCTGGCGGGCTGGATCGTCCCGCTCAAACCGCCCCTGGGGGTGCAGGTCCTCCTGACGCTGCTGCTGGTCGCCCCCCTGGGGCCGCTGGTCTACCGCACGGTGTACCAGCCGCTCCAGAACGCCACCGTGCTGGTGCTGCTGATCGCCTCGGTGGCGCTGCATCTGGTGCTGACCGGGCTGGCGCTGGTGTTCTTCGGGCCGGAAGGCTCGCGCACGCCGCCCTTCGCTCCCGGGAACGTCACCCTCGGGCAGGTCACCCTGAGTCAGCAGAGCCTGCTGGTGATCCTGGTGTCGGCCCTGCTGATGCTGGGGCTGTACTTCTTCTTCGAGCGCACCATGCCGGGCAAGGCGCTGCGCGCCACCGCCGTCAACCGGCTGGGGGCACGGCTGGTCGGCATCAGCCCTTCCTCGGCGGGGATGCTGACCTTCACGCTGGCGGCGTTGATCGGGGGGCTGGGCGGCGTGCTGATCGGTCCCAGCGTCGCCATGACCTACGACTCCGGCTTCCTGATCGGCCTCAAGGGGTTTATCGGGGCGATCATCGGCGGGCTGGTGAGTTATCCGCTCGCGGCGGCGGGGGCGTTGCTGGTCGGTCTGATCGAGAGTTTTGCTTCCTTCAGCCTGTCGGCCTGGAAGGAAGTGATCGTGTTCACGCTGATCCTGCCCGTGCTGCTGTGGCGGTCGCTGACCACCCGGCACATCCCGGAGGATGAAGAATGACGCGCAGCGACTCTCCGGCCCCCGCCCGTTCCGGCTTCCCCGTCCGCATGCTGCTGACCGGGCTGGCGGTGGTGGTGGCCCTGCTGCTGCCGCTGGTGCTGCCGCTCTTTCAGGTCACGCTGCTGGTGAATATCGCCATCTTCGCCATCGTCGCCATCGGTCTGGTGCTGCTGACGGGCATCCTGGGCCTGACTTCCTTCGGGCAGGCGGCGTTCATGGGCCTCGGGGCCTACACGACGGCGGTCCTGACCACCCAGGCGGGCTGGACGCCCTGGCTGACCCTCTTCGCGGGCTTCGCGGTCACGGCGCTGATCGCCCTCTTCCTGGGGCTGATCACGCTGCGGATGCAGGGGCATTACCTGCCGCTGGCGACGATTGCCTGGGGCATCAGCCTGTATTACATCTTCGGCAACACCCCGGCGCTGGGCGGGTTCACCGGCATCACCGATATTCCCCCGATCAGTCTCTTCGGTTTGAGTCTCACCTCGCCGCGCACCTTCGCCTACCTTGCGCTGGTGGCGCTGGGCCTGGTCGCGCTGGGGGCGCAGTTCCTGCTCTCCAGCCGCGTCGGGCGGGCGATGCGGGCACTGCGGAGCGGGCCGGTGGTCGCGGAAGCCTTCGGCGTCAACGCCTTCCGGCTGCGGGTGCAGGTGTTCGTGCTGGCGGCGCTGATGGCGTCGCTGGCGGGCTGGCTGTACGCCCACAGCCAGCGGTTCGTGAACCCCACGCCCTTCAGCCTGCAAGCGGGCATCGAGTACCTGTTCATGGCGGTGGTGGGCGGCTCTCAGTACGTCTGGGGGGCGGTGCTGGGGTCGGCCCTGATCACGCTGCTGCGGGAGTGGCTCCGCGACCTGCTGCCCGCCCTGATCGGCGCCCAGGGCAATTTCGAGGTGATCGTCTTCGGCGTATTGATCATCCTGACGCTGCAATTCGCCCGGCGCGGCCTGTGGCCCCTGCTGGAACGGCTGCTGCCGCCGGAGGGGGTGCGGCTGCTGCCGGAACGGGTGCGGCTGCCCGAACGCGCGATGCCTCAGCCGGGCGCCCCCCTGTTGCAGGTCGAACACGCGGTCAAGCAGTTCGGCGGGTTGCGCGCGGTCAACGACGTGTCCTTCGAGCTGCGGGCCGGGGAAATCCTGGGGCTGATCGGGCCGAACGGCGCGGGCAAGAGCACGATGTTCAACCTGATCACCGGCGTCAATCCGGCCACCAGCGGCCGGGTGGTCTTTGCCGGGCAGGACATCACCCGGCTGAGCGCGGCCCAGATTCACCGGCTGGGGGTCGCCCGCACCTTCCAGCATGTTCACCTGCTGCCCGACCTCACCCTGCTGGCGAACACGATGATGGGCGGGTACGCGCGCGGGCAGGCCGGGATGGTCGCCAGCCTGCTGCACCTCGAACGGGGCGAGGAAGCCGCGCTGCAACACGAGGCGCTGCGGCAACTCCGGCGCGTCGGGCTGGGGGATCAGGCTTTCACGCTGGCCGGGAACCTCGCGCTGGGCCAGCAGCGCATTCTGGAAGTGGCCCGCGCCCTGGTCGCCGATCCCACGCTGCTGCTGCTGGACGAACCGGCGGCCGGACTGCGTTACGGCGAGAAGATGGAACTGGTGGCGCTGCTCAAAAGGCTGCGGGACGAGGGGGTGACCATCTTGATCGTCGAACACGACATGGACCTGGTGATGAGCCTGGTGGACCGCCTGGTGGTGATGAACTACGGCGAGAAACTGGCCGAAGGTACCCCCGCCGAGATTCGCGCCGATGCCGCCGTCCGCGAGGCCTACCTGGGGGTGGACCTGACCGAGGACCTGGCCGGGGGGGCGGCATGACGGGGGCAGAGCCCCAGCCGCGGCCCCTCCGCCCGCAGGACGCGCCCCTGCTGCTGGAGGTGCGTGACCTGCACACCCGCTACGGACGGGTGGAGGCGCTGGACGGCGTAAGCCTTCAGGTGCCCGCCGGACACATCGTCAGCGTGATTGGGGCGAACGGCGCGGGCAAGACCACGCTGATGAACTCCATCATGGGGGTCCTGCCCTCCAGCGGAGAGATCATTTACCGGGGTCAGTCCCTGAAGGGGGTGCCCCTCGAAGCGCGGGTGGCCCGGGGGATCAGCCTCGTTCCCGAACGGCGCGACCTGTTTGCCTCGATGACCGTTCAGGACAATCTGCAACTGGGCGCCTACAGTCGCCGCCGCGAGAACTGGCGCGCGGACCTGGAGAACGTCTATGCCCGGTTTCCCCGGCTGCTGGAGCGCCGCACGCAACTGGCGGGCACCCTCTCGGGCGGGGAGCAGCAGATGCTGGCAATCGGCCGCGCCCTGATGGGCAAACCCAGGCTGCTGCTGCTGGATGAACCCTCCCTCGGCCTGGCGCCGCTGATCGTGCGCGACATTCTGCGGATCGTGCAGGGGTTGAAGGCGGACGGGGTGACCGTCTTGCTGGTCGAACAGAACGCCCGGGCGAGTCTGGCGATCAGTGACGAAGCGTACGTGCTGGAAACCGGACAGGTCAAACGGCACGGTCCCGCCGCCGAACTCGCCCGCGATCAGACCCTCGGCGCCAGTTATCTGGGGGCGTAGGGAGGAGAACCAGCGTGCGGCCTGGGGGGTATACCGAGGCTATACCTATTGGGGGCAGGCTGAGGGCATGAGCACCCTGCTGTCTCACCGCCGTTCGGTTCGCCCCCTTGCCCTGCTGCGCCTGTTCCTCGGTATCCTCCTCCCGTTGTTGATCGTCGGCTTCATCGCCGAAGACGTCCTCGAAAAGCAGCGCTTCGCCTTCGAAACCCCCTTCCTCCTCGCCCTCCACCGCCACGCCTCCCCCAGTCTCGATCACCTCGCCCTGCTGTTCACCACCCTCGGCGGCGTCAGCGTCATCGCCCCCCTCAGCGCCCTGCTCCTGCTGTTCCTATGGCTGAAAAAGCGTTCCCTGGCCCTCTTCTGGGGGTTGAGTGTGGCGGGTGCGGCCGTGCTGGACCTGATCATGAAGTTGATCTTTCAGCGACCCCGCCCGGAGTTGTGGCCGAGACTGGTGCAGGAACAGGACTACGGGTTTCCCAGTGGACACAGCATGTACAGCGCGGCCTTTGTGACGGCACTGATTCTGTTCAGCTGGCGGACCCCGTACCGCTGGTTGGTGGTGGTGCTGGGGGTGCTGTTCAGTGGGCTGGTGGGCTTCTCCAGACTTTATCTGGGGGTGCATTATCCGACGGATGTGCTGGCGGGGTGGCTGAGTGGGCTGGCCTGGGTGCTGGGCGTCTATAGCCTGCTTCAGCCCTTTAAGGGACGGCCTTCAGCAGGGCAGCCGACATGAGACTCCTCCTCGTCGAGGATGACCCGCACATCGCCGAACTGCTGCGCGACGGGCTGCGCGAGGACGGGTACGCGGTGGATCACGCGGGCAGCGCCGAGGAGGGCTTCTCGCTGGCGGGGCTGTTCCCGCACGACCTGCTGATTCTGGATGTGATGTTGCCCGAAGGGATCGACGCGGGCTACCGCCTGGGCCAGCGGCTCCGGGCTGCGGGTTTCACCGCGCCGGTGCTCTACCTCACGGCCCGGGGCACGGTGGAGGACCGGGTGGAGGGTCTGGAAGCTGGGGGAGACGACTATCTCGTGAAACCCTTCGCCTTCAAGGAGTTGCGCGCCCGCGTTCGCGCCCTGCTGCGCCGTGCAGGCGGGTACGCCCACAACACGCTCCCCCTGTCCGGCGGCTTTCTGCTCGACCTGACGGCGAAGGAGGTCTACCGCAGCGGGGCGCGCTGTGACCTGACCCGCAAGGAGTACGCCCTGCTGGAACTGCTGGCCCACCATCCGGGCCGCACCTTTACCCGGGACGAGATCATCGAGCGGGTCTGGGACGGGGAGGAGGGGGTGGAACCGAAGGTGATCGACGTGTATGTCAGCACCATCCGCCGCAAGACGGAAGAGGGGCTGATCGGGACGGTGCGCGGCGTGGGCTACCGCCTGGGAGCCCTGCCTTGAGGGAGACGGCCTTGAAGTTCCCGGTCTTCAGCCTGCGCCTGAAACTCACCCTGGGCTATGCGCTGGTATTCATCCTGGCGAGCCTGCTGGGCGCGGCCCTGATCTATCTGGTGGCGTCCACGGAACTCACCCGCTCGCTGGACGCGACGATGGAGGAAACCGCCGCCATCGTGGTCGGCAACATCGAGCGTGAAGACGGGGCCGCCCGCTTCGCCGCCGATCTCCAGGTGCGGAGTGAACTCGCGCTGGAGCTGCTGGATGCCCGGGGGCAGGTCACGGCCCAGGCCGGGGACAAGGAGAAGCTGAACCTGGGCTCACCCCGGCCCGGTTTCCAGACCGTGCAGGACTGGCGGGTCTATACCGTGCCCCTGGCCGGGGGGGGCTGGCTGCGGGTGCTGCGGCCCACCGACCTGCTGAGCGGCCTGCTCGAAACGCTGGCGCGCGTCCTGGTCGGCGCGGCCCTGCTGATGATCGTGCTGTCCTGTCTGGGCGGCTACCTGCTGGCCGACCGCGCGCTGAAGCCCATCGACCGGGTGGCGCTGGCGGCGGCCAGCATCGCCCGGCGCGGCGCGTACCGGGAGCGCGTTCCGGTCGCCCCCGGCGGCGACGAACTCACCCGCCTGTCCACCACCGTGAACGCGATGCTGGGCAGCCTGGAGGGCACCATCGAGCATGAAAAGAGCTTTGCGCGCATGGCCGCCCACGAACTCCGCACCCCCCTCACCACGCTGGCCGGGCGGGTGGAACTGCTGCTGGACCGGCCCCGCGACGCGGCGGCCTACCGGGCCGGGTTGCTGCAACTTCAGGAACGGATCGGGGCGCTGCGCGCGCTGAGCGAGGGCCTGCTCAGCCTCGCCCGGGCAGACGCTCCCCCTCTGCTGGAACCGGTGGACCTCGCCGGGACGGTGCTGGCGGTGGCCGAGGACCTGCGGCCCGAGTTCCGCGCGGCGGGGAAGACCCTGCATCTGGACGTGGAAGAAAGCTGGGTCCAGGCCGAGCCGGAAGGGGTGCGGCAGGCCACCGTGAATCTGCTCCAGAACGCCCTGAAGTACGGCGGTTCGCAGGTCACGCTGCGGGTGCGGCCCCGGGAACTCAGCGTCGCGGATGACGGCCCCGGCCCGCCGCGCGAGAACTGGCCGCGGTTGCTGCGGCCGCTGGAGCGCGGTCCCGGGGTACAGGGCATCTCCGGCAGCGGCCTGGGGCTGGCCGTGGTCGCCGCGCTGGCCCGGCGCTGGCAGGCGGACCTGCGGCCGGGGTGGGCGGCGCCGGGCTTCACGGTCACCCTCCACTTCCCGGAGGTGAACCCATGACGCTCCCTGACTCCCCCGCCCCGCCGGAGTCGCTGTGGCCCGCCCGGCTGGTCATCGTCGCGGTGATCGGCCTGAACCTGGCGCTGAGTGAACAGCTCACCTTCGGTCCGACCTGGCTGCTGCCCAGTCTGGAACTGCTGCTGCTGCTGCCCCTCAGCTTCCTGCGGGGCCGGGAACGCTGGCGGGTTCACCGGCTGGGACAGCCACCTGTGGCGTTGTTCCGCCTCACGCGCTGGTTGGCGCTGGGATTGATCGGCCTGCTGCACTTCACCAACCTGGCCTCGCTGGTGCTGCTGATCCTCAGCCTGCTCAGCGGGCAGGGCACGTCCGGCGTGAACCTGCTGGCCGGGGCCCTCAACATCTGGGTCACCAATGTGCTGGTCTTCTCGCTGTGGTACTGGGAACTGGATCAGGGCGGGCCGCTGTTTCGCCGCCGCTGTGGGCAACCGCTGGATTTCCTGTTCCCGCAGACGAACGCGCCCGCCCTGGCCCCGGCCTGGCGGCCTGAATACCTCGATTACCTCTTCGTGGCCTTTACCAATGCCGCCGCGTTCAGCCCCACCGACACCATGCCCCTCACCCGCCGCATCAAGCTGCTGATGACGATTCAGTCCGCGACCTCCATGCTGACGGTGGTGCTGGTCGCCAGCCGCGCCGTCAATATCCTGAAGTGAAGCGGTGAACCGCCCCCAAGAGAGATGATCCCGAATGCCCCGACTCAGACGACCCCCTGCCCGGCCTGTCCTCCTGGGCACGCTGCTCCTGACTCTGCTCGCGCTGGCCGCCTGGATCAACCTGCCGCTGGTCGGCCGGGTGTTCGACCGCAGTGCCGACCGCGTCGCCGCTCTCCCCGCCGTGTCCCCCTTCCGGCCAGGCCAGCGGGTGCTGGTGCTCTCGCCGCACCCCGACGACGAGACGCTGTGCTGCGCCGGAATGATCCAGCAGGCAGAGAGCGCCGGAGCGCAGGTCTTCATCGCCTGGGCCACCGCCGGGGACGGCTTCGAGTTCGACGCGGTCCTCACGCAGAAGACGCTGCGTCCCGGTCCGCAGCAGATGCGCCGCCTGGGGGACCTCCGCGTGGAGGAAGCCCAGCGGGCCGCCGCCGTGCTGGGCGTGCCGCCCACGCGGACCTTCATGCTGGGCTACCCGGATGGTGGGCTCTTCCGCCTGTTCACCACCAACTACGCCGAACCCTACACCTCGCCGCGCACCCGCGCGTCGGCCGTGTACGTGCGCGGCGCCCTGACCCCCGGTGCGCCCTACACCGGCCGGGCGCTGGAAACCGATCTGCTGCGGGTGCTGGACCGGGTGCGGCCGGACGTGGTCCTGGCCCCCGCCCCACAGGATTTCCACCCGGATCATCACACGCTGTCCTTCATCGCGCTGCGCCTGATGAGCGCACGGCAACAGGAAGACCGCCTGCGTTTCTGGGTGGTCCACGGCGGGCTGGAGTGGCCCCTGCCCAAGGGCCTGCACACCAATCTGCCGCTGACGCTGCCTCCTCTCGCTGCACGGCTCCCCTGGGAACGGGTGGACCTGACGGCCGCGCAGGAGCAGCGCAAGCTGGAGGCCGTGGGCACCTACCGGACCCAGACGCGCGTGCTGGGCCGCTTCATGCACGCCTTCGTGCGGCAGAACGAACTCCTCAGCCCCGAACCGCTCCCCGAACAGGGCCAGGCCCCGCAACGTTCACGCGCCGGGCCGTGACCCCGCTCCCCGAGGCAGGCTTCCCATCACGCGCGCCCGTCCACCAGCCCCATCCAGCGGCCGGGTCCTGTCCACCACGTCTTCCAGGGCTGAACGCATCACTCATCTGCCGCCTCTAGACTCGCGCCATGAGCTTCGTCCGCAAGCCCCGACCGTATTCCTCGGGCCTGCCTTCCCTGACCCCGCCCGCCGCCCCGGCAGCGCCGCCCCGCCGCGAGAAGCGGGAGAAATCGGCCCGCCCGGCCCGCCGCCTGCCCGGGTCCCCCTGGGCGACGGCCGTCACCGCGCTGGCCGTGCTGGGCACCGTGCTGCTGCTGCTGGTCGGGGTGTCGGGCCTGGCGAACCAGCTCTCACGGGACGCGCAATTCCGCTCGGCGGCGGCGGGTGTGGCGGATGCGGTCCGCTGAGCGGCGGGCGCCGTGCGGCGGGGTGAACGCTTGAAGCTCTGGCGGCGCCTGACGCCCTGGCCGCGTACCCCCTTCGTCACCCACGGGCGGCGGCCCTGGACGCTGCGGCGGGCGGCGCGGGCCGGACTGGCCGGGGTCGGCGTGGCGACGCTGGGGATGCTGGCGCTGGGGGTGGCCGGGGCCAGTGCCACCGGCGCTTTCGGGCGGGTCTGGAACCTGCGGGCGGAACTGCAACCCATCGAGGTGCAGGACCGCCGGGGCGAGGCGCTGGGCGTGATCGACCACTGCCGGGAAAACGCGGCGGTCAACGCGGTGCCGTGCCGCGAGTCGCTGAGCGTGCCGCTGACCGGCGTATCGCGGGCGTTCCTGCTCGCTTACGTGGCGAAGGAGGACGTGCGCTTCTTCTCGCATCCGGGCGTGGACCTGGGCCGCCTGCCCCGCGCGGTCCTGAGCGGCGCGGGCGGCAGCACCATCACGATGCAACTGCTCAAGAACAACGTGCTGGCGGGCCACTTCGACTATGACACCGGGCGCCGGGGCTTGGGGCTGGTGCTGACCCGCAAGGCGACGGAATTCGTGCTGGCGCCCCTCGTCACCTGGCGTTACGGCCCCCGCGAGGTGCTGGCGATGAGCGTGAACAGCCTGCCCTGGCTGGGCATCGGGCAGCGCAAGGGCATCTACGACGCGGCCCGCAGCGTCTTCGGCGTGGACCCGGCGGACCTGACGCTGGCGCAGTCGGCCTTTCTGGTGGGTCTGCTCCCCGCGCCGGGCCGCTACCTGGTGACCGAGACGACCCCACCTGAGGAGGCGACCGCCCGCTTCCGCTGGATGCGGACGCAGCAGCTCCTCACGCTGAACATCCTGCGCTCACACGGCCTGATCCGCGAGGACGAGTACGCGCGGGCAGCAGCGGAGCCGCTCCAGCCCCGCCTCTGGCGCGTGGAATACGCGGGGGGCGGTCCCGACCTGCGGGTCGTCAGCGCGGCCCGCAACCCGGACTACCGCAGCGAGCCGGAGCCGGTGTGGGCCATTCAGGAACTGGTCCGGCGCGAACTGCGGGCGGCGGGGCTGGACCCCCGGCGCGTCGGGCGGGTGGTGCTGACGCTGGACGGCGCGGCGCAGGCGGCGCTGGTCCGCCGCGTGACCGGCAACGGGGCCACCGGACAGAGGCCCGCCGGGGTGGCCGAGGGGGCCGCCGTCGTGGACGTGCAGGGGGGCGGCATCCTCGCGCTCGCCAGCAGCACGGGCGGCGACCAGAGCAGCCAGCCGGGCAAACAGTGGGCGGCGACCGCCCGCCGTCCGGTGGCCAGCACGGTCAAGCCGCTGCTCTACGCCACGGCGTTCGGGGAAGGGTTGAGCCAGCTCAGCACCTTCCGGGACGCGCCGACCAACTACGCCGGGCAGGCCATCCGCAACAACTCCGGCACCTTCCTGAACCGCGCCGTGACGGTGCGCGAGGCCAACGCCCGCAGCCTGAACACGGTCGCCGTGCAGGTCGGGACCGAACGGGAGGCGGCGCTGCGGCGCGTGCTGGAGAGCGTCGGCTACGCCGAGGACACCAACAACCACTCCAGTCCGGCGCTGGGCACCTACCGTTCCTCGCCGCTGGGGGTGGCGGCCGCCTATGCCAGCTTCGCCAATGGCGGCGAGCTGTGCCAGCCGCACCTGCTCGCGGAAGCGTATGACCGCTCGGGCCGTCCCCTGCCGCTGCCACGCCGGGCCTGCGTGCCGCTGTGGAGCGGGGCCGTCGCGTATGAAACCTTCGACATGTTGACCGGCGCGGTGAACGACCCGGCGGGACACGTCCACTTCCTGCGCGCGCCCCTGTCCCAGCGCCTGCTGGGGACCGCCGTGCCGCTCGGCGCCAAGTCCGGCACGACGGACGACGTGCGCGATACCTGGTGTGCCGGGGTCACGCCCCAGTACGCGATGGGCGTCTGGATCGGTGATCCCCAGGGCGTGCAGAGCGTGCCCGCCGACCTCTACCGCGACCAGGCGGCCTGCCGCGAAATCGGGCTGCTGCGCGAGCTGCCGCATACAGTGACAAGCCTCGATGTGCCGGGGGGCATCACGCGGGTGGGCGGCGTGGCCGTCCCCGCGCCTGGCGCCAATGTGCAGAATCCCCCTCCTCCCTCTCCCAACCGCTGATTCCAAGGAGTCCGAATGCCCGTGTCCTTCCTCCCCCTCCTCCCGCTGCTGGCGCCCGTGCCGCTCAGCGCGTCCACCCTGCTGGGGCTGAGCACCCCGCCCCTCCACATCGTCGTCGCCGCCGACATGACCGGCAGCAGCAAGAATCCCGCCTACGGGTACGCGAAACAGGCCGGGCTGCTCGCGCAGAGCGTCCTGCTCAACCAGGTGCGCTCGGGCGACACCGTGACGCTGCTGCGCGTATGTAGCGGCGTGCAGACCGTCGCGGATTTCCGCTTCCAGTCCAAGAACGGGGCGCGGCTGGGCAAGGCCGACATCCTGCGTTACACCGCCGCGCTGACGCAGCCCTGCACCGGGAAGGGGAGCGCCATCACGGCGGCGCTCGCGCAGGCCAAAACGGCGACGGCGCGCACGGCGGGGGTCCGTGACGTGGTGGTGCTGTTCACCGACGGCGCGTTGCTGGACGACCCCAGACGCGCGTCCCTGGGGAGCACCGTGCAGGGATTGCTGAACGGCCCGGACACCCGCACCGTCTTCTTCGCCGGGTTGAGTCCCGAAAAGGGCGCGGGGGGCGACTCCATCCGCGACACCTTTGTGAAGGCTCTGGGGAAAGGCGCGGACGACCCGCGCGTGCTGATGGCGGGCGCCTACGACCTGAGCAACGTCTATCCGACCTTCGCGCAGGCCGTGCAGAAAGCGAGGAAATAGCGGTGAACGAGATGGACCGGCCCACCCCGGAAACGGCCACGCCCCCCGCACGGCCCGGCGAGTACGAGGCCGCGCTGCCGCACCCCGACCCCCTCACCGCCGAGCAGTTCATGCCGGTGCTGCCGCCGGATCACTTCGCCGCCTTTCTGGAGGAGCTGACGCGCGAGCTGCCGCTGGTCGGTGACGACGCGGCGCGCGGGGCGCTCACCACGCGGGCGCGGGTGCTGCGGCTGAACGTGGAGCAGTACCGGGTGAACTACGCGGCCGCCCGCGCCGGGCTCACGCGCGTGCTGGCCGAGACGGGCGCGGGGGTCCGCGAAAGCTGGGCGCGGCAGGAGGCGCACCTGCGCTTCATGAACGAGGCGGGCGGCAACGTGGAGCGCGAGTACACCCAGGCGACCGAGCAGATCGAGGAGGCGCGGCAGGCCCGCTTCGACGTGCTGACCCTGCACGGCGCCCGGCCCGACACCCACAGCGCCGAGAGTTTCTACCAGCAGCAGGCGCTGGCGGACCTGGCGCGGGAAGGCCACCCCCTGCGCCCGCCCGAGACACAGACGGGCAGCAAGCGCGTCTTCAACGCCTTCGCGGTCTTCAGCAAGTTCTTCGTGGGCCTGCTCAGCGGCGTGAGCATCAACCTGCTGTTCAACCCCGAAAGCCGCCTGTACCTGACCCTGATCGCGCTGACCGCCGGGGTGATGTTCAGCGTGCTGCTGCTGTGGCTGGTGGAAGAACTCGCCTACCGCGCCAAGCTCGCGCAGAAGACCCCGGGCATGGCTCGCCCCGCCGGGTACATCGCCGGGATCGTCGGGGTCACCCTGCTGTACCTGGGGGTCGAGGGCTACCTGAACTGGGACGGCATCCTGCGCGTCACCCAGCAGATCGCCGCCAACGCCGCGCAGCAGAGCCAGCTGACGGACCTCAGCACGGCGGGCGACACGAACGCCGTCCCGCAGCACTGGTCGCTGCTGGCCTTCACGCTCGCGCTGGTGGGGATGGCGGCGGCGGCGGCGCTGCTTCAGGGACGCGAACGGGCGCGCGGGGTACTGGAACGTGAGCGCCTGGCCGCCCGGGTCGCGCAGCTCAAGCAGACCCGGGACTATGCCGAGGTCGCCCGCGCCGCCGACGCCGTCGCCTACCTGGAAGCCGCCCGTGACCGCCTCGCCCCGCCGCGCGACGTGACCGGCCCCGACCATGCCCGCCTCAACGAACGGGTCCTGAACCACTGGGAACAGGAACGTGAGACGCAGGTGCAGACCATCGGCGCGGGCCTCGTCCGCGACGCGCGGCACCTTCAGGACGCGCTGGAGGAGTTCGCCCGGCAGGTGCAGGCCGCCCAGCACCCCCAGCGGCGAACGGGCCTGCTGCGGTTCCTGTGATACCAAATTGCGCCCCTTCGCGAGAATCAACCGAGCGGACTTGCAAAGCTGCGCAGCAGAGCGAGCAGCAAACACTACCGGCTGGCGGCGATGGACCATGAGCGGGTCGGCCTACGTCACGCTGCGGCAAGACAGGCGAGGAGCCGCCCCTGAGCCTGGGACCACGTGAACATCCGGCGCTTTTCCGGATGTTCTGGAATCAGAGCCAGCCGGTATGACCCGGACGCAGTGCGGCAAGGGTTGGGGGAACGGCAGCGGTCCACACCGCGCTCAGCCCCTCGCTCCACCTGCGGCACCCCACCGGCCTTATACAAGCTGAAGCGAACGGGCCCGCGTCAGCTTCCCCCGTTACCCTGGCCTATGCCTGTCTTCGTCCATGCCATCGCGGCGGTCGTGCCGGATACCGTTTATCCCCAACGGGTCATCCGCGACGTGATCCGCGCGCAGCCCGAACTCGACCGGCTGGGCCAGCGGCTCACCACCGCCATCTTCAATGCGTCCGGCATCGATCAGCGGCATAGCGTGGTCAGGGACTTCCTGGGGGGACCGGACGACGCCCCCGGCCTGTTCTACGACCCGGCCACGGGCCGGATGCTCACGCCCGGCACCGGGGCACGCAACGACTTTTACACGGTTCACGCGGCGGAACTGTTCGTGAGGGCGGCCCGGCAGGTTCTCGCCGCCTGCCCCGGCCTGAAGGCCCAGGACATTACCCACGTCGTGACCGTGTCCTGCACGGGCTTCTTCGCCCCTGGCCCGGATTACGCCGTCGTGCGGGCGCTGGGGCTCGCCCCCCACGTGCAGCGGTTTCACGTCGGATTTATGGGCTGCTACGCCGCTTTCCCCGCGCTCAAGATGGCCAGGGCCTTTTGCGAGGCCGACCCGGACGCAGTGGTCCTGGTGGTCTGTGCCGAGCTGTGTACCATCCACATGCACTCGGCGGACGACCCGGATACCCTGATCGCCAACTCGGTCTTTGCCGACGGGGCCGCCGCCGCCCTGATCAGTGCCCGGCCACCCGCTGCCGGGACGCCCGCCCTGCGGATGGACCACTTCGAGACGACCCTCACCCCGCCGGGGGTGGGCGAGGCCGACATGGCCTGGACCATCGGTGACCAGGGCTACGACATGGTGCTGAGCACCTACGTCCCCGACATCATCGAGGCGCATATCCAGGGTGCGCTGCTGCCGCTGCTGGCCCACGAAGCCGCCCTGGCAGGGGCGCCGCACCGCGAGGTGGAGCACTGGGCCATCCACCCGGGCGGGCGCAGCATTCTCGACAAGGTGCAGGGGAGTCTGGGCCTGAGTGACGACCAGCTCCGGCCCTCGCGCGAGGTGCTGCGGCGCTACGGTAACATGAGCAGCGCGACGGTCCTCTTTATCCTGGCGGACCTGCTGCGCAGTGCTGACGAAGGAGGGGCGGGGGACCGGGGGCGCGTGTGCGCGATGGCCTTTGGTCCGGGTCTGACGGTCGAATCGGGCCTGCTGACGAAGTTCTCGGGGCTGGACTGATGGGACTGGATTTCTCGCGGCGGGCCGCGGACCTGCATGAGCGCATGGACGAGCCGGACTGCGACCTGCCCACGCTGAGGCGCACCTACGCGCAGTTCGCCACCGTTAACGCGCTGGTGGCAGGCTGGCGACAGGTGTACCTGCGGGAACTGCGGCCCCGGCTCTCCCCCGGGCGGACCATGACCCTGCTGGACATCGGCTGCGGCGGCGGGGACGTGCCGCTCCGGCTGGCCCACTGGGCACGGCGCGACGGGCTGCGGCTGCGGGTGACCGCCATTGACGCCGACGAACGCGCCGTCGCCTACGCCTCGCCCCTTGCTCAGCCCGGCGTCGAGTTCCGGCAGGCCCTCAGCGGCGACCTGGTGCGGGAGGGCCAGCGGTTCGACTTCGTCACCTCCAACCACCTGCTGCACCACCTCACCGACCCGGAACTGGTCGCCCTGCTGCGCGACAGCGAGCGGCTGTGCCGCGTCCGGGTGCTCCACAGCGACCTGGCCCGCAGTCCGCTGGCCTACCGCCTGTTCAGCGTGGGGGCGCGGCTCTTTCCCGGCACCTTCATCCACGAGGACGGCCTGCTGTCGATCCGGCGCAGCTATACGGCGGCCGAACTCGCGGCGCTCGTCCCCCCGGGCTGGGCAGTCCGGCCCCTCTTTCCCTTTCGCTACCTGCTGACCTACACGGGGCCGAATGCTTGACGTGCTGATCGTGGGGGGCGGCCCGGTCGGGCTGTTCCTCGGGTGCCTGCTGGCGCAGCGGGGGCTGAGGGTTCAGGTGCTGGAGCGCCGCGCGGAGCCGGGCGTCCACTCGCGCGCCATCGGCATCCATCCGCCAGCGTTGGAGGCGTTCGAGCCCGCAGGACTGACCCAGCCCCTGCTGGACGCCGGGGTCCGCATCACCCGTGGCCTGGTGCGCGGCGAGGAGGGCCTGCTGGGCGAACTGGATTTCCGCGCCGCCTCACCCCGTTACCCCTTCATCCTCTCGCTGCCCCAGCGGGACACCGAGCGTCTGCTGGAGCGCCGTCTTCAGGACCTCGCCCCGGGGGTCCTGCGGGGGGGGGCCGAGGTGCGGGCGCTGCACGACTGCGGTTCGCACGTGGCCGTGACCTTTCGGGCAGACGGACGGGCGCGGACTGTCCAGGCCCGCCTCGTGGTGGGCGCCGACGGTCGGCGCAGCCTGGTCCGGCGACTGGCGGGCATCGGCTATCCCGGCGGCACCTACGCGGACAAGTACCTGATGGGGGATTTCCCGGACACCACCGCTTTCGGTGACGCGGCGGTGATCTTTTTGACCGGGGCGGGCGTGGTGGAGTCCTTTCCCCTGCCGGGCTGGCAGCGGCGCTGGGTCGTCCGCACGGCCACGCTGCGCGGCGGGGCGCAGGCGCGCGACCTCGGGACGTTGGTGCAGGGCCGCACCGGCTTTTTCCTTCCGGCAGGGGAGTGCACCATGCTCAGCGCCTTCGAGGTGCGGCACCACCTGGCCGCCCGGCTGGTGGCGGGCCGGGTGCTGCTGGTCGGCGACGCGGCGCACGAGGTCAGCCCCATCGGGGGGCAGGGCATGAACCTGGGCTGGCTGGACGCGGCCGCGCTCGCGCCGCTGCTGGAAGAGGCCGTGGCAGACCTGGCGGCTGCGGGACCGGCGCTGCGGCGCTACGAGCGACGGCGGCTCCGGTTCGCCCGGCTCGCCACCCGGCAGGCCGAGTTCAATATGCTGTTCGGACGCCCGGCCCGTGGAGGGGCGCGGCGCGTGCGGGAAGAGGCGCTGCGTGGCCTCCTCTCGCCTCCCGTCCAGCCCCTGCTGGCGCGGGCCTTTACGATGGGCTGGCTGTGAGGGGAAGGTACTGCACTCCCAGAGAAAGGCTCTCTTGCCAAACATCCTGATCGCCTCACAACCCATCGCCGGACACGTGCTGCCCCTGGTCCCGATTGTCCGGGAACTTCGCTCGCGGGGGCATGGAGTGCGCTGGTATACCGGGCGCAAGTATGCCCGGCAGGTGGAGGGCAGCGGCGCCACCTGGGAACCTTTCGTCCACGCCCGCGACTACGACGACGCGGACTTCGGCTCGGCCTTCCCGGGAAGGGACCAGCGGCGCGGCCTGCGTCAGCTCCAGTTCGATGTCCGGCACATCTTCGTGGGGCAGATCGAGGGGCAACGGCAAGACCTGCGGGATGTGGCGCGCGGCTGGCCGTACGATTTGGTGCTGGCCGACCAGACGGTCGCGGCGGCCCTGCTGCACGAGGAACTCGGGGGTCCCCCCTGCGCCCTGCTGGGCGTGCTGCCGCTGGGCATCCCCAGCCGGGACACCGCGCCCTTCGGGCTGGGCCTCGCCCCGGACGCCTCACCGCTGGGTCATCTTCGTAACGGCTTGCTGGCCTGGGCCACGCGGCGGGTGATCTTCGGCACCGTCTCGCGCGAACTGGAAGCGATCTGCCGCCGTCTGGGCCTGCCGCCACGGGCCTTCGTTCCCCCGGTCGCGCCCAGCCTGATGCTGCAACCCACGGTCCCCGCGTTCGAGTACCCCCGGAGCGACCTGCCCCCGCAACTGCATTTCATCGGTCCCCTGATTCCCGAAGGCCCGGCTCGCCCACTGCCGGAGTGGTGGCCGGAAGTGCTGGCCGCAGAACGTCCGGTGGTCCTGGTCACGCAGGGCACCCTCGCCACCGACCCCCGGCACCTGATCGCCCCGGCGCTGGAGGCGCTGGCGGGCGAGGACGTGCTGGTGGTCGCGGCGGGGGTACGTGAGGAGGTCCTGCCCGGTCCTTTGCCCCACAATGCGCGCGTGACGCCCTTTGTCCCCTTCTCCCGGCTGTTGCCCCACGTCGCCGTGTACGTGACCAACGGCGGCTACGGCGGCGTGCAGCAGGCGCTGACGTGCGGCGTCCCCTGCGTGGTCGCGGGCCGCAGCGAGGACAAGGCCGAGGTGGCCGCCCGCGTGGCCCACACCGGAGTGGGCCTCAACCTCAGGACCGACCGGCCCGTGCCGGAGCGGGTGCGCCGGGCGGTGCGGACGCTGCTGGACGACGGGCGGTTTCGCGAACGGGCCGGGAAGCTGGGCGCGGAGCTGCGCGCCCACAACGCCCCGCGGGAGGCGGCGGACCTGCTGGAGGCCCTGATCGCGCGCAAGGGGGAGCGGCATGGCTGAAGCTGCGGGCACAGGCGCCGGAGCGGTGCTGCTGGTCACCGGGGGCTGCGGGTTCATCGGCAGCAATTTCGTGCGCTGGTGGCTGGAGAACGTCCCCGGAACGCGGGTGGTGGTCTACGACAAACTCACCTACGCGGGACGCCGCGAGAACCTGGCGGAGCTGTGGGACCGGCCCGACCTCCACCTCATGGTGGGGGACATCGCGGACCTTGCCCGGGTCCGGCGGACCTGCCTGGAGGAGCGCGTGACCACCCTCGTGAACTTCGCGGCGGAGTCGCACGTGGACCAGTCCATCGCGGCGCCGCTCCTCTTTACCGACACCAACGTGCGGGGCACCCACGCGCTGCTGGAGGTCGCCCGGGAACTGGGCCTGCGCTTTCATCAGGTTTCGACCGACGAGGTGTACGGCGACGTGCCCGCAGGCGAGCGCCGCGCCGAGGGGGACCCGCTGGCCCCGCGCAGCCCTTACGCGGCCAGCAAGGCTGCCGCCGACCACCTGGCGCTGGCCTACCACGCCACCTACGCGCTGGCGGTCACGGTCACGCGCGGCTCGAACACCGTGGGGCCTTATCAGTACCCGGAAAAGGTTCTGCCGCTGTTCGCCACCAGTGTCCTGCGGGGCGAGCCGCTCCCCCTTTACGGTGACGGCCTGCAACAGCGCGACTACATGCACGTTCGTGACCACTGCGCGGCCATCGCGGCGGTTCTGCGCTCCGGCCAGCCCGGCGAGGTCTACAACGTGGGCACCGGCACGGAACTGACCAACCTGGACCTCGCCTGCGCGGTGCTGGACACCCTGGGCGGGGACCGGGGGCTGATCCGGCATGTCGGGGACCGCCCCGGACATGACCGGCGGTATGCGGTGGCTACCGGCAAGGTGCGCGCTCTGGGCTGGCTGTGCCGGTTCACGCCGATCCAGGCGGTGACGGAAGCGGCCCGCTGGTACGCGGAGAACGGGTGGTGGTGGCGACCCATCCGCGAGGGCGACTTCCGTGAGTACTACCGGCGGCAGTACGCCGAGCGCCTCACCCAGCCCGGAAAGCCGGAGGGCGAACCGTGAGTCTCCCGCCCCGCCGCGGCGTCGTCCTGGCCGGTGGCCTGGGGACCCGGCTCTACCCGGCGACGCTGGCCGTCTCCAAGCAGCTCCTACCGGTGTACGACAAGCCGATGATCTACTACCCGCTCACCACGCTGATGCTGGGGGGCCTGCGCGAGATTCTGGTCATCTCCACGCCCGCCGACGTGCCGCGCTTTCAGCAACTGCTGGGCAGCGGCGAGCAGTGGGGGCTGCGGCTCACGTACGCCGTGCAGCCCGAGCCGCGCGGCATCGCCCAGGCCCTGCTGCTTGCCGAACGCTTTCTGGAGGGCCGCGCCTGCACCCTGATCCTGGGCGATAACCTGTTCTACGGCTACGATCTGGCGGGCCGCCTGCATACCGCGCACGCCCGAAGGGAAGGGGCGACCATCTTCGCCTACCGGGTGAGCGAACCGGGGCGCTACGGGGTGGTGGGCTTCGGTGCGGCGGGCCAGGTCACCTCGCTGGAGGAAAAACCCGCGCGGCCCGTGTCGGACTACGCGGTCACCGGACTGTACGCTTATGGCCCGGAGGTGGTGGATATGGCGAGGGAACTGCGGCCCTCGGCGCGGGGTGAACTGGAGATTACCGACCTGAACCGCTGTTATCTGGAGCGCGGCCAGCTCACAGTCGAGCGCCTGGGCCGCGGCTTTGCCTGGCTGGACGCGGGCACCCACGACAGCCTGCTGGAGGCGGCCTCCTTTGTGCAGACGCTGGAGCGCCGCCAGGGCCTGAAACTCGCCTGCCCCGAGGAGGTCGCCTGGCAGCAGGGCTGGCTGGACCGCGAGGGCGTGCTGGCCTGCGCCCGGCGCCTGGGCCCGGGGCCCTACGCGGAGTACCTGCGCCGGATCGTGCAGGGCGCAGACAGGGACGGTCAGCCGTGAGCCGTCTGCGGGACGAGGTGGCCGCCGCCCTCACCTTCCAGACGTACCCGGCGGCCCCCGAGATCAGCGGGGTGTGGACCTTCCCCCTGCGTAAGCTGCGCGGCGAGAACGGCGCCTTCATGGAGGTTCTGCGGCTGGGAGAGGAGGGCGTGCAGGGCCTGCCGGGACTGTTCACGCCCCGGCAGTTCAGTGTGTCCTGGGCCGCCCCCGGCCGCCTCAACGCCTTTCACCTGCACCCCCTGGCCGAGCAGAACGAGCTGTGGTGCGTGCTCGCCGGGCAGCTCCTGGTGTGGCTGGTGGATGTCCGGGCGGAGAGTGCCAGTAGCGGCGTGCGCCGTTCCATGATCCTCAGCGGCGAGGCCCCCACCCTGCTGATGATTCCCAGCGGCGTCGCCCACGGGTTCCGTGCCGGGCCGCAGGGCGCCACCCTGCTCTACGCCGTGGACGCCCAGTTCGACCCCGCCCACCCCAACGAGGGCCGTCTGCCCTGGGACTTTTTCGGCCCCGAGCTGTGGGAGGAGGACCGGGGATGAGGCGGCTGCTCACGGGCGGGAGTGGGCGTCTGGGCCGGGTGCTGCGGGGATTGCTGCCGGACCTGCTCTGCCCCACCTCCCAGGAGCTGGACGTGACCGATGAGGGGAGTGTCCTGCGGATGGTCCGCGAGGTGCAGCCTGCCGTCATCGTCCACGCGGCGGCGTTCACCGACGTGGCGGCGGCCGAGCGGGAGCGTGCCCGCTGCTGGAACGTGAACGTGAACGGCACCCGGCACGTCGCCCAGGCGGCCCGCGAGGTGGGTGCCAAACTGGTCCACCTCAGCAGCGATTACGTCTTCGACGGCCAGCGCGGCGACTACGCGGAGGATGACCCGCCGGGCATCCCCACGACCTACTACGGCCTGACCAAGCTGGTGGCTGAGGAGGCGGCCCGCCTGAGTCCGGCGCATCTGATTCTCCGCACCAGCTTCCGGCCCTCGCCCTTTCCCCATGCGGCCGCGTTCAGCGACCTGTACACCGGGCAGGACTACCTCGACGTGATCGCCCCGGAGATCGCCCTGGCGGTCGAGCACGCGCTGGAGATCCGTGATCCCATCCTCCACATCGTCACCGAGCGCAAGAGCGTCTTCGAACTCGCCCGGCGACGCAGCCCCCTGGTGCGCGAGGGCCGCCGGGACGAAACTTCCCTTCACCTGCCCGCCGACGTGAGCCTGAAGACCGCCCGCTGGGCCAGCCTGAAAGCAGAGTGGTCGGGGCGGTGAACCGTGTGCTGGGCTGGCTGGCCGCCGCCCTGCTGGGCTTCCCCGCGGCGGCCCAGCCCGCCTCCTTCGGTGAGGTGCGGGTCGCGGGCCTGAGCTTCCTGCGCGGCACGCTCCCCCCACCCGATGCCGGGGCGCTGGATGGTCTGGGAACGGCCCAGGACTGTCCCCGGCCCACTGCTCCCCTCGATCAGCTTCTGTATGACCACCTGCTTGATGAAGGCGCGGCGCTGAGCTGCGGCAACCGCTTCGAGAACCTGCTGCATTTTCCGGGCGACGAACCCTCCGGCTCCGGCAGTTATCCCGCGCTGGCCGACCAGATTCGCGGCGCGCGGCGCGAGGTCCTGATCGCCAACATGGTCTGGGACGGTGGCCAGAATGCGCCGGGCACGCTGCTGGCGCAGGCCCTGGCCGACCTACACCGCCGGGTTCGGGCACATCCCGAGGCTTACCCGCAGGGCCTGACCGTGCGGCTTCTGCTGGGCAACAGCGTGCGCTTCGACAGTCCCCTGGACCCCACGGCCAACGTGTTCAACGCGGCCCGTGACCTGCTGGATGCGGGCCTGTCGCTGAACGGCGCACCCGAACCGGGCTGGAAGCTCGAAGTCGCCAACTACCGCTACGCCTTTCCGCACAGCCACATGAAGCTGCTGGTGGTGGACGGGGATGACGTGACGACCGGCGGCTTCAACATCAGCACCATGCACCTGCCCGCGTCCACGCCGGGCGGGCAGGCGCTGGCCGACCTGGGCCTGCGGGTACGCGGCCCGGTCGCGCGACAGGCCGCAGCGGCGTTCCGCGACGCCTGGCAGAGCAGCCGAGAGCTTTCCTGCACGGCGAACGCGGCGGCGGCAACCGTGCGGCAGGACTGCCACCTCGGCGGCCCGGCCCCGGCTTACCCGCTCGTCTGGTTCGGCCCGCCGGAGAAGGCCGGAGAGGCGCGGGTGTATGGCCTCTACCGCCGCAACGGCTTTCCGGCAGGCGATACGGCCCTGACCGCCCTGTTCGGTGCTGCCCAGACGCGCATCGACCTGCTCCAGTCACAGGTGAGCGGCGACCTGACCTGCGACCTGAGCCTGACCACTCCGGGCGGCTGTCCTCTGGCGCAACACGGATTGCCGGTCTGGCAGGCCATCGTGGGCGCGATCCGCGAGCGGCATGTCCACGTCCGGCTGGTGCTGGACCAGACCCCGGTCCTCCAGGTCGAGGCGCTGACCCTGCTGGGCAGCGTGCAGGCCGAACTGCGGTCCCTGGGGTTGCAGGACTGCCTGGAAGCCCGCTGGGCGGGGCACCGCCTGCACACCAAGGCGGCCATCATCGACGGCGCGATGACGGTGGTGGGCAGCACCAACCTGCACTTCTCGTCCTTCGGCCCCGGCGGCCTGACCGAGTACGACCTGGCGACCAGCGACCCGGCGGCGGTGGGCGCGGTGCAGGCGACCTTCGAGGACGAGTGGCGGCAGGCCAGACCCGTGACCCTGCCCTGGTGGTTGCGGCCGTAGGCTCAGCCCGACACACCCAGCCGGGTGAGCCTCTCACGCAGGGTGCGCTGGAGCATCACCGGATAGGCGTGGAAAAAAAGGCCGGTCGCCAGCAGCCAGCCCGCCGTCTCCCCCTGCCCCCGCAGGCCGGTGAGCAGCACCAGGCTGGCGGTGATGCCCCCCAGCAGGACGTGGCTGAACTCGGCCTCGCGGGTGCGGCGCTCGTAGTGGCGGAGGGTGGCCCGCGTGCCGTCAAAGCCCTGCGCCCCGCGCCGCAGGCGTTCCCAGCCCACGGCGCGCAGCAGCCGCATGTAGCCGTAGACGCCCAGGCGGCGGTAGAGCGGCGTTTCCCAGGCGCGCACCCGGAACCAGCCCGCGCGCAGCGGCAACGGCACGGCCCACAGCAGGTAGAGCGCCCACCACATCAGCAGCACCTGCATGCTCAGGGCCAGCGGCAGGCCATGCCAGCCCAGGCGACGCTGTGCGCTGACACTCAAGGCCAGCACGGCGAGCAGGCCAGGCAGGACCCCCAGGGCGCGCGCGTTCAGGGCTGCCCCAGCGCCCGCGTGATGCTCGTCCGCCCGGCGCGGTAGGCGGGCCACCATCCCGCCAGCAGGCCGAGCAGCAGGCTCAGGCCCAGCGTCAGCGCCAGCAGCCGGGGCGTGAGGGCCGCGCCGTCGATCCCGGCGACGCGCTGCGTCATCCAGTTGATCGCCCAGACACCGGGCACGCTGAGCAGCACCCCCGCCGCCCAGCTCAATCCCGCGAGCAGCAGGCTTTCCGAGAGCACCAGTTGCCGCAGGAACTGCGGTCTGGCCCCGATGGCCCGCAGCAGGGCGAATTCACGGGTGCGCTCGTGGAGGGTCATCAGCATGGTGTTGGCGACTGCCAGCCCGCCCACCACCAGAGCGACCAGCGAGAGGCCCAGGCTGAGCGCGTCCGCGCTGCGCAGCACCTGCCCGGCCGAATGCAGCACGTCGTCCCGCGTGCTGACCTCCAGTTGCAGTTGCCGCCGGAGCTGCGCGGCGATCTGTGGGGCCTGCTCGGGGTCACGCAGTTTCAGTGCCACGAAGGAGAGCTGATCGCCGGTGCCGAACGCCCGCTGTGCCCCGGTGAGCGGCAGGAAGGTGAAGGTGTCAGTCAGGTTGTTCAGGGGCTGCAACACACCGACGATCCGCGCCCGGTAACGGCGGCTCACCATGAACTCGCCCCCGACGCCCAGGCCCAGATTCCTGGCCGCGCTCGCACCCAGCACCGCGACCGCCCGCCCCTCGTCTTCCGGCAGCAACAGTCGGCCCTGGGCGGCCCGGGCCCGCGGAAAGAGGGCCTGGACCCCCTGGCGGGCGGGCAGACCGTAATACACGGCGCTCTGGGTGGGGTCGAGGGCCTGTTTGATCTCGGCGGCCACCGGCGTGATCTCGGCCAGGCCCAGTTCCCCTGCCTGAGCTTTGAGGGTGGTGACCAGCGCCCCGGGGAGGTTGGGACCGGGGAGCAGCGCCAGTCCCCCCGCAGGGCGGGCCACTTGCAGGTCGGGCCGGGCGCTCCGCAGTTCCTGCCGCAACTGCCCCTTCAGGCCCTCGCCCAGCGACAGAAACAGCAGCATGCTGGTCACCGCGACCACCAGCCCCAGGAGGGTCAGCAGCGTCCGGACCGGCCGCCTTTGCAGTCCCCGGGCGGCGAGGTGCCAACGCTCTGCGCTTCTCATACGCCGCCAGCCTATCCCAGTGTTGAGCGCCGGACAGGGCCGGTCAGCCCGGCGTCTTGGTTGGCGGTCACGGCAAGAAGCGTCAAGGTCAGGGCGCTTTCAATATTGGGCCTCCTCCGGCCCTTGCATGCTCACGTGGGTGACGAAGACGCGGCAGGAGGAGGCGCTCTTCGACCGAGAGCAGATACCTGCTCTCAACAGTTGGATCGCAAGTTCATGACCAAGACCAAAATGGATCAGATATCTGATAGCTTCGAATATGCAAATCCTGCTGGTTGACCGGGGGCACTGGCATGCGCCGCTGCATCTCCAGGCTTTTGCGGCGAGCGGTCAGCCTGTCTCGTTCCCACCGGAAAGCGCGGAGGACCCGCTGGAGGCCGCCCTGGCACAGTCACCGGAACTGCTGATCTTGCTCGGTCCTCCCGGAGACATGCTGCGTGACCTGCGGCGCTGTCTCGAAGCCGGAATCCCGGTCGTGCTCGAGAAACCCGTCGGACGGGCTGCGGGGGAGCTGGCGCCCCTGGCCGAGCTGGCACAGCGGTGGGGAGCGTTCGTCAGCGTGGCCCAGCCCCATCTTCAGAACCGGTTCTGGGCCGTCTGCACCGGGGAGGCGGGCGGTCCCCTCTCGCACCTGCGCTTTCGTCTGGTGAACGGGTCCCCGCGACGGTACCGGCAGATGGGCGTGCCATGGGTCCTCGACGAACAGCGGGCGGGTGGCGGCGTCCTGCGGAATCTGGGTATCCACGGGATCAGCGCATTCCTGAAGGCCACCTCCGGCAGGGTGCAGGTGCATTCCTGCGTGCTGAGCCGCCGCCTGTACTGGACGGAGGCCGAGGAGTACGCCAGCGTGGTCCTGTCGGCAGGCGGCGTGATCGGGCACGTTGAGGTGGGGTACACTGCCGCGCTGGACAGCGCCAGCGAGTTTGAACTGACGGGCCACCGGCGTGACCTCACCGTGCGGGACGACGGGCAGCATCTGAACGTTCTCGACCGCTGTGCGGGACAGGTCCGTTCGGAACCCGTCCTGCCTCTGGCCCGCCGCTACGAGCAGTTCGCGGCCGCTACACTTCAGGCTCTGAAGGCCGACCAGCCGCCTCCACACCCGTTGGCTGACCACTTGCAGGCGATGCAGGTGATCGACGAGTGCTACGCCGTGGCGACGTGGGTGAACACATGAGGGCCGGGATCATTGGCGCGGGCTGGTGGGCCTCCCGGCACGCGCAGGCCCTGCAAACTCTCGCGGGCTTCCGGGTCGAGGCGGTCTACCAGCCGAATGCGGCCTCCGCGCAGGCCTTTACCCGTGACCACGGGGGCCGGGTGGTCAGCGAGGTCGGCGCCCTGCTGCACGATCCGCGGGTGGACGCCGTGTTGGTCGCCGCGCCGCACCGCGAACACGCGGACCTGGCCGTCCAGGTGCTGGAGGCAGGCAAGCCGCTGCTGCTGGAAAAACCTGTGGGCATCACCCCGGACGAGACGCGGCGCGTGCTGGCCTGCATCGAGCGGACAGGGGTGCCCTGCCTGGTGGGCTTCACCAGCCACTACTTTCCGGGGTTCCGGGCCGCCAGGGCGCTGCTGGCACGCGGTGACCTGGGGCGCCCCCTGGCCGGGCAGGGCGTTTTCCAGAAACTCTGGATAGAACACAACCGGCGCCCCTGGCACCTGGACCGGGACCAGGGTGGCGGAATGCTGTTGACCGCCGGGATTCACGTCGTGGACCGCCTGATGTGGCTGATGGACCGCCGGGTGGCGAGCGTGGCGGCCAGCGTGGGAACCCACCTCCACGACCAGAACGCGGACGATCTCGCCAGCCTCTTTCTGCGCATGGAGGGCGGCGCGGCGGGCCTCGTCGGCTCCTTCGGGTACGCGCTGGGCGGTCCCCTCAACACCACGCACATCCTGTGCGAGCGGGGGGGCTTGCGGGTCGGGGCGGAGCATCTGGAGGTGGCGACGCAGGGCGATTGGGCGCCCATGCCCCTCGACCCGGTGGAGGACGTGACGCTGCACGCGCTGGGCCTGGAGTGGCTGGACCTGGCCGCCTGGGTGCGGGAAGGCCGCGTGCCGCAGGTGACGCCGAAATTCGCCGCGCAGGTCATGCAGGTCGTATTTGCTGCGGAGGAATCGGCCCGGATGGAGCGTGAGGTGGCGTTGACAGAGGCCTGAACACGTCAGGGTGGTGAGGCTTCGTCCAGCACCACCCCATCCCCATTCTTCTTCTTCTTGAGCGAACAGCCCCTCAGGGCGCCGAGGTGTAGAACGAGGCGGGCAGACTCGTGAAGTGAATCTGGGTGCTGCCGGTGGCCTCGTACAGCAGGCCCACGTTGCCGTTCGTCTGGGCCGCCAGCGAGGAGTAGCCCGCGAACCCCAGGGCCAGGTGCTTGAAGGTGGGGAAGGTGTCGCCACTGTCGGTACTCACCCAGACGCCCAGGTTGCTGCGTCCGCTGCCGCTGCCGGGAGGCGTGCCGAGGGGCGCACTGAGCAGCACCTGGCCGCTGGAGAGCGCCAGTAACCCGACATCTACCCGCGTGATGTTCACGCCACCCAGGCCGGGCTGGGCGGTCCAGGTGACGCCGCCGTCCGTGCTGAGGGAGTAGTAACGGTTGGGGCCGCCGCTGCCGTCGTTGCGCGCGGAGAGCAGTACCGCGCCGTCATTCCGCTCCACCAGGTCGGCCTCGGTGGTGCCGGGTGCGGTGGTCAGACTGCCCGCCCGCCAGGTCACGCCCCCGTCGTCGCTGTATACCGTGACGGTGCGGAAGACGCTGCTGCCGTCACGCACGATGGCGGGAAACAGCAGGCGGCCGTTGTGTCCGCCCTGCGCGGCGGTCTGCCGCCGAAGCTGCGCGCCCTGGCCGGGACCGGGATTTAGGGAACGCCAGGTGGGGTTCTTGACCTGCGCGTTCAGGTTGACCGGTGTGCCCCAGGTCGCGCCGCCGTCCGTACTCTTGCGGAAGAACAGCACCGAGGTGTTGTCTCCCAGCCCGGCGGGCACGCAATCGCCGTTCTGCGCGCAGCCGTCCGGCCACTGGACGTAGAACAGGAAGACCGCACCCGTCGTCTGGTCCACCATTAGGCGGGGGTCGGAGTAGTCGAAGCTGGGGTTCTGTGCGATCACCTGGACCGGGGACCAGGTGCGGCCCTGGTCGGTGGACCGCTTCACGGAGATGTTGATGGGATCGCCCGCCACGCCGGGGTCCGAGCCGCTGGGCCTGCCCTCGCTGGCGGCGATCAGGACGCCGGACGGGGTGACGGCCAGCGCCGGAATGCGGTAATGGGCTGTGCCGAGGCTGCCCTCCTGGCCGCCGACGAACACGTCGCGTTCCACCCGGCCACTCTCGCCGGGGGCCAGCACCTCGAACTTCACGGAGCGGTAATACGCCGTGCTGTCGGTGCCGGTGGACCCGTCCCCCCAGGCCACGTAGTTCTGGGTGGTGGCCGACCCGCCCCAGGTGGCGACCCGTGCCCCGTCGAAGAAGAAGCTGGCCTGGCCGCTGGTGGGGTCGTACTCGGTCGTGTAGGTGTGATAGGCGGTCGCGGCGGTCCCTGACGCCAGCGTGTAGCTCCCGCCGCCCTCCAGCGACGCGACGAGTTGCCCGCTGCTGTTCAGGCTGAGGACCGGCAGAAAGCGGCGACTGCCGTTGGCGTAGTAGTCGGTGATGTAGCCACCGGACGCGAGGCGCAGCGTGCTGGTCAGCCGCCAGCCCTTGTTCGCCGCGTCGGTGCGGTCACTGTCGCCAGGCGTCCAGACCCATTGGGCACGCCCGCCCACCCCGTTGACCTGCCAGGAGCTCGCTCCCTGGTCCGTGACGAGCGACCCTCCCCCCGCCCCGGTCAGCGAGGCCGTCCAGCCCTGGGTGGTTGGGGCGCTGCTGGCGGTGTATGTGGCGCGGGTGCCGACTGTCTGCGGCGCGAGGTGGGCGCCCGGCAGGGACGCGCCCGGCGAGGCGGGTGACCCGCAGCCCGCGAGCAGCCCGGCCAGCAGGAACGACGTGAGGGAAAGCGTTCTGTGCATATCGCCTCCAGGGACGGAAAGGCAACGCGGGCGGCTGCCCCGGAACCGCCCGCGTCAGTCAAGATCAGCCGGAATCAGTCCTTGATCTTGAGGGCGTCCCCCTGCCACTCCAGCGACATCACCTGCGGGGTCGCCTGGCCGCCCTGCAGCTCGCCGCCCACCAGGATCACCTCGTCCCCGTACGGCACGGCCAGGCCGTAGCCCTGCGCCTGCGGGAGCGCCCCGACGACCTTCCACTGCCCGTCCACCAGCGCGTACACGTCCTTGCGCCAGGTCTTGGTCAGGCCCTCGTGGGCGTAGTTCAGGCCGCTGGCGAGCCTGGCCCGCGCGCCGGGAAAGTTCGCCCCGCCCGCCACCAGCAGCGCGCCGTGGCTGTACCCGGCGTAGGCCCCGGCAAGGCCCTCCTGGGCTTCGCCTGCTACCGGGCCGGGCATGTCGGGCAGCGGGCGCCAGGTGATGCCCGAAGGCCCCAACTGCCCCTGGCGCACGGCGGGAGTCCGCACACCCGGCTTGATCTCGCCACCGACCAGGGTCAGCGTGTTGCCGCGGGCCACCAGCGCCGAACCGGCGGTCCCGCCGAAGGGCAGGAAGTCCACTTCCTGCCAGCGGTTGTCAGCGGGGGTGTAGCTCATCACCTCGCGGCCCAGGAAGTAGTCCTGCGGGCGCTGATCGAAGTAGGCGCGGCTGATGCGATCCTGCTCGGCCTTGTTGCCCTCGCCCGCGGCCAGATCCGTGAAGTAGCCGTCGAAGATGTTCTTGTTCACCCCGGCAAACATCAGCAGCGAATCGCCCACGGTCGCGGCGACGCCCCCCGCGATGCCCTCGGGCGCACGGGTGGGGAGCTGGGTCCAGGTGTTTTTGGCCGGGTCGTAGACGAAGCCCTGGTTGAACACCGTCGTCGTGGAGGTCGGCGTGGGCTTGCCGATGCCGCCGAAGACATAGAGTTTGCCGTCCACCGCCGCACTGATGGACTGGTCGCGGGGCACGCCGGGGAAGGGGGCGATCAATACCCAGTGCCGCTCAGGCTGCGAGAGGTCCAGCGCGAACCACTGGTTGCCCGCTGTGCCCAGGCCTACGTAGATGGTCTGGCCGATCATGACGCCGGTGCCGTTCTTGATGGCGACCGGCAAATCCGGGTAGACCTGCGCCTGGGCCGAACCCAGGGCGGCAGCGGCGAGGAGGGCGAGGGCAAGACCTGTCTTGTACATGGTTCTCCTTGCTGGACTCCGGCGCAGGACACACAGCCCCAAAAGTTTGATGTCAGACCTTAGATATCTGACATCTGATTTGAAGATGAGATAGAGCGTAACCGCCCCGACGTTTCCTGTCAATGCATGCCTTGTGAATCGGCTCAGAACGGGTTGGCCTACGGATGAAGCGCCGCGCGCAGGGTTCCCGTGTAGTCGCTCCGGAACTGCCGGGAGAGAGCTGCTTCCGGCACCAGTCGGTCGAAGCCGTGGTAGGCCCCCGGAAAGCGGCGGAACAGGATGGGAACGCCAGCTTGAGCCAGGCGCTCGGCATAACGCCGGTCCTCGTTATAGAACAGGTCGAGATCACCTACCCCCACCCAGGCAGGTGGCAGGGCCGTGAGGTCGGGGAAGTGGACCGGCGAGGTATAGGGAACCTGTGCGGGGTCCGCGATGTGGCCGATGTACGCCTGCCAGGCCAGGCGGTTCTGGTGATGCGACCAGAGGGGATGTTCACCCGTGCCCGACACCAGCGCCGGATCGCGCGAGGTGTCGCGGTCCAGCATCGGGTAGATCAGAAGTTGCAGGCGGGGTTGCGGGCCGCCCCGGTCCCGATTGAGGAGGGCCAGTGAGGCCGTCAACCCTGCTCCGGCACTCGCCCCGCCGATGGCGATTCTTTCGGGATCGATGCCCAGCGTCCCGGCCTGCGCCGCCACCCAGCAGAGGGCGGTGAAGGCGTCCTCCAGGCCTGCCGGGTAGGGGTGCTCGGGCGCCAGACGGTATTCGGCCGATACCACCACGCACGGCACGTCGCGGGCCAGTTCCTCGCAGAGGGCGTCGTCCAGCGCTACCGTGCCGCCCACATAGCCCCCGCCGTGGAACCAGAGGAGGGCAGGCAGCACGCCGGTTCCATCGGCGGGCCGGTACAGCTTCAGCAGAAGTTCGCTTCCGTCCGTGCGGGGAATGCGGCGTTCTTCGGTCTGCATGCCGGGGCGGGGCAACGGCGCTTCTGCCAGGTAGCGGCGCAACTGTTCGGCGCGGCGGGCGGGCAACCCTTCGAGGGTGAAGGGCAGCGGCTCGACCAATGCCAGGGCTTCGGCAAGCTGGGGATCAATGGGGGAGAGGGGAAGCACAGAACCTCCTGAGAGCAAAGTGTTGGTCGAACTGTATCAGATATCTGATAAGTTGGGTCCATGGGTCAAGTTTTTGTCGCCCCGCCTCTGGTACTGCGGGGCATGGGCGGCAACCTCCTCCCCCTTGACGCCATCCCTCCGACTCCCTATGCTTTACCTATCAGATATCTGACATGAAGGAGGCGGAATGACCGCTCGAGTTCCCGCATATCGGCAGGCGCAAGTGGCGATCAAGCGTTATATCGAAGACCACGGCCTGAAGCCCGGCGACCTGCTGCCCCCCGAGGCCCAGCTCGCCCGCGACATGGGCATGAGTCGCCTCTCTCTGCGCGAGGGGGTCAAGAGCCTGGAGGCGCTGGGAATTCTGGAAGCCAAGCAGGGCGAGGGTATCTACGTGAAAGCCTTTACCTTCGACAGCATCTTCGAGAACCTGCCCTACTCCTTTGCCACCGACGGCAAGTCACTGCGCGACCTCTTGCAGGTGCGGACCGCGCTGGAAGAAGGGCTGATCGGCATGGTGGCGGGCAGGGCGACTCCCGAGCAACTCGACCACCTTGAACGGCTCGCCCGGCAGATGCTCCAGAAGGCGCAGGCCGGGGAAACCTTCGAGGACGAGGACCGCGAGTTTCATCTGGCCCTCTACGAACCGCTCCAGAACCTCTTTCTCAACCGGCTCGTGGAGCTGTTCTGGGAGGTGTTCCGCCGCCTGCACGGCAGCGCGAACGTCACCGCCTGGCACCTGGAGCAGACCGCGCACGACCACCTCGCCATTCTCAACGCCCTGCGGGCCAGGGACCACCAGCGCATCACCGAGGCGATGCACGCCCACTTCCAGCAGATCCACGCACGGCTGGGACCCCAACCGGGCACCCCGCCCCCCGTCACCGACATTCTTCCTCCCCCGCCAGCCAACCCCTGATAAGGAGAGTCTATGTCCAAGCGTTTCCTGCTCAGTCTCGCTCTCGCCTGCGCCGCCCTGCCTGGCAGTGCCCTTGCCGACAAGGTGATTACCGGCGCCTTCGATGTGGGTCCCGGCGGCGCCCCACAGGCGTTCAACCCCCTGACCAACTCGGCGGGCTTCACCTGGCTGAACAAGTACTTCGGCACGCTGGTGCTGTACGACGTGAACTTCAAGAAGATCAGCGGCGACCTGGCGTCCTCCTGGACGGTGGCGGACGGCGGCAAGAAGTACACCTTCGTGCTGCGTCCGGACGTGAAGTGGCACGACGGCCAGCCCTTCACCGCCAGGGACGTGAAGTTCACCATCGACCTGGCAATGAACCCCGACTCGGGCAGCCCCTTCGCGTCCAAGTTCGCCAACATCAAGAATGTCCAGACGCCCAACGACCGCACGGTGATCCTGACCCTCAGCAAACCCAACGCGGCGCTGCTCGACGGCCTGACCAACTTTATGATCCTGCCGCAGCACGAACTCGCCAAGATTCCCGCCAAGGAACTGCGCAACTCGGCGTGGTGGCGCACGAATCCGGTCGGCACCGGCCCCTTCATGTGGAGCAAGTACGTGCCCGACCAGTACGTGGAACTCAAGGCCAACCCGGGCTACTACCGGGGCAAGCCGAAAATCGACCGCCTGGTCAACCGCTACTTCAAGGAACCCGCCGCCGCCGTGCTGGCCCTCAAGTCGGGCGACATCCAGTTCACGTACCTCAGCCTGGACGACACCAAGAACGTCGGCAACAACGTGAACATCATCGCCGGGCCGTCGCAGGTCGTGAACTACATCGGCCTCAACGGGACCGACCCACGCTTCAAGGACCCCCGCATCCGCCAGGCGGTGATGTACGCCATCGACCGCGCGACCATCGTCAAGCAGCTCTACGGCGGCGGGGCCGAACTCGCCAACTGCGTCGTCACCAACAGCAAGTTTGTCCCCAAGGGCCTGAACGCCTACGGGTACGACCCTGCCAAGGCCAGGCAACTGCTCCAGGCCGCCAAGTGGAACCCGAACGAGAACGTCGAGCTGCTGACGTACTACGGTGACCAGCTCAGCAAGGACGTGCTGGTGACCATCCAGCAGATGCTGGCGCAGGTCGGCATGAAGGTCACGCCCCGTTTCGTGGACCCGCCCACCTTCGGCCAGACGACCGACAAGGCCAAGCCCACCTTCGAGATGGTGTACGCGGGCAGCGCCAACGGCCCCGACCCCGACGTGATGTACGCCAACCTGCACTCGGACTTCATGCCGCCGAACGGCACCAACCGCATGCGCGTGAACATCCCCGCCATCGACAAGGACTTCGAGGCGGGCCAGGCGGAAACCAGCCCGGCCAAGCGTGTGGCGATCTACCAGGACCTGTGCCAGGTCAGCAACGCGCAACTGCCCTGGGACACGTTGTGGGTCGCCAAGCGTTTCGGGGGGGCCAGCAAGAACCTGGTGAACTTCATCTGGACGCCCGCGCCCGGCGGTGGCCGCTACGACGACCACGCCGAGGACTGGGACATCAAGTGAGCGCGGGGGGAAGGCGGTCTGGGCATCCCCCGGCGTTCTCCCCTTCACACGGGTGACTTATGGGAATCTACGCACTGCGGCGCCTGCTGATCAGCATCCCGCTGCTGCTGGTCATCACCGCCATCATCTTCACGATGCTGCAATTCACGCCCGGCGATCCGCTGGACGCCTATATCCCGCCGGATCAGGTCGTGACCGCCGAGCAGCGCGCGATCATCCGGCATGATCTGGGCCTTGACCAGCCCAAGGTCGTGCAGTATGGCCGCTGGCTCCAGCACGCGGTGCAGGGCGACCTGGGGTACCGCATCAAGAACGGGGAACCGGTGAGCCGGGAACTCGCCCGGCGCCTGCCACCCACACTGCTGTTGATGGGCGCGGGGCTGGGCCTGGGGGTGGTGCTGGGCGTCCTGTTCGGCGTTCTGGCTGCGGTGAAGCGCTACACGTTCACCGACAACGTGCTGACCCTGCTCGCGTTCCTGGGCATCTCCACCCCCGCCTTCCTGGCCGGGCTGCTGGGCCTGTACGTTTTCGCCCTGAAGCTGAAGTGGTTTCCCGCCGGGGGCTACCAGACGCCGGGGAACGGCAGCGTGCTGGACATCCTGTCACACCTGATCCTGCCCGCGCTGATCCTGTCGGTGACCTACATCGCGGTCCTGATGCGCTACACGCGCTCCAGCATCCTGGAAGTCATTCACCAGGACTACGTCCGCACGGCCAGCGCGAAGGGTGTGGCGTACCCATGGGTCGTGGGCAAGCACGTGTTACGGAACGCCCTGATTCCGGTCGTGACCGTGATCGGCGCCAACGTCGCCAACCTGATCGGCGGCGCGGTCTTTCTGGAGTCCATCTTCTCCTGGCCGGGGACCGGGCAACTCTACCTCGACGCCATCGACGCCCGCGACTACCCCATGATCATGGGCACGACGCTGGTGCTGGCCGCGGTCATCCTGCTGGCAAACCTGCTCACCGACCTGCTGTATGGCCTGATCGACCCCCGCATCCGCTACACCTGAGGCCCCCGATGACCACCACCGCTCCTGCTCCCCCCGCCGTCCGCACCCCCGCCCGGATGGCCGTCACCCGCTTCCTGCGCCACCGGCTGGCCGTCGCCGGGCTGGTCCTGTTCGGCTTGATCGTGCTGTTGGTCGTGTTCGGCCCCGCCGTCGCCCGCTTCACGCCCGAGCAGATCGACCTGCTGGCCCGCAATCAGCCACCCAACGCCGTTCACTGGCTGGGCACCGATCAGACGGGCCGTGACATCTTCGCGCGCACGCTGTCGGCGGGGCGGGTGTCGCTGCTGGTGGGCCTGCTCAGCACCCTGATCTCCGTCGTGGTCGGCACCACGCTGGGCGCTCTGGCCGGATACTTCGGCGGCTGGGTGGACAACGTGATCATGCGCTGCGTGGACGTCGTGATGACGTTCCCCAGCATCATCGTGCTGCTCACGCTGGCGGCGATTATCGGTCCCGGCATCGACAAGACGATCATCATCATCGGGCTGCTGGGCTGGCCGCTGGCCTGCCGCCTGGTGCGCGCCAAGCTGCTCTCGGTGCGCGAACTGGAATTCATCACGGCGGCCACTGCGCTGGGTGCCCCGGATCGCCGCATCCTGCTGAGGCACGCCCTCCCGAACGTCGTGGACGTGCTGGTGGTATTCGTCAGCCTGGGTGTGGCGAGCGCGATCCTGCTCGAAGCGGGCCTGAGCTTCCTGGGCCTGGGCGTGCAGCCCCCGCAGGCGAGCTGGGGCAACCTCCTCACCGCCGCGCGTGAACTCACCGTGCTCGAAGCCTATCCCTGGCAGTGGATGCCCGCTGGCGCCCTGATCGTGCTGACTGTGCTCGCCACGAACTTCGTCGGGGACGGCCTGCGCGACGCCCTCGACCCCAAGGCCAAAGCCTGACTCCCCTCCCCACGTTCCTTTGAGGTTTTCCATGCAACTCCACGGCATCATTCCCCCCGTCGTCACGCCCCTCACGCCCGACTTCCAGGTGGACGAACCCGCCCTGCGGCGCGTCCTCCGGCACCTGCTGGACGGCGGCGTCCACGGCCTCTTTCTCCTCGGTTCCACCAGCGAGGTCGTCTTTATGGACGCGCCCCAGCGCCGCGAGGTGCTGCGGATCGCGGTGGACGAGGTGGCGGGCCGGGTGCCGCTGCTGGCGGGCGTGATCGACCCCACCACCGACCGCGTGATCGCGCACGCGCGGGACGCGCAGGCGGCGGGTGTGGACGGCCTGGTCGTGACCGCCCCCTTCTACACCCGCACCAGCCAAGCGGAGATCGTCGAGCACTTCCGGGCTGTTCGTCAGGCCGTGCCGCTGCCGATCATGGCCTACGACATTCCCGTGTGTGTCCACGTCAAGCTCGAACGCCCCACACTGCGGCAGATGCGCGCCGAGGGCCTGATCGAGGGTCTCAAGGACAGCAGCGGCGACGACACCAACTTCCGCCTGCTGGCGCTGGAGTGCCAGGATGACCCCGACTTCCGGCTGTTCACCGGCTCCGAGCTGATGGTGGACACTGCGCTGCTGGTGGGCGCGCACGGCTGCGTGCCGGGGCTGGGCAACGTGGACCCGGCGGGCTACGTGGCGCTGTATGGCGCCGCGCGGCGCGAGGACTGGCCGGAGGCGCGCCGCCTACAGGAAAGGCTGATCCGCCTCTTCGGGATCGCGCTCCAGGGGACGCCGCGCACCAGCCCCAACGCTTCCGGCGTGGGCGGCTTCAAGACTGCCCTGCACCTGCTGGGCCTGGTCCCGACCCACCATATGCACCGCCCCAATGCCCCCCTGAACGCCGAGGAAACCCGCCGCGTCGAGGCCATCCTGGCGGCCGAGGGCCTGCTCGCCCATGCCTGATTCCAGCATGCTGGAGCGGCTGCGCGGTCAGTTGGTGGTGTCCTGCCAGGCCAACCCGGATAGCCCGCTGCGCGACCCCTCCATCATCAGCCGCCTGGCCCTCGCGGCAGAACTCGGCGGCGCGGCCGGGCTGCGCCTTCAGGGCTTCGAGGACGTGCGGGCGGTGCGAGCGGTGACGGACCTCCCCATTATCGGCCTCACCAAGACCGACCGCGAGGACACCGAGGTCTACATCACGCCGACTGCCGCCGAGGCGGTGCGGCTGGCCGAACTCGGGGCCGAGATCGTCGCGCTGGACGCGACCCTGCGCCCGCGCCCGGAACCTCTGGCAGATATGTTCGCCGCCGTGCACGCCGTGGGTGCCCTGGTGATGGCCGACATCAGCACGCTGGAGGAGGCGCGGGCGGCGCTGGACCTGGGCGCCGACATCGTGAGCACGACCCTGAGCGGCTATACGCCCTACAGCCGCCAACTCAGCGGGCCCGACTGGGCGTTGATGGACGAACTGCGGGAGGCGGGCCTGCCCTTCGTGGCCGAGGGCCGCCTCAACACGCCTGCCGACGCGGCACGGGCGCTGAAGCGGGGCGCCCAGTTCGTCGTGGTGGGCAGCGCGATCACCCGCCCGGACGTGGTGACCCGCTGGTTCGTCCAGGCGCTCCAAGACTGATCTGTTTCCCCCTGCCTCGCGGTGGACATCGGCGGGCCGACCACGTTGCGTTGAGGAGGGGGCGCCGCCGCATTCGTGGTGTCGGGGTTCCTGCCGAGTGATGTAGGGCTTCACGGCGGCGGTATCACCACTGGCCCCCTTAGGGCCGGGAAGGAACATCACCTGGCGCACCCTCTCCAGCAGCAAGCCAGCCGTTCCCCCCGCCGGGCCGCTAAGCGGGCGTTGACACTGGCCGGGCGCTCAACTCCAGCCAGTCCAGCTCCTCCTCGACGCGGTGGTAAGCGTCGTCCCCGATCTTACCGGTGTGGCGCAGATCAGCGATGGCCCGACGGGAAGCGCCCACCACCCGCTGCCGCAGCATGTTGTCCGGCGTGTCGTGCGGGTCCCCGCCGCTCCGGACCCGGCCGAGGTCCTCCCGGTATTCCAATCTGAGGCGCTGCGCGGCCTCGGAGTCGTCCCCCTCCAGCGCCTTCAGGGCCGCCTTGAGCGCCGCTCCCCGTGCCAGGCTGGTTTCCGTCTCCACCGTCGTGTCCCGGGGGAGTTGGAGGAGCAGCAGCAGCGGGCGCAGCGTCAGCCCCTGGATCACCAGCGTGCCCAGCACGACGACGAAGGCGGTGAGCTGGATGAAGTCCCGCTCGGGAAAGCCCTGCGGGAGCGCGAGGGCAGTCGCCAGCGTGACGATCCCGCGCATCCCGGACCAGCCGATCACCAGCCCGCCCTTCGCCGTTGGCGGGGCCGTGGAGGGTTGAGCCGAGTGGGAACCCGGCGGGCGGTTGCTCTTCCTCCCCTGGGAGAGGGCGTAGGTCAAGGCCCAGACCAGGCGCACGGTGATCACCACACCCAGGATGATCAGTGCGGCACCGAGGAAGCGCCGGAGTTCTGTGCCGCTGAGTGCTTCGAGGATCGGCCCCAGTTGCAGGCCGATCAGGGTGAATGCCAGGACGTTCAGCACGAAGGTCACCGCGTCCCAGACAGCGAAAGTCGGCACCCTCAGCCGCGCCGACAGGGCCGAGCGTCGGCCTGCCGTCAGCCCGAAGACGACCGTGGTGACCACGGCGGAGAGGCCCAGACGCTCGGCGAGGAGCCACACGCCGAAGGTGAACACGAATTGGAAGATGACCGAGGTGGGCGCGTCCTCGATGTGTTCGATCAGCAGACCGATCGGCCAGGCCAGCAGCCAGCCGACTGCGGCGCTGCCGAAGACGGTGAGGAAGAAGGTCGGCAGGACCCCGGCGGCACTGAAGCTCCCACTCATGACGGCCCCGACCGCCAGCGTGTAGATCAGCAGGGCGGAGGCGTCGTTCAAGAGGCTCTCGCCCTCCAGCACCTTGCGGAGGCGGTACGGCGGATTGACCTGCCGCAACACGGCCAGGGCCGCCACGGCGTCCGGGGGGGCAACCAGGGCACCGAGCGCAATGGCCGCCGCCCAGGGAAACTCGGGGAAGAGCAGCCGGGCGGTACAGGCCACGGCGACCGTCGTGAGGCCGACCGCTACCACGACGAGCGACAAGACCGCCTGCCA
Organism: Deinococcus metallilatus; assembly: GCF_004758605.1. NCBI lineage: Bacteria > Thermotogati > Deinococcota > Deinococci > Deinococcales > Deinococcaceae > Deinococcus > Deinococcus metallilatus. Next base: position 366,834 of record NZ_CP038510.1, read on the forward strand.
GTTGTCCCGCAGGTCGCGCAGCGAGGTGTCGTAGGCCGCGTCCACCAGCACGGGGGCCACGAAGAGGGCGAGGATCAGTTCGGGCGGCAACTCGAAGCGGGGCGCGCCCGGGAGGAACGCGACGCAAGCTCCACCCACGGCGAGCAGGGTGGGATAGGGGATGTTCAGCCGCCGGGCAAGGACGGACAGAATGGTCGCTCCGAACAGGAGCCCGAGCAGAGTCTCGAAGATCAGCATGCGTGTGGGGCCTCCCTGGAGGGGCTCGGCAGGATGATCATAGGTGGGCGATCCGATGTCCCGGCGTCTCGCCCCTCTCCCGGGCCGAAGTGCCTGACGGGTGGGCACAACCCTTCAGCGTGCCCGCCATGAGCGTATCTAACTTGAATATCAGCAGAGGGTGAGCTGGCCTCCGCAGTGGGCCTTGCTGAGGCAAGACCCTGAACCTCACGAGGTCTGGGTCAGAAACTCAGATCGAGAACTGGGAATCCGTACGACAACGTCAAGATGGAGAGCTTTGACAAGACCCTGAAGACCGGGGAGGTTGATCTGCAAGAGTACGTCGATCTGGACGATGCAGGGCGGCAGACTTCACTCCAATCTGGGATACATCCCACCCACCGAGTTCGCCGCCCGTTACACTGCGGCCCAGAAGTGACTTGCCCTGCGGTCGGCTCCATGGGGCTCACTCCAACCCTTCTTCCCGGGTGTTGACCCTCTTTTCAGGAGGACCCATGAACGAACCCTTCCCGGCCACGCCCGCAGCCACCCCCCTGCACCCCCGCCCGCAGCTCACGCGCGAACGCTGGGACGATCTGAGCGGGGTGTGGGGCTTTGCCCACGACGACGAGGACCGCAGGCTGGACGGGCGCTGGTTCGAGCGCGAGGATGTGTTCGACCAGCAGATCACGGTGCCGTTCCCGCCGGAGAGCCGCGCCAGCGGGCTGCGGGCGACCGGCTACCACCCGGTCGTGTGGTACCGCCGCACGGTTCGCGTGGCTCCTGAGGGCCGGACCGGGCACGTGCTGCTGCACTTCGGGGCGGTGGACTACCGCGCCCGGGTGTGGGTGAACGGGCGCCTCGTCGCCCAGCACGAGGGCGGTCACACGCCCTTCACCGCTGACATCACGCCCGCGCTGGTACCGGGTGAGACGCAGGTGGTCGTGGTGCGCGCCGAGGACGATCCTGCGGACCTGGCGCAGCCGCGCGGCAAGCAGGACTGGGAGGAGACGCCGCACGCGATCTGGTACCACCGCACGACCGGCATCTGGCAGCCGGTCTGGCTGGAATATGTGCCCCGCACCTTCATCCAGACGTTGCGCTGGACCCCGGACGTGGAACGCGGGCGGCTCGGCCTGGTCTTACGCCTGAACCGGGATGCGGGTCAGGGCCTGCGTGTGCGGGTGCGGCTTAGCATCCGGGGTCAGCGCCTGGCGGACGACACCTATGCCCTGGAGGGCCAGGAGGTCCGCCGCGAGATCGAGCTCGACCCCGGACGCTTCCGGGCCGAACGCCAGGACCTGCTGTGGAGCCCCCGGCGGCCCAACCTGATCGACGCCCGGATCAGCCTCCTTGACGAGGACGACAATGTCATGGATGAGGTGGGCAGCTACGCCGGGCTGCGCAGCGTGGGTGTGCGTGACGGGAGATTTCAGCTCAACGGCAGCGCGTACTACCTGCGCCTGGTGCTCGCGCAGAACTACTGGCCCGAAAGCCACCTTGCCGCACCCTCGGAAGAGGCCCTGAGACGCGAGGTCGAACTCATCAAGGCGCTCGGCTTCAACGGGGTGCGCATCCACCAGAAGGTGGAGGATCCACGCTTCCTGTACTGGTGTGACCGTCTGGGCGTGCTGGTCTGGGGCGAGATGGCGAACAGCTTCGTCTTCACACCGGAAGCCCAGCGCCGCCTGACCCGCGAGTGGCTGGAGGTGCTGGAACGGGACGCCAGCCACCCCTGCATCGTGACCTGGGTGCCCATCAACGAGAGCTGGGGCGTCCCCAACCTGGAAGGGGATCCGGCCCAGCGGGCCTTCGTGCGCGGCCTGTACCACCTGACCAAGTCCCTCGACCCCACCCGCCCGGTGATCGGCAACGACGGGTGGGAGCTGGTCGAGGGGGACATTCTCGGCGTGCACGACTACGCGCTGGACGGCGCCACCCTGCGTGAACGCTACGGTTCCGAAGAGGCGCTGGAACACACGCTGCGGGCGGTGCAGCCGTCGAGCCGCAACTTCTACCTCGCCGGGCACCACCGCCAGGGCGAACCGGTGATGCTGACGGAGTTCGGGGGACTGAGTCACGCGCCCAGCGAGTCGGAACGCTGGTGGGGCTACGGGACCCTGCCGGACAGCGATACGCTGCTGAGCCGCTACGAGGAACTCCTCACGGCGGTCCTCGACAGCCCCGTGATCGCGGGCTTCTGCTACACCCAGCTCACCGATACCGAGCAGGAAACCAACGGCCTGTTGCGGGAGGACCGCACGCCCAAGCTCGACCCGGAGCGTGTCCGGGCCGTCACCAGCCGTGTCTCGCGGGCCGTGCAGCACGACGTGCTGGTGGAGATCCACGCTCTGGCCGACGAACGCCGCCGCGCACAGATGCTCGCCCAGACCCAGGGGGAGGTTATGGCTGAGGACTGACGCCGGGAGCTGCCCTGCCTGCGTCGACAGGGAACGGGGGGGCGTGGGTGTGCAACCAGCGCGAGCGGTACGGGCACCCGCAGTATCGTCCTCAAGGTATTGCCATGAAGCGGGATCGCTGGCCACTGTGCCTGGCCCTGATCCTCCACAACGTGCAGGTCGGCAAACCGGTCAAGGCACCGCCCAGAACCGGGCGGAGACACTGAACTGCGGTGTCCCACATCCACCACGCCATTTTGAACTGGGTAGCTGAAGGCCAAGGCGGCCCATGCTTTCAAGCCTTTGACGTTGTTTTTCAGGGGGACGTGGGGGCTCCGCCTGCCTCGCTGACCTGGATGGTGAAGCTCCGTGTCGATCCTGCGGGCTCCAGCCCCACATCTGCCGTGGAAGGTTGTCATGACGGGGTATTAAAAATTCGAGGGAAACTCACCGGACCGTAGAAAAAAGTGGAATAAAATTTCCCGTCCTTTCTCTCGCTTCCGGTCAGAGGTCGAGGTATATGGGGATTTTCGGGAGGAAGTTGTGGTCGACAGTTTCGGGGTGCAACGGCCTGTCAAGATGGAGCGAAACAATACGCGCTGCTGCTCTTTCAAAAACTGAAACGGCCCGTTAGATTTGGGGTGGTTTCCACAGTTCAGGTTGTTTTCCTCCCCCAGCGCGGTGACTTTCCTATGGCAACTCCACCTGCTCATCTCCCCCCTGTCCTGCGGCGCCTGCACCTCCTTCGTGAGGAGCAGGGCGCGGCGACCGTGCGGGTGATCGACCAGATCCTCATGGACCCGGAGCGGTTCCTGTCGCTGACCATCGCGGAACTCAGCGAGGCGGCGGGCACCAGTGACGCGACGGTGGTCCGTCTGGTGCAGCACCTGGGCTTCGGCGGGTATCAGGAGTTCAAGCTCCAGCTTTCGCGGGCGCTGGCGGTCAGCCGGAAAGCCGACCTGAGCGTGGAAGCCCAGGACGCCTCGGTCACCATCCTGCGGAAGGTCTTCGATTCGGCGAGTACGGCGCTGGACGACACGCTGGAACACCTGAACCTGGAAGCCTTCAGCGCCGCCGTGCAGGCGATGACGCTCGCGCGGCATATCGAGTTGATCGGCGTGGGGGCCAGCGGTGTGGTCGCGTTCAGTGGTCAGTACCGGGGCCTGCGGCTGGGCCTGTCCTGCCGGGCCACAACCGATCCCGGCACCTTCCTGCCGACCTGCTCGCTGCTGGAGCCGACCGACGTGTTGATCGCCGTGTCCTTCAGCGGCACGACGCCGCAGGTCGTCCAGGCCGCGCGGCTGGCCCGGCAGGCGGGGGCGACCGTCGTGGCGCTGACGGGGCTGGGGCGCACGCCCCTGAGCAAGGCGGCGCACCACACGCTGACCGTTTCCGCGCCCGGCGACCGCTACCGCCCGGAGGGTCTGGCGACGCAGCTGCCCCAGGTGGCGGTCCTCGACGCCCTGTTCACCAGCCTGCACGTCGCGCAGGACCCTTACCTGTCCGAGCGGCTTTCCCGCGCGGCCGCGGCCCGGCGCGCCCTGAACGCCGAGCCTTCCCCGTGACTTCTCTCGCCCCCACAAGGAGACTGTGATGCGTAACCTGACCGTGCTGTTCGCCCTGACCGGCCTGCTGGCCGCCGCCCCCGCCCAGGCCCAGACCGTCAAGTGGGACGCCTACAAGGGCACCACCCTGCGCCTGCTGCTCAACCAGCACCCCTGGACGACCGCCATGCAGCCCTACTTTCCCGAGTTCGAGAAACTGACCGGGATCAAGCTGGCCGTGGAAACCTACCCCGAGGCGCAGTTCCGGCAGAAAGTTCTGGTGGAACTCTCGACCGGTGGGCAGAACCTCGACGCCTTCATGCTCTCGCCCGGCCAGGAAGGGCTGCTGTACGCCCGCAGCGGCTGGGTCGAGGACATGAAGACCTATATCGGCAACAAGAACCTGACCGCCGGGAACTGGGGCTTCTCGGACTTCTTCCCCTCGGTGGTGAGGTCCACCGAGTACAACGGCATCATGACCGGCGTGCCGATCCAGACGGAAACGCCCATGCTGTTCTACCGCAAGGACCTGTTCGCCAAGTACAACATTCCGGTGCCCAAGACCCTGGCCCAGATGGAAGCGGCCGCCAAGGCGCTCAACGGCAAGGACGGCGTCTTCGGCATCGCCCTGCGCGGCAAGGGGGCGTCGGCCACCAGCCAGTTCAGCCCCTACATGTTCTCCTACGGCAGCACCTGGCTCACCAGGGACGGCCAGGCCAACTTCACCGATCCCAAGTTCGTGCAGGCCATGAACCTGTACACCGGCCTGCTGCGCAAGTACGGCCCCCCGGCGGCCGTGACGATGAGCTGGCCGGAAGTCACCAGCCTCTTCGCCCAGGGCAAGGTCGCGATGTTCACCGACGCCTCGCTCTTCCGCAGCATCGTGGACGACCCCAAGAGCAGCACGGTGGCCGGGAAGGTCGGCTACGCGCCGTTCCCGGCTGGTCCGGCGGGGCGCAAGCCCTACGTGACCACCTGGGCGCTCAGCATCAGCAAGGGCAGCAAGAACAAGGAGGCCGCCTGGCTCTTCACGCAGTGGGCCACCAACCGGCAGAACCAGCTCCGGGTGCTGCTCCAGGACGTGCCCGCCGTGCGCCGCAGCGTGTGGAACGACCCGGCCTTCAAGAAGCAGGAAACCAACCCCGAATGGACCCAGGCCCACCTCAGCCAACTGGCGAGCGCCAACCCGCTGTGGAACCCGCCCGTCAGCCAGGTGGGCGAGGTGCGGGACGCGCTGGGGCAGGCCATCGTGGGCATCCTCCAGGGCGGCAACACCGTGGACTTGCTGAAGCGCGCCGAGCAGACCACCAACAGCATCATCAGCAAGGAAAAGTAAGGCCATGACCTCCGCCCCCACCCGGACGCGGGGGCAGCCACGGCCAGGAGGAAGCTTCTCCTCCTGGCTGGACCGGAACATCCGCTGGGTGTTTCCGCTGCCCGCTCTGGCCGCGCTGTTCGCGCTGACGATCCTGCCGCTGCTGTTCAACCTGATCCTGAGTACCCAGGACCGCTCGGTCAGTGACGCCCTGCCCAGCCGGTCCGTGGGTCTGGGCAACTTCGTGCAGGCGTTTCAGGACCCGCGCTTCTGGAATGCCACGAAGCTGATGTTCGAGTTCACGCTGATCGCGGTGCCCCTCCAGATGCTGCTGGGGCTGGGCCTCGCGCTGCTGCTTAACCGCCACATGCGGGCGCAGGGGCTGGTGCGCGCGGCGGTGCTGCTGCCCATGATCAGCACGCCGGTCGCCGTGGGCCTGATCTGGGCGCTGATGATGGACCCCAACCTCGGGGTGCTGAACTACTTCCTCCAGACCCTGGGCCTGGGACGCAGCCTGTGGCTGGCCGACCCCCGGCTGGTGATCCCGGCGCTGGCGCTGGTGGACATCTGGCAGTGGACGCCGCTGGTGGCCCTGATCCTGCTGGCGGGGTTGCAGACCATGCCCGACGATCCCTTCGAGGCCGCGCGCATCGACGGCGCGAGCAGTTGGCAGGCCTTCCGCTACATCACCTGGCCGCTGCTCCAGCCCGCGCTGTTCGCCGCGCTGACCATCCGCCTGATCGACGCCCTCAAGACCTTCGACATCATCGAGGTGATGACGCAGGGCGGCCCCGGCAACGCCAGCGAGACGCTGAACGTCTACGCCTATCACACCGGCTTTGAGTTCCTGCGGGTGGGCTACACCGCCTCGCTGCTCACGCTGCTGCTGGTCATCGTGGCGGTGGTCGCCATCGGCGTGAACCTGTTGCGGAGGCAGGCATGAGCACGCGCGCGACCGGCTGGCGCAACCTGCTGCCCAATCTGCTGCTGCTGATAGCCATCGTGGTCATGCTGTTCCCCTTCGTGTGGATGATCATGATGAGCCTCAAGACCCAGGTGCAGAACACGGCGGCGGTTCCGCTGTGGTTCTTCACGCCCACCTGGGAGAACTACCGCAACGTGATCGAGCGGAACAACTTCCTGCAATTCACCAAAAACAGCATGATCGTGGCCCTGAGCGCCACCCTGATCGGCATGGTGCTGGGGCTGCCCGCCGCCTACGCGATTGCGCGGTTCAAGCAGCGCGGACTGAGCCTGTGGATTCTGATCAGCCGCATCATCCCCTACATCACCTTTCTGCTGCCGCTGTTTCTGGTGTTCACCAAACTGAACCTGATCGGCAGCTACACGGCGCTGATCATCAGCCACCTGATCATCACCCTGCCCCTCATCGTGTGGATCACCATCGCCTTTTTCGAGGACATTCCGACCGATCTGGAGGAGGCGGCGCTGGTGGACGGCTCCTCGCGCGTCGGGGCCTTCGTGCGGATCATCCTGCCGCTGGTGGCGCCCGGCATCGTGACCGCCGGGATTCTGGCGATGATCTTTTCCTGGAACCAGTTCCTGTTCAGCCTGATTCTGGGGGGACCCAACACCAAGACCGTCCCGGTGGCCGTGTTCAACTTCCTGAGCTACGGCAGCCAGGATTACGGGGCAATTGCCGCCGCCGCCGTGCTGATCACGCTGCCGATCATCCTGCTGTCCCTGACGGTGCAGAAGTACATCGTCAAGGGGCTGACCGCGGGTGGCGTGAAAGGATGACCTTGCGCTTTCCACAGCCCATGCGCACGCCCCCGCCGGTGATGCTGAGCCTCGACCTGGGCAGCAGCGGCCTGAAAGGTTCGGCCTTCGACACGCTGGGCCGCTCGCTGGCGGGGCTGGAGGCGCACTCGCCCGTCGAACTGCGCTACGCGCCGGGCGGCGTCGCGGAGGTGGACCTCCCGGCCCTGATCCGGGGCATCGAGGACATCCTCGACCGCCTGCACCAGCGCCTGGGGCAGCGGCCCGTGCTGGGGGTGGCATTGACCAGCTTCGTGAGCAGCCTGGTCGTCCTGGATGCCGCCGACCGGCCCATCGGCCCGGTGCTGTCCTACGCCGATACCCGCTCGGCGGGGGAGGTGGCAGCGGTGGCGCGGATGGTGGACCCCGAACAGGTCGGGTGCCCCGCCTTCAGCGCCTACTGGCCCGCGCAGATTCGCTGGTGGCGGGCGGCGCATCCCGATCTGCACGCCGCGCGCTATGGCAGCGTGCCCGATTACCTGCTGCTGCGCTGGACCGGCGCCTGGCTCACCAGCTACTCGCTGGCGTCGTGGACCGGGATGCTGAACCGCTTCAGCCTGACGTGGGATGCCGGGGCACTGGCCGCCGCCGAAGTGACCGCCGACCAGTTGCCCGAGCTGGCCGACTACGACACCTCACTGACCCTGCGCCCGGAGTTCCAGGCCCGCTGGCCGAAACTCGCGGGGGTGCCTTTTTACCTGGGCATTGCCGACGGCGCGACGGCCACCGTCGGCAGCGGGGCCATCCTGCCGGGCCGCTTCGCGCTGACGGTCGGCAGCACCAGCGCGGTCCGCATGGCCGTCACCGGCCCGCCCCCGGCGATTCCGCCCGGCCTGTGGTCGTACCGCATCACGCGCGCGATGCACCTGCTGGGCGGCGCGCTGACCGAGGGGGGCAACCTCTACGGCTGGCTGACCTCCACCCTGCAACTGGGCGGCAAGGGGCTGGAAGAGGAACTGCTGGGCATCGTGCCCGACAGCCACGGCCTGACCTTCATTCCGTCGCTGGGCGGCACCCGCAGCCCCGACTACGACCCGCATGCGCGCGGCACGGTCCACGGGCTGAGCTACGCCACCACGCCCGCGCAGATCGCCCGCGCGGGGATGGAGGGCGTGGCCTGCCGCCTGGCCGACCTGGCCTGGCGCCTCCCCCTCCCGGAAGACGCCGTGTTTATCGCCAGTGGCAAGGCGCTGCTGGCCTCGCGCCCGTGGCAGCAGATGCTGGCCGATGCCCTGGGCCGCCCGCTGCTGCTGGAAGACCGGCCCACCGGGGCGAGTGCGCGCGGCGCGGCGCTGCTGGCGCTGGAGGCGCAGGGCCATCCCCTCCCCACCGAGCCGACCGCGCAGCGGCTGGTGGAGCCGGTGCCCGACCACCACGAACTCTACCGGGCCGCCACCCGGCGGATGCAGGCTCTGGGGGCCGCGCTGAGTGGGCTGCGTGAGGCGTGGGAGGTGCCCGCATGACCCCCGGTCTGCTGGACGTGCTGGCCGCCGACCGCCTGCTGCCCCTCTTCACGCCGGGGCAGGTGGAGGAGGCCGCCAGGCGTCTGTCCGCCCTGACGCGCGCGGGGGTCCGGGCGGTGGAACTCACCCACCGCAGCCCACAGACCCTGGAGGCCTTTCGCGCGCTGCGTGAGCGTTTTCCCGAGGTGCTGCTGGGGGCCGGGACCGTGCTGGGCGCCGCCGACGCCGAGGCCTTCGCGCAGGCTGGAGCCGACTTCATCGTCAGCCCCTGCCGGGTTCCGGCCGTCGCGTCGGTCTGCCGGGAACGCGGCCTGCCGTATCTCCCCGGCGCGGGCACGGTGCGCGAGGTGTTCGAGGCCCAGCAGGACGGGGCGGAAGTCGTCAAGTTGTTCCCCGGCGAGGTGCTGGGTCCGGCGTTCGTGCGGGCGCTGCTCGGCCCGCTCCCGCAGAGCCGCGTGCTGGTCACGGGCGGCGTGGAGCCGACCCGCCAGAGCGTCGGTGAATGGCTGCGCGCAGGTGCCCTGGCGGTGGGCCTGGGGAGCCGACTGTTCAGGCTGGACGCGGACGAGCTGGAGGCCCGGCTGACGGAACTCCTCGGCTTCACCCGTCAGGAAGGAACCCATGTCTGAAGCCCCCGTCAGTGTCCTGACCTTCGGGGAGGCCCTGCTGAAACTGGTCCTGCCCCCGGCGCAGCGGCTGGAGACGATGAGCAGGCTGGAAGCGCAGTGCGCCGGGGCGGAACTGAACGTCGCCGCCGCGCTGGCCGCCCTGGGTCGCCCCGCCGCCTGGGTGGGCGCCCTGCCCTCCGGACCGCTGGGCGAGTGGGTGCGTGGGCATGTGCGCGGGCTGAAGGTGGACGACCTGGCCCTGACCCGTGAGGGCCGACTGGGGACCTTCTACCTGGAAGACCATCACCCGCCCCGCCCCAGCCGTGTCGTGTACGACCGGGGCGGCAGCGCCTTCACGCACCTGACCGCCGCCGACTTCGATCCCGCGTGGCTGGCAGGCCGGGCGGCATTCCACGTGAGCGGCATCAGCCTGGCGCTGGGAGCGGGGCCACGCGACCTCGCCCTTCGCCTGATGGGGGAGGCCCGGGCGGCGGGCCTCACCGTCAGTTTCGACGTGAACCACCGCCGCCTGCTGCTGGCCGAGGATGCGGCCCTGGAAGTCTACGCCCCGGCCCTGCGCCTGGCCGACCTGATCTTCGTCGCCGGGCGGGACACCCCCATGCTGGGCGGTCTGGCGGGCCTGCGCGACCTCGCGCCGGACGCGCTGATCGTCCAGACGCGCGGCGCAGAGGGCAGCCTGGCCCTGATGCCTGGCGGGCAGACCTTCCCGCAGCCGGTTCTCGCCGCCAGCGGGCCGGGGCGGGTGGGCCGGGGGGACGCCTTCGCGGGCGGCTTCCTGCACGCCTCCCTGAACGGGGAGAGCGCCGCCGACGCCCTGGCCTTTGCCACCGCCACCGCCGCCCTGAAGACCACCACGCCGGGCGACCAGTTGCAGGCGACGGAGGCCGAGGTGTGGGCCGTGCTGGAGGCGGGTCACGCGGGCGAACCTGTCCGGTGACCCTGTCCCAAGGAGCTTGTGAATGGAATTGACCATGCGTTGGTTTGGCCCGGCAGACCCGGTGCAGCTCTGGCAATTGCGGCAGGTCCCCAATCTGTCGGGGGTCGTGACCGCCCTGCACGACTTCGCGCCGGGAGAGCCGTGGACGCGGCAGGCCATGCAGGACCTGCGGCAACGGGTCGAGGTGGCTGGCCTGCGCCTGAGCGTCATCGAGAGCATTCCGGTCCATGAGGACATCAAGCTGGGGAACGAACGGTGTGGCGAGCGCATCGAGGCATGGACCGAGAGCCTGCGGGTGGTGGCGGACGCGGGTGTCCGGACCGTCTGCTACAACTTCATGCCGGTCTTCGACTGGACCCGCACCGACCTCGCGCACCCCCGGCCGGACGGCAGCACCAGCCTGATCTTCCGGCAGGCCGAGGTGGAACAGCTCCGCATCGGGGTCGGGGAGCTGAGCCTGCCCGGCTGGGCCGAGGCGTATACGCCCGCCGAACTGGCGGACCTGCGCGCGGCGTATCAGGGCGTGGACGCGGCGGCGCTGCGCCAGAATCTCGCGTCCTTCCTGCGGGCGGTGGTGCCGGAGGCCGCCCGGCTGGGCGTGAAGCTCGCCATTCATCCCGACGACCCGCCCTGGCCGGTGCTGGGCCTTCCCCGCGTGGTCAGCACCGCCGAGGACCTGCGCTTCATTCTGGACGCGGTGCCGGACGAGCACAACGGCCTGACCTTCTGCCTGGGATCGCTGGGCGCGCGCCCGGACAACGACCTGCGGGCGATGGTCGAAGCCTTCGCGCCCCGCATCCACTTTGTCCACGCCCGCAACGTGAGGCGCCACAGCGACCGCGATTTCGACGAGGTGCCGCACGTCAGCCGTTTCGGTAGCACCGACCTCGCGGCGGTCATCATGCGCCTGGAGGAACTGCGCCCGGACGTGCCGGTTCGCCCGGACCACGGACGGATGATCTGGGGGGAGACGGGCCGCCCCGGGTACGGCCTGTACGACCGCGCGCTGGGGGCGATGTACCTGCAAGGGCTGATCGACGCCGTGCAGGAACGGAGGAGCCATGCCTGACCTGCTCAGCGAGGTGCGCCGCACCAAGATTCTCGCCATCCTGCGCGGCGTGCCCGCCCGGCACGCGCCGAAACTGGTCGAGACGCTGCGGGGCGCGGGCACCGAACTCTTCGAGGTCGCCCTGAGTGACGACCTGGGCTTGCCCTCGCTGCGGGCCATCCGCGCCGCCTTTCCTGACCTGACGCTGGGCGCAGGCACGGTGGTCACGCCGGACCTCGCCCGACAGGCGCAGGGGGCGGGGGCCACCTTCCTGGTCACGCCGCATCTGGTGCCAGACGTGAATGCCTATGCCCGCGAGCATGGCCTGGGCCTGCTCAGCGGCGCCCTGACCCCCACCGAGATTTACACGGCCCACACGCAGGGCAGCGCCGCCGTCAAGGTCTTTCCGGCCAGCAGCCTCGGCCCGGACTACTTCCGGCAGTTGCGCGGCCCGTACCCGCACCTCCCGCTCCTGGCAGTCGGGGGCGTGGACGCCCGGAACCTGAAGGACTACCTCCAGGCGGGGGCGGTCGGCGCGGGCGTCGGCGGGGCGCTGACCCGGGCCGACTGGACGAATCCCGACTGGGCCGGACTGCGGCGCAGGGCCGCAGAACTGATGCAGAGCGCGCAGGACGGATTCATCCCTGGAGTCACCTTATGAACATCACGAACATCGAAACCTTTATTGTCCCGCCGCGCTGGTGCTTCCTGAAGATCGAGACGGACGAGGGAATCGTCGGCTGGGGTGAACCGGTGGTGGAAGGCCGGGCGCATACGGTGCAGGCCGCCGTCCACGAGCTGGCCGATTACCTGATCGGGCAGGACCCCGGGCGCATCGAGGACCTCTGGCAGGTGATGTACCGGAGTGGGTTCTACCGGGGGGGGGCGGTCTTCATGAGCGCCATCGCCGGGATCGACCAGGCGCTGTGGGACATCAAGGGCCGGGCGCTGGGCACGCCGGTCTACAACCTGTTGGGCGGGGCGTGCCGCGACCGTATCCGGGTGTATTCGTGGATCGGCGGCGACCGGCCCGCCGAGGTGGGGGAAGCCGCGCGCCGGGCACACGCGGCGGGCTTTACCGCCGTCAAGATGAACGCCACCGAGGAACTCCAGTACGTGGATTCCTATGCCAAGGTGGACGCGGTGCTGGCGCGCGTGCAGGCGGTGCGGGAGGCGACCGCGCCGGACTTCGGCATCGCGGTGGATTTCCACGGCCGGGTCCACCGCCCGATGGCCCAGGTGCTGGCCCGCGAGCTGGAGCCTTACCGGCTGATGTTCATCGAGGAACCTGTCCTGTCCGAACACGTCGAGGCCCTGCGCGACGTCAAGCGGGCGACCACGACGCCGATTGCGCTGGGCGAGCGGCTCTATTCGCGCTGGGACTTCAAGCAGGTGTTGCAGGAGGGCCTGGCCGACATCCTTCAGCCGGACCTCTCGCACGCCGGGGGCATCAGCGAATGCCGCAAGATCGCCACGATGGCCGAAGCCTACGACGTGGCCCTCGCCCCGCACTGCCCGCTGGGGCCAATCGCGCTGGCCGCCTGTCTCCAGGTGGACGCGGTGTCCCACAACGCCTTCATTCAGGAGCAGAGCTTGGGCATCCACTACAACGCGGGGAGTGACCTGCTCGACTACCTGACCGACCAGACCGTTTTTGAATACGCCGGGGGCTTCGTGCAGATGCCGCTGGGGCCGGGGCTGGGCATCCAGGTGAACGAGGACGTCGTGCGCGAGCTGGCCCGTACCGGCCACCGCTGGCGCAATCCCGTCTGGCGCCACGCCGACGGCAGCGTCGCGGAGTGGTGACGGCACAGGTCAGCAGCCGTGGCCCAGCAGTTGTGCCACGTTACCGTGCAGGATGTGCCCGGCGGCCCGCTCCGCACATCAAGTTCCTGCGGCCACTCCCCGAACTCTGATGTGAGACGGACACGTGAGGGGCCTCGATCCCCACCGCCGCGAGGCTGCCTCCGCCACCGAAAACACCCGTTAAGGTCTTGAAGCCTTTGTTCGTCAGTCAATTTCCAGCCATGAGCACAGTTCCGCGATTCCCCGAGGCCCAGTTTGGGTCCTCATTCTGGGGAGAAATTCTTTCTCGGCGCCAGAAAAAACATCACCGGTCACGGCACTTCGATGACCACCTTTCCTGTCGCTCGCCCGGTTTCGCTGTAAGCGAGTGCTTCGCGTGTTTCATCCAGAGAAAACACCCGGTCAATCACGGGGCGAATCGTGCCGTCCTGCAACATGGCGCCCAGCACTTCCAGTTGTTTCCCGTCGGGGCGCATGAACAGGTAAGCGAACTTGACGTGGTAACGCCGGGCCAGCCTGTAATCCTTGATATGCGTCGCCGCGAGGCCCAACCGAACCGGCCACGCAATGTTGCGCTCACGCACGGCTTGCGGCGTCGGCGCGCCGTTGATGGTGACGAGCGTTCCGCCCCGGCGCAGCACCTTGAATGACCGGGCCAGCACGTCTCCACCCTGGGTATCCAGCACGAAATCCTGGTCTGAAAGGAGTTCATCGAACCGCTGCGTGCGGTAGTCGATCACCGTCTGCGCTCCCAATTCGCGGACGAGCGCCTCATTGCGCGCTGAGACGGTGGTGGCAACCTCTGCCCCGAGCGAGTGGGCCAGTTGAATGGCGATGCTGCCCACGCCACCCGACCCGGCCTGAATCAGCACCTTTTGCCCCGGACTGACGTGTCCAATCTCCGTGAGGGCCTGCCAGGCAGTCAGTCCAACCAGTGGAATACTCGCGGCCTCGACGTGCGTGAGCCGTGCGGGCTTGTGCGCGGCCTCCTTTTCCCCGACCAGGGCATACTCGGCAAAGGCCCCGATGCGGTCTTTATCGAGGCGGGCGAAGACCTCGTCACCGACGGCAAAGCGGGTGACGGCGGAACCGACGGCGACCACTTCACCGGACAGGTCACTGCCCAGGATCAAGGGGAGCCGGTAAGGCAGGATGGGACGCAGGCGACCACTCCGAATAGCGAGGTCGATGGGGTTGACACTCGCGGCCCGCACCCGCACCAGCAGGTCATGGGGGCCGGGCTGCGGTTGAGGCAGAAAGCCGATCTGTACCGCGTCGTTCGGGCCGTAGCGTTCTATGTAAGCTGCTTTCATTTTTCCTCCCGGTTTGCTGGGGCTATTCCCTGCCAGGCGAACTGGATGGCAAGGGCCGCCGCGTCCTGCCAGGACATGCCTTCGAGCAGGTCGTCGGTGGCGAGGGTGGCGACCCCGTGAAAATTGGCGAACGCCACCAGGGCGATGTGTTTGGGATCACCCGCCTGCACCTCCCCGCTGTGCTGGGCCGCGGCAATGGTGGTGGTGAGGGTTTGCAGGGTCGAGCAACTGATTTTGCGGAGTGCGCCGCTGGCGTCTGGATGGTGTTTGGTAGCGTACATGAGGCGCAGGATGCGGGGATGGGTCACGGCGAACTGGACGTAAGCAAGGGCGGCGGCCTTAAACCGCGCTTCAAAGGGTTCGGTCGTGGTGTAAATCTCGGCGAGGATCTGGTTGAGCTGTTCAAAGCCAGTGACCGCGAGGGCGTCCAGCAGCGCCTGTTTGTCCTTGAAGTGGCGGGCGGAGGCACCGTGACTGACGCCCAGTTCACGGGCCAGGGCACGCAGGGACAGGTTCTCCACGCCTTCCCGCTCAATGATGTCCCAGGCGCGTCTGAGCAGTTCGGCCCGGAGGTTGCCGTGATGGTAGGGGCGTCCTTCGCTCACGGCGCGAGTGTAGCGCGAAGTAGGCATTGACAACAATGCTATCGGTGACTACATTGGGACACATGGCTGCTTCCAATACCCCAGACGCCGAACCGAAACGGGTGCTGTTCGTCGTCACTGCCGCCGACCGCTGGACGCTGAAAGACGGTACCGTCCACCCTTCCGGCTACTGGGGCGAAGAATTGGCGATGCCGCACAAAATTTTCAGTGAAGCAGGTTGGAACATCACCCTCGCCACACCGGGCGGCAAGGCCCCCACGCTGGATCGCCTCAGCATGAACTGGACGGCGGGTTCTTCCTCCAAACGGCACGCAATCGCGGATTACCTGCTCTCGATCAAACCCCAGTTGGATCATCCCCGGTCACTGGGCACCGTGAATCCCGATGACTATGACCTGGTGTTCTACCCCGGCGGTCACGGCCCGATGGAAGACCTGGCCTATGATGAAGTTTCGGGTGCGCTGCTGACCCGCAGGCTGAACTCGGGGAGGCCGCTGGCCCTGCTGTGCCACGCGCCTGCCGCCGCCCTCGCGGCCAGGAATCCCGATGGGTCATGGCCGTTTGAGGGCTACCGCATGACCGGACTGTCGAACACCGAGGAGCGCCTGAACACCTTTGGTTGGAAAGCCAAGTGGTTCCTGGAAGACCGCCTGCGTGAGGAGGGCGCAGAGTACGTCAAGGGCGCCATCCCCCTGCTCCCCTTCCTGGTGGTGGATCGCAACCTCTACACTGGGCAGAATCCCGCGTCCTCTGAACAGCTTGCCAAGCGTCTGGTCGCTGACCTGAGCTGAGGCCCTGGCGCTGACGACACCACTGCTGTGGAAGCACATCGACCCCTTTGGGCGTTACCACTTCGATATGAGCCGTATCCGAGACTGACTGAGACAGCATTCATGCCCTTAACGGACGCTTTCGGGCGAATGTGGTTATGACCCGCTTGTGGCCTGACGAACCACAGCGATGGCCCTTGCGCTCAGGGCGACGGAGACGCGACCCGCAGAACGCTTCCGCAAGTCGCTGAACAGATCAGCGACCTCCCGCACGTTCCGGTTCATGGCCTGCGCGTAGGGCAACAGGCGTTCGCCTATGTCGTTCAGGACCATCCCCCGCACCCGCCCGGTGTAGAGGGGCTGCCCGATCTGTTCCTGCGGTGCCTGGAGTTGCCCATCCACGGCGGGTTGGCTGACTGCCCAACCTCTGCTGGTACGGAGCGGAAGGCCACACGGTCACGCGCCGGGTCTGGTTGGCGGACGTGGGGCCGCCTCCCACTCGCGCTATGCTGGCCTGCTTCATCCCCTGGCCGCGTGAACAAACGCTCAAGCGCACGTGAACCTCCGAGATTCACCACGGGGCGGCCCACTGCTACGGTGTTTTCAGCGTCGCCCGCGTTCGCCTTTTTTCAACGGCCCGGCCCGGGTTTCTGGGGAAATATGGAGTTGGATGTCCTCGGCCTGTCCCGCTTCCAGTTCGCCTCCACCAGCATCTTTCACTTCTTTTTCGTGTCCCTCACGGTTGGCCTGGCCTTTTTGATCGCCGTCATGGAAACCTTCGCGTATGTGCGGAAGGACCGGGCGCGGCTCTACGGGAACATGACCAACTTCTTCGGGCACCTCTTCCTGATCAACTTCGCGGTGGGGGTCGTGACCGGCATCGTGCAGGAGTTTCAGTTCGGGATGAACTGGAGCGAGTATTCGCGCTTCGTGGGCAACATCTTCGGAGTGCCGCTCGCGCTGGAAGTGCTGATGGCCTTCTTTCTCGAAAGCACCTTCATCGCGCTGTGGTGGTTCGGCAAGGACCGGCTGCCGCCCTGGGCACGGCTGGGGAGCATCTGGCTGGTCGCCATCGGGACCCAGATCAGCGCCTTCTGGATCGTGCTGGCGAATGCCTGGATGCACCATCCGGTCGGCTACCGGGTGGTGGGCGAGCAGGCCTTCCTGACCAGCTTTCCGGCAGTCGTCTTCAACTACAAGGCGTGGCTGTACTTCGCGCACGTGCAGGGGTCGGCCTGGACAGTCGCGGCCTTTTTCGTGCTGGGCATCAGCGCCTACCACCTGCTCCGGCGGCAGAACGTGGACGTGTTTTCGCGCTCGCTGCGGATCGGGCTGGTGTTCGCCGCCACCGGCACGGTCTTTTCCATCTCCAGCGGGCACCGCGAGGCGCAGGTCGCGCGCTATGACCAGCCGATGAAGTTCGCCGCGATGGAGGCGCAGTGGCAGACCTCCGAATCGCCCGCCCCCTGGTCCGCCATCGCCAGCATCAACATGGCCGAGCGGCGCAACGACTTTTCGGTGGAGATTCCGTATCTCGGCTCGCTGCTGGCGTACAACAGCCTGCACGGGAACTACCAGGGCATCATCCCGCTCCAGCAGCAGTACGAACGCACTCTCGGCCCCGGCAACTACATCCCGCCCGTGCCGTGGGTGTACTGGAACTTCCGCATCATGGTGGGCATCGGGACGCTGCTGCTGCTGGCCGCGTACGGCGGCCTCTTCCTGTGGTGGCGCCAGCGGGAGGCGCTGAACGGCACCCGCTGGTACCTGCGCGTCCTGCTGCTGCTGATTCCGCTTCCCTGGGTCGCCAACTTCTGCGGCTGGATCACCACCGAGATGGGCCGCCAGCCCTTCATGGTCTACGGCCTCCTGACGGTGCAGGAAGGCGTCAGCGCCAACACGACCGCTGAAGTCCTGGTCGGACTGATCGGCCTGTGGGTCGTCTACCTCGCCCTGATCGGCCTCGACATCTACCTGCTGACTGTGACGGCGCGGGCGGGCATCCACGACAAGCCCGAAGCGCAGATTCTGGCCGCCCCCGCCCCTAGTTACACGGGCGAGGGCTTCCAGGGCTATGAGAGAAGGGATTAGGAGTGAGGCGTTAGAAAAAACCCTCCCTAACGCCTCATTCCTAACCCCCAACCCCTCAAAGGAGACAACATGGACCTCGTCGCCCTCTGGTTCTGGCTGATCGCGCTGACCTTCACGCTGTACTTCTTTCTGGAGGGCTTCGACTTCGGGGTGGACATCCTGCGGCCCTTCCTGGCGAAGAACGAGGCGGAGGAGCGGGCGCTGGTCGGCACCATCGGCCCCTTCTGGGACGGCAACGAGGTGTGGGTGATCGCGGCGGCGGGCGTGATGTTCTCGACCTTTCCGGTGTGGTACGGGGCGCTCTTCAGCGGCATGTATTCGGTCTTCGTGATCATCCTGCTGGCGCTGCTGCTGCGGGGCGTGTCGTTCGAGTACCGCAACCAGGTGGACCAGCCACGCTGGCGCAACTTCTGGGACTGGATGTCGTTCCTGGGCAGCATCATTCCGGCCTTTTTCTGGGGCGTCACGATGGCGAAACTGATCGAGGGGCTACCCATCAACGCCGACGAGCGGGTGCTGAGCGGCTTTCTCCAGCTGTTCACGCCCTTCTCGGTGGTGGGCGGGCTGGCGACGCTGCTGCTCTTCATGTTGCACGGCGCGAACTTCCTGCTGCTGCGGCTCCACAAGGACACCGGGCTGTACGAGCGGGCGCGGGCCGCCGCCCTCTTCTGGGGCGCCCTCGCCACCGTCGCCATCCTGGCCTTCGTGGTGATGGGCTACGTGGTCGAGGGGCTGTTCACGACGTTCGGCGTGCTGCCGTGGGTCTTTCCCATCCTCGCGGCCCTCACGCTGGGGAGCATCTGGTACGGCCTGAGTACCAAAAGGGACGTGCTGGCCTTTTTGATGAGCAGCCTGACCATCGTGTTCTCGACCGTCACCATCTTCATCGCTCTGTACACCCGGCAGGTCGTCTTGCCCTCCACCCTCGATCCCGCGTTCAGTCTGGGCTTGCGCGCGAGTGCCAGCCAGCCGTACACGCTGGTGCTGATGACCTGGGTGGGCGGCATCTTCCTGCCGCTGATCGTCGGGTATCAGATCTGGAACTATTACGTCTTCCGTGAGCGTGTCCGCCCCGACGAGGGCGGGCTGAACAAGGGGTACGACTAAGCCGTGAAGCCACTGCTGCGCTTGCCCGGCGTGCGGGCACTGGCGCTCGCCTGCGCGGGGCTGGCGCTCCTGACCTTCGGCCTGGTGCTGGGGCAGTGGGGGCTGGTGGCCCGGCTGGTGAACGGGATGTTTCTGGGGGGCCAGGCCCCGGCGGCCCTTCTCCCGGCGTTCGTGGCCCTCGGCCTGATCTGGCTCACCCGCGCGGCCTTGACGGGCCTGCGTGACTTCCTCGCCGCGCGGACCGCCGCCCGCGTGAAGCGCGAGATGCGCGGGCGGCTGCTCTCGCATCTGCTGAACCTCGGCCCGCTGTTCGTGGCGGAGAGCGGGGCGGCGAACTGACCGAGGTCGTGGGGGAGGGGGTGGAGAAGCTCGACGGGTTCGTGGGGCGGTTCGTGCCGGGTCTGGTCTTCGCCGCCGTCCTGCCGCCGCTGCTCGCCGTGACCGTGCTGCTGCTCGACCCCCTCAGCGGGCTGATCCTGCTGTTCACCGGGCCGCTGATGCTGGTCCTCTTATGGCTGGTGGGGACGCAGGCGGACGCGGCGGCGAAGGCGCAGTGGCTGACGCTGGGCCGCCTCAGCGCGGGCTTCGTGGACACCCTGCGCGGTTTGCCGACGCTGGTGGTCTTTGGCCGCGTCCGTGAGCGGCTGGCCGCCCTGCGCGAGGCGGACGCGGCCTACCGGCAGGTGACGCTGGGCGTGCTGCGGACGGCCTTTCTCTCCGGCTTCGTGCTCGAATTCGGCGCGACCCTCAGCACCGCGCTGGTGGCGGTGACGGTGGGCGTGCGGCTGTTCGAGGGGGATCTGCCGTTCGAGCGGGCCTTTTTCGTGCTGCTGCTGGCCCCGGAGTTCTTCGCGCCGCTGCGTGCCCTGGGGGCCGACCACCACGCCAGCCTGGAGGCGCGGGCGGCGGGCGAACGCCTCTTCGCGGTGCTGGAACGGGAAGTGCCCGCGCGGGGAAGGTGCCCCGTTCCGGCAGGTCCGCTCCACATCGAATTCCGGGACGTGACGCTGCGTTACGGGGAGCGGGTCGCCCTCTCGGGCGTGAGCTTCAGGCTGCCGCCCGGCTCGCGCACGCTGCTGGTGGGGGAGAGCGGCGCGGGCAAGACGAGCGCCGCGCGCCTGCTGCTGGGCTTCGCGACACCGAGCAGTGGGGAAGTGCGGGTGAACGGCGTGCCGCTGACCGACCTCGACCCGGCGGCCTGGCGGGCACGGGTCGCCTATCTGCCCGAACGCCCCTACCTCTTTCCCGGCACGGTGCGGGGCAACATCTGCCTGGGACAGCCGGAGGCGACGGAGGAGCAGATCATCGCTGCCGCGCGGGCCGCGAACGCCCACGAGTTCATCACGCGCCTCCCGCATGGCTACGACACGGAGGTGGGCGCGGAGGGGGCGCGGCTGAGCGGCGGTGAACGCCTGCGGCTCGCGCTCGCCCGGGCCTTCCTGCGGAACGCTGAGCTGCTGATCCTCGACGAGCCGACCTCGCAACTCGACGCGGGGAGCGAGGCGCAGGTGAAAGGAGCCCTCGAACGGCTGGGGGAGGGGCGCACCGTGCTGACCATCTCGCACCGCGCGGGCCTGCGCGGCGGGCACGACCAGACGGTTGAACTCGCAGGGGGACGGGTCCGCGAACGGGCGGGGGAGCGGGCGTGAACGGGCTGTGGCCCCTGCTGCGTGGACAGCGTGCCCGCGTGGTCGGCTCGCTGCTGCTCGGCACGCTGACGGTGCTGGCCTCGGTGGGCCTCCTGGCCGGGTCGGGGGCGCTGATCTCCGGGGCGGCCTTGCGCCCCGAGTCGCTGCTGGTGCTGCTGCCGCTGATCACGGCGGTGCGGCTCTTCGGCATCTCGCGCGCCGCGCTGCGCTACGCCGAGCGGCTGGTGTCGCACGACCTCACCTTCCGGCTGCTGGGACGGGTGCGGGCGGAGGTCCTGGCCCGGCTCGCGCAGGTCGCGCCCGCCGCGCTGCTGGGAAGACGGGGCGGCGACCTTCTGACGCGGGTGCGCTCGGACGTGGACGAGTTGCAGGGCACCTACCTGCGCCTCTTCGCCCCAACGCTGGTGGCCGCGCTGGTGGCGCTCGTGACGCTGGCGCTGGTGTGGGTGGTGTCTCCGCGCCTCACCTTCCTCCTGCTCGCGCTGTTCGTCCTGGCGGGTGTGCTGCTGCCCGCGCTCGCCCTGCGCGCCGCTGCCGCCGCCGGGCGTGTCCAGAATGCCGCCCGCGCCGAACTCGGGGCCGCCACGCTGGAGGCCCTGCACGGCCTGCCCGACCTCCTGACGGGCGGTGGAGGGCCAGCCGCCGAGCGGCACTTCGCCGGGCTGCTCGCCACGCTGGAGGGGGCGGAAACGCGCCGCGCCCGCGTCACGGCAGGCGCCAACGCGGCGCGCGAGGCTCTCGGCGGCTTCGGTCTGCTCGCCGCCCTGCTGCTGGTCGGCCAGGGCGTCACCGGCGGGCAGACGCCCGGCCCCCTGCTGGCCGCCACGGCCCTCGGTGTGCTGGCGAGTTTCGAGGCGGTCGGCAACCTGGGGAGCGCCTGGGCCGCGTCTGGCGCCCTGCATGCCGCCGCTGGGCGTGTGGACGGCCTGCGTCTCCTCCAGGCCGCCGTACAGGACCCCGCCTCACCGCGCGACCTGCCCGCCGACGCCACCCTGCGTTTTGCACACCTTCATTTCCGCTACCCGCACCATGACGCCGAGGTGCTGCGGGACGTGAACCTCACCCTGCCCCCCGGCGCACGTGTCGCGCTGGTCGGGCCGTCGGGGGTCGGAAAAAGCACGCTGCTGGGCCTGGCCCTCCGGTTCTGGGACCCGGCAGGCGGAGACGTGACTCTGGGCGGGGTGGACCTCCGCGACCTGCACCTCGCGGACCTGCGTTCCCGCTTCGCCTGGGCACCGCAACAGGCCGAGGTGTTCGACGGCACCCTGCGCGGGAATCTTCGTCTGGGCGACGCGGGTGTGGCCGATGCCGAGTTGCTGGCCCTGCTGGCCGACCTGGGACTGGGCGCGCTGCTGGCCCGCCTCCCGGGCGGCTTGGACGGCTGGGTGGGCGAGTACGGGGCGCGGCTCTCGGCGGGGGAGCGGGCCCGGCTCTCGGTCGCGCGGGCGCTGCTGCGGCCTGCCGCCCCCATCCTGCTGCTCGACGAACCCACCGCGCACCTCGACGCGGCGAATGCCCGGCGGCTGCTGCGCGTGGTCGAGGAACGCACGCCAGGACGCGCCGCCTTGCTCGTCACCCATCAGCCCGAGCTGCTGGGCCCGGGATGGCGCGTGGTGCGCCTGGGTGGGCTGGAAGTGGAAAACAGGAGCAGGGTAGTCCTGGGGGAAGCCGAATGGTGAAGGTGGTTCCCAGAGGCAAGCCTGCTTTGACGAGGCCTGAAGAAAGGAGGACGTGATGGCGCAGCCTGCCCTGACCCGGACCGGACCGGGACGTTCCCTGTGGAGCGGTGTGTTGCTGGGGATCGGCTTTATGGCCGCTGTGGACGAGATCGTCTTTCACCAGATTCTCGCCTGGCACCACTTCTACGACCGTTCCACCCCGGCGGTCAGCCTGCTGAGTGACGGGCTGCTGCACGCTTCGGAACTGGTCGCCCTGGTGGCCGGGATGTTCATGATGGCGGACCTGCTGCGCTCCCGGGCCTTCGTCCCGCTCTTCTTCTGGGCCGGGCTGTTCCTGGGCCTGGCGGCGTTTCAACTGTTCGACGGCGTGGTGGACCACAAGGTTCTCCAGCTTCATCAGGTGCGCTACGGGGTGCCCATCCTCCTCTATGACCTGGCCTGGAACCTGGCCGGGCTGGCGCTGCTGCTGATCGGCGCGCTGCTGTGGCGGCGGGCCAGCCGGAGGCGGCGAGCGGGGCCTTGATGCACGCCGGGCATGGGATGGGCACGCCCAGCGGACCGGGTGCGGACCTTCCCCTGCTCCTCCCCTGGGGGCTGCTGCTGGCCGCCGCGATGCTGTACGGCGGGCTGGCCACCCGTCAGGTGCGGGCCGGACGCGGCTGGCCTGCGGCACGGAGCATATGGTTCGCCCTGGGGAGCCTCCTGCTCGCGGTGGCGTTCTCGCCCGCGCTGACGGAACTGGCGCACGCGGACGTGCGGGCGCACATGGCGCAGCACCTCCTGACCGGGATGTTCGCTCCGCTGGCCCTCGCCCTCGCCTGGCCCCTGACGCTCCTCCTGCGGAACCTTCCCGTGCAGCTGGCCAGGCGGCTGATGGGCTGGTTGCACGCGCCCCCACTGCGCCTGCTGACCTCGCCCGTGACGGCCCTGCTGCTGAATGTCGGCGGGCTGTCCCTGCTGTACCTCACGCCCCTGTACGCCCTGATGCTGCACCGTCCCCTGGTGCATGGCCTGGTCCAGTTCCACGTCTTCGCGGCTGGCCTGCTGTACACGGTGGTCGTCGCCGGAATTGAGCCGGTGGTGGCCCGCGCCCCCTTCGCGCTGCGGGTGGCCGTGCTGCTTCTCGGCACGGCGGCCCACGCCACGCTCGCCAAGCTGCTGTACGCTGGATGGTGGCCGCACGGCACGGGAAATCCGCCCGGACAGCTTCAGCAGGCCGCCAAGCTGATGTACTCCTGGGGTGATCTCGCGGAGATGCTGCTGGCCGTGCTGGTGTTCTGGGGCTGGTACGTGCGCCGTGGGCGGGCGCAGGCGCGGGCCAGGGGATCAGCCGGGCAGAACAGGGCGGTCACTTCTCCAGGAAGATGACGGCGGACTTCCACCCGTCCCCACTCAGGGATTGAGGCTGCTCAGGCGAGGCTGTTCAGGCGCTGCATCAGGGCGTTCTTGTTGACCGCACCCACGATCCGGTCGACGGGCTGGCCGCCCTTGAAGAGGATCATGGTCGGGATGCCCTGCACCTGGAAGCGGGCCGGAGCAGCCGGGTTCTCGTCCACGTTGACCTTGACGATACGGACCTTGCCCGCCTGCTCGCGGGCGATGTCCTCCAGCACGGGTCCCATCACCCGGCAGGGGCCGCACCAGGGTGCCCAGAAGTCCACCAGCACGGGGACGCTGGCCTGCACGTCCCCTTCAAAGGAAGCGTCGGTGCCGTCGTGCAGCCAGGGCAGCGGGGCACCGCAGCGGGCGCAGACCGGCACCTGTCCGGCGGGAACATTCTGCACCCGGTTCTTGGCGTGGCAGTTCGGGCAGGTCAGGATGTCGCTCATAGGGTTCCTCCAGTTTAGGTCAGCCGCACGTTGGCGGGGGGCGGTGTGTAGGGTCATGTTCCCGCAGCTACGTTAGGGTTCTGGCAAATGTCGACCTTGACAGGTTTTTGAGCTTCTTATACTATGTATATCTGCGCGTAGGACACTCATGTCCTGGTCTGCGGTCGGGTCAGCCCCCGCTGTAGTTTTCAGGCGCTGGCCTGCCTTGCCCCTGTCACGCCACCCCAGGACCTCCCCACGCGGGCGGGCAGGGTGATGACGCGCAGGAAACCCCGTGCGCCCCGGATCGCCCGGCTTTGAAGCGGGCAAGGGACGTGAGGGTTTCTGGGAACGCTGCGAGAAGTGGGGTTCTTCTGAGGAGCGCCCGGCGGGAGGTCCATGCTGGCCTTCCCGCAGAGGCGCGTGCTCTGGCTCCCGCGGCTGAAGCCTGTCCTCCCCGGCGCTGGAGCCCCTGATCAGGTGCCCAGCGTCATGAACACGTCAGGAACTTTCGGAGTGCCTGTGACCAGCACCCGGTGGACCATCCTGGCGGACCGGCCACACGCGCGCTGATCGAGGCCGAAATAAAGGTCATTGAAGAACTCGGCCAGCCTGAACAGGTTCTGGTCTGAACCCCATGACGCGGCAGCGGGGAACGGGGCGTTCCGCCTCCCCACCTCTCGCTGTGTTCAACCCCCTCGCACTGCCCGGACTGCCAACGCGGCCCGGAGAGCCAACGGAGATCTTTCCATGCCAACCCAATCCATTATCAGCAACCTGAAGACTTCGTCCCGGCGAACACGGGCTCCGAAGGGCGGTCAGACGGCGGTCCTTGAGCCTGAGGTTCAGGAGGGCCGTATCGAGCTGGAGCCTGCTGCGGACCTCGACGACCTCGACCTGCTCCTGTCGCCCGGCGACAGTGAGGAGCTGGACGAAGACCTCGCCGTGGACGATGAGGCCCAGCCTGACCCCGCCGACACGGACCGGGACGAGGAAGAGTTCGCCTTCGAGGCGAATGCGGGCGCGTACCAGGGCGACTCGCTGCGGCAGTACCTGCACGAGATCGGCCGGGTGCCGCTGCTCACCCCCGTGGAGGAAATGGACCTCGCCCGCCGCTACGAGGAAGGCGAGGCGGCCCGCCAGACCCTTGACGGCGACCCGGACCTCGAGGGCCGCACCCGCCGCCACCTGCAACGCCAGGTGGAGGACGGCGCCGCCGCCAAGCAGGCCATGATCGAGGCCAACCTGCGCCTGGTCGTGAGCCTCGCCAAGAAGTACACGAACCGCGGCCTGGGGCTGGGGGACCTGATCCAGGAGGGCAACCAGGGCCTGATCCGCGCGGTGGAGAAGTTCGAGTACCGCCGCGGCTACAAGTTCTCCACCTACGCCACCTGGTGGATTCGCCAGGCCCTCACCCGCGCCATCGCCGACAAGTCCCGCACCATCCGCGTGCCGGTGCACATGGTCGAGACCATCCACCGGCTGTCCCGGATCACCCGCCAGGTGGAGATGGAACTCTCCCGCGAGCCTCTGCCGGGGGAGATCGCCGAGGCGATGGGACCGGGCTGGGACGCCGCCAGGGTCGAGGACACGCAGAAGGTCGGCTGGGAACCGATCTCGCTGGAGACGCCCATCGGCGAGGAGGGGGACAGCGTCTACGGGGACTTCCTGCCGGACGAACGTTTCGCCTCCCCGGTGCAGACGGCCAGCCAGGCCCTGCTGAGCGAGGCGCTGGAACGGGCCTTCGGTGCCCTGAACGAGCGCGAGGCCCTGGTGCTCAAGCTGCGTCACGGCTTCGTGGATGGCCGCGAGCACACCCTGGAAGAGGTGGGGCAACAGCTCCAGGTCACCCGCGAGCGCGTGCGGCAGATCGAGAGCAAGGCGCTGCGCAGGCTCAAATACCAGGAAGGCCTCACCAGTGGTCTGCGGGACTTCCTGGAGTAAACAGGACACCTCTCAACCTGAACCGCCTTCCTTCCCAGGAGGGCGGTTTGACCTTTTGCCGGGGGGAATGGGGGAGGAGTGAAACCGCCCTGTCCCCGCAGCCGCCCGTGAGCAGGCGCGTCACCGTGCGCCTCATGGTGTATGCACCTCACAGACCGCTTGATGCAGAGATGCTGGCCTTCCTGCTGGAGCAGCAGAGCGTGTGCCAGACGGTCAGGACCGGCCAGGTCTGGATGGCCTCCCCGCTTCGCAGAAAGCCGGAGCCCTGAATGAGCGCGCTGGGGCGAGGCCCACCCACGGCAGGCGAGACGGTCCACCGCGTCGAGCCGCCGCCGTGTCTCGACGTTCTGCATGGTGAATTTCTCCGTTGGGCAATGACGCGCGCGGGGCTGGGCTTCTGGTACGGCGCCTTTGTGAACGGGCGCCTGGTGGCAGACCTGGGGGTCTTCTCGGACGGGGAGGGGCTGCTGCGTTACCAGGGGGTGCGTCAGGGAAGCGATACCGTTGGCGAAGTCAGGCGGTGAGCGGAAGACGAGCGAAACGTGCCGTTCTGGTCGCCGCTCTGGGTCGGCCTTGCCACCCGGCATAGATGCGCCCCAGATTGATGCCTGCTGCGGTGGCCATCCCCTGGAGGCGCAGTTTGGCTTTGCCCCGATAGCGAGCGGTGCGTGCCCCATGGGCACGCACCGCGACTGACACGGTGCCTTCAATGCCAGCACGCTGCTGATACAGGACCTTCCATTCCGGCGTTTCCTGCTGCGTCCGCATCGCGTGCAGCGCTTCATAGGCTGCCTGGTCCTGAAGCATCAGAATCCGGCCCAAGGACTTTGACTTGGTGCAGCGAGGTTTGTCTGGGCACCGGTTGCAGAGGCCGCGACGGAAGGTCGCCTTGACTAATGGAAGCCCTTGCTGACTTCGCCCCATGCACCATTTCGAAGAGCGGTGACCGCGAGGGCAGACCACGTAATGTTCGTCCCAGTGCACGATGAAGTCGCTGGGTTTGAAAGCGTTCGGGTCCTTCTGCTGCCAACCTGTGGCTGAACGTGGGGGGCCGATGACCTCAACCCCGTACTGCTCGAGGCTTTCCACCAGGAGGGTCCCGCTGACGTAGCCCGAATCGACGAGATGTTGCCCCGGCAATATCTCCTTGGCAGCGAGCGCGTCGTGGAGGTCGGGCATCACCTGAATGTCCTGGATACACGACGACGAGATGTGAACGTGGAGGATGACTTCCGGCAGATTGGGTTCACAAGCTTCCGTCAGGTGCAGCTTGTAGCCGACCCAATCCCGGCCACGCTTGGTCGAGAAGCGCGCCTCGGTGTCATACGGCGATTCCGGGCGCTCGGCAGAAGGCGGAACCGCCGTGCCCGGCTTCCACTGCACTTCGCCATCCTTGCGAACGAACTGCTGCGACCAGACCAGTGCCAGGGTTTGAACTGCGGGCAAGCTCAGCAAGGGGGCAACCCTGGGGTCGGACTGGAGGGCATCCAGCAAGGAAAATCCGTCCTGGCCGACTTGCAGGACGTAGGCTAGGCGAGCGTCCTTGCCCTGGGGGAAGCGGTACGACTCGATTCGATGGTCATACCACTCCCGCCAGCGGGGATCGAGTCGTGGGGCCAACCACTCGGGCGCAACGCGCCCGAGCGCATTGAGCGTGGCCCGGAACGTCTCGGCGACAAACTCGATTCGGGTCAGGTACCGGATGGCCGCCAGCACGTGGGTCGAGTCGGTTCGCTGCTGGCCACGCCGTTTCAGCAAGCCCTGTTCCCGAAAGCGTTCGAGCATTCTGTCCAGCAGGAGATGTTCAGCTTGCCCTGCCACCAGTCGTGAGCGAAATTCCGAGAGGACGCTGAAGTCGAACCCTGGGTCGGTGAGTTCCAGGCCCAACAGATATTTCAGGTCCAGACGTGCCCGTACCTGTTCGGCAGCCTGCCGATCTGTCAGGTTTTCGAGGAACTGCACTACGGTGACCAGCGCCAGTCGCCAGGGGGGTAAGGCGGGTTGACCCAGCGCGGGAAAGTCCTGATCGGCGTACAGCCCGCCCAGTTCGTCGCGGAGCTTGAGGTAGAGGTTCCCCTTGGGAAAGGCAGCGCGGGCGATCCGGAGCGTGTCTTCAGGGATAGGGCCAAGTGGGTCTGGACGCAGCATCGCTCAGTGTGCGCCTCATCCGCCGACTTCGCCAACGGTATCCCTTCCCTGACACATCCCCTTCTGGGCGTTCAGCAGCCCGTCCGGGTAGGGCAACACTTCCCCCCACCCTTCCGGTGTGCCCACGTGCCGGGCGTCGTTGCGGGGCCGTTCGGGGTGCGGTGTCTGTACGTCGATCCCCAGCCGGGCGCAGGTCAGCGCGTCGAGCAGGGGGTAGTCCGCCGCTTCGGCCATGCACACGTCCGGGGCGGCCACCACCGGCAGGCTGAGGTTCCGTGCCAGGCCGCGCAGGGGGTGACTACAAGATTCTGCAAAAGTTGTACGCCAGGAACTCAGGCTGAGTGCGGTCACGGCCTGGACATCTGCCGGGACGAGGTGGACCGTGACCTGCTGAACTGGCTGCGCCGCACCTTTGCCTCACCCCCCACCTGAGATGGACGCTGGATCCATCGGGACAACGGGCGACCGGGGAATGCTGGCCCAGGCTGTGCCAGAGTTGTGAGAGGTCTTTCTCAAGACTTGAGGAAATGACGGCTCTGACGCGCCCCCCTCGGTACTTCGTTCTGGTGGTGAACGGAAAGCCGTTCACCGAAGCCACCAACCCTGCGGTCCCCGTCATCTTTCGCGAGGAACACCTGGCGGTCGTCACGGCGAGCCAGCTTGACAGCACCACCTGGCCGGGTGACATCGTTCTGGAAGCTTACGCCGACGATTACAGCTTTCTGGAGGAACGCCGGATCGGGCGCTCACCGGCCCAGTCGACCTGCCCTGGCACTCCGCCGCAGTGAAAGCCAGGACAAACCCGGGCCCTCAGCTCCTGCCAGGCCGATTGCGGCAGCCGTTCCTTCGCTGAGGGATGGACCCGGCCGCGCTTCGATAACAGACAGCCTTTCGGGAACACGCTCAGCGCGGCTCGTCGTTGTGGCCGGGCCTCAGCAGGCGGGGAAGCAACGAGGGGGGCAAGTTCACCGGCCCCGCCTGGTGGAGGGACCTCCCTTCGGTGGTGGCCGTGACCTGGCGACCAGCCCTGACCGAAGGGGCCATCTGCCCGTTCCCCACAGCGGTGCGGCACGGGGCAGCCCGACCCTGGAAGGACGCCGTGCGCCGCATGCCAACGCTCGCCACCGCCTTGAGCCTGTTTCCGCAGCGGGCTTTCACTTCAGGCCGCAACTCGTTCCTGTCCACACCGCTCTCCCCCAAGTTCCTGGACGGGGCCTTTGAGGAAGCGGTCCCGTCACGGCGGGAGAAGAGCGGGTGGGGGCGCCCCCACCCGCTCTCCCTGCCTGCGCGGCGTCAAGGTCTTCCAGCGGTCCCCACCTCGCGGCCTGACCCGGGGGGCGCTACCGCGGTCCGACCACCACCCCGTTCGAGGCCGCCCGGTTTTGCCAGTCGGTGATGGCTTGCTGGATCAGGTTTGGATCGATGGGGGTGCTCTGCCCGAGGGGGACCGAGGTGTTGTTGAGCGTCGTGCCCGCGTTGTTCGAGATGTCCCAGCGGGCGCGCTCGTTACCTGGTGAGGGCGTCCCCCAGCCCACGGTGTTGTCCCGCGCGACGACCGTAGTGCGGTCAATGGTGTCGGACGAGCAGTAGTTGCGCAGGTAAATCCCCGCGTCGTTGTTCTGATCGAGATACGTCCCGTCGGAGAGCTTCCCGAGGCCGTAGATGGTGTTGTTCCGGATGGTCATGTGGTGCCCGTTGGCGACGGCCATGCCGTAGTTGCTGGTTTCCAGCACGGTGTTGCCGTACGCCTCGACGTACGAGACGTGGCAGCCGTCCCCCAGCAGGATGCCGCCCCCGCTGTAGTCGCCGTCCGGTGGCGTGGCATACGCGCCGTTGATCAGGTTGTCGTGGATGAGGATCGGGCTGGTCGCGGTGCCGTTGCTGTCGTAGATGTTGATGTTGTCCTCGACCCGGCTGTTGCGCGGCTCGTTGTCGACCCGGTTCCAGGCGATCTCGGCCCCCTGGATGTTGTCCACATTGTTGAACTGCACGAACTGCACCCGGTCGAAGGTCCCCGCCGCGTTGGTGCTCTGCCAGCCGTCCGCCCCGTCGCTGGCTCGGCCCTCGATGTTCCTCACCCGGTTGTAGCGGATGGTGATGGTTTCCCCCGCCACCGAGGGCGACCCCTGGAAGTACTGGGTGGAAATGCCCGCGGTCTTGTTCAGGAAGTTGTTCTCGATCCGCAACGACTTCAGGTAGTCGCCCCGGAAGAAGCGCCCCGGGAACTGGCCGCTCACGTTGGGGTTGAGGCCGTACGCCCGGCAATTGCGGATGGTCACCTGTGCATTCCCGGACGACACCTTGACGCTGTCGTTGCGGCTGCTGAGGGTGCAGTTCTCGATGACGACCGGGGCGGACGTCGCCACCTTGACCGCGGGCACATTCGGGTCGAGGCTGCGCCAGTTGCCGCTGTAGGTGCCGCCCGCCGTGATGGTCAGGGGCGCGCTGTAGGTGAGGCAGTTGCGCAGCTTGGCATCCGCCCAGTCCGCATGGTCATACGAGATCCCGTCCCCCGCGTCCGTCACGACCAGCCGGAGGCGTTCGGCGCCCTCGATGTCCACGTTCACGGCCTGCGTCGCGCTGCTCCCGTCCATCCTGCCGGAGTCGAAGCGCTTGACCCCGTCCACGAACACCTGGAACACCACCGAGCCGTTGGCCCCCACCTCGTCGTCCACCCCGATCTGCGCGGTGAAGGTGCGGCACTGCGCGCCCACGTTGTACACCAGGTCGGAATTCGCATGGACACCGAGGCCGGTGGCATAGGTCGTGCCGTTCAGGGTGAGGGTCCGGCCGTCCCCGGCGGCTTTCTCGCCGTTGCTCATGTTGTTCTCGTACGGTCCCCAGCCGTTGGTGGCGGACACCGGCGTTTCGTAGCTGAGGGTGTTGTCGCCCGGGTCGATGGAGAGCGGTTGCAGGAGGGGCGAACCGGGGGCGGTGGCGGCAGGGCTGGGTCCGCTGCCACAGGCCGAGAGGGCGGTGCTGAGGGCGGCGAGCAGGAACAGGGCGCGGGGGGTCAGGGTGGAGCGGTGGGCCGGGGCAGTCATGGGGCGCATGGTCATCCTCGCGGGTGTTGGAAGGACTCAGGCGGGACACGGCGCGGCACCGAACGCTGACGCAGACGTCACCTCGTTTCGTGGGGCTGGGTTGTGAACGGACCGGCAGCGTCAGGGGACCGGGCGCGCTGCGGGGGACCACGTTCCAAACGAACGTTCGTCCTAAGGGGACCATAAGAAGGATGGGCCGCGCACTCGTGAACTGAGTTTTCATTCAGTCCAAAGCGTTGTCTCATTCAGTTGTCCACACGCGGTTTTCCGTCGGCTTCGGGGGGAGTTGCTGCCAGAAATGGACGTCTAGCTGGCGTCTCGGGCAGGATGGACCGCGAAGCCCTTACGGGTGACCGAGAACAGGGAGTTAGGACCATCCATAGGCACAGCCGCCTGCCGTGCTCATGCAAGGGCGAGAGGCGCAGGTCAGTCGGTTGATGCGGCAGTGGTCGTGGTGAGGGTTAGGCCACTTGAAGGAGCAGGATAGGGGGCGATTTGGGGGAGATGGAATAGATGACGCCCCTGCCTCCGTCCTGGCTGGGGTTGGAGAGCGGGGGCGCGGTTGGGGGGGATGAAGAAGGGACAGCATGTGAGCGCTGTCCCTTGCCCATCTCTCCCTCACTCCTGTTAATTTCTATTTGCAGTTACTCAATCTTTTCCAAAAGCTGATCCTCATTACGCATTAACCTAAGGGAACTCTTTTTCGAGAGAACGGAAATTACGGCTAACCTTACGAAGTCTCCATTCGAATAAAAATCTTGGAGCATAACATACTTTAAGTCCTTTTCGTATTTAAATTTCCCGTTAGCGTAGAAGGAGGTTCCGTCAATTTTATCATGTGATTTCCACGAGTATGAGTTATCCCTATTTAGAGTTAAGACAATCTGTTCTCTTTCGTTACCCTTAGTTGACCATACGCCGTACAAATCGTTTAATGAAGCATAATCACTAGCATCCTTACACGAGGTTGTAAAAAGCAGAATGGAGCACATGACGATAAAGCCAGCGACCTTACTCATCTGCCCCCTCCGATCTTTGGCTCTGTCCAATAGAAGATCTCGTACATGTCGCCGCAGCATCCGCTGGAAGAGCGAGGCTCATCAGCTAGGACTGATCTGGGCCATACTCCAGTTTGTTTATACACTCTATATGCATCACCGTAGTATAGTCCAATATTAAATGGGCCAAACGGATGACTATAATACTCTTGATCCATGTCGCGTCCCTCGGTCACCTCAATAGGATCCCCATCGCCACTAGGGTATGGGAAGCGCGTGTAGGATGTCTGGCCAGTCTTGTTGAACACGGTATATCCTATAGAGTTTCCAAGGTTGCTGGTCCTCACTGTATAAGTGCCCAAAACATGCTCAGTCATACCTTGCTCATAGCGCGAGTTGCCAGATTGGACATTTACGGGGGAATTTGATAGAACATCAAGAGTTGCGTCGGTAAACGCTACTGGACCAAACGGACGTGGAGTGGAGCCGAAAGAACCTTTCTGTGCTGTCTGTCTAGCTACACCTACACCACTTAGATTTTTTACCACTCCTGTCAGTGGACTGTCGGGTGGATAAAACTGTACGGCAGGACCTTTCTCATCCCGCCAATCTTCGTATATTCCAAGGGGAGTAGTAGCTGTACCAAAGCCCCAGTCCTTGCCGTATTCACCTTGGTTGTAGTACCTTAGTGCTTCGTTTGCATCTCCTCCAATTTTTGATAAGTTGTCAGTAACCCAGCTCGGCGGCTGATAGCTCTTATCTGAACGATACAGAGCGTACTGATACTTGACGCCCAGGTTTGCCTGAGACGTCGTGTCGCTCTCGCTCGCCGGTACATCCGTATTGGCCCCCATGGCCGTGTTGGCCTCACTGGAGGAGACATCAGTATCGGGCGTGTAGGTCAAGCCCCGCTGAGCGTACGCGGACTGCACGTTCGCGTACACGTCGTCGCGCACCTGTCGGGCCGTGGAGGTCCCCTCCGTATTGCTCGCCCCCATCATGCTGGTGTCGTTGGCACTCGCGTAATAGTCCGCGTCCGTGCCAGAGGCCGTCATGTCACCAGTGTAGTCCGTGTTGGTGGAGCTGGTGTACTGATCGTCGTAGGTATAGTTCCCAGTGGTACTCGCCTGTCCGGCGGTGTCACTGCTCCAGGCACCACTCAGGTCCGTCGGTGTCTCGGTGTAGGTGTCGGCCGGGTTGACGATGATCGACTGCGGTTTGATCCCCCCGTCCGTCGGCCGCTTCACCGTGTCCGCCCCCGGCACGCTCGGCAGGCTGCTGCCCGTCCCCTTCACGTCCAGTGGATTGAGCGTGTTCAATGACGACGGCAGCACACTCTTAGGGGCCTGCAATGGTTGGACGCTGAGCGCCTGCAACCCCTGGACCGTCACCCCACCCGGCGCATTACCTTCGGGCTTGATCTCCCCGGGATTGACCGGCAGGTCCTGGGAGGGCGCGGGCTTGATGTCCAGCGGGTTGAGCTTGAGCTGGTCGGACAGGGCTTTGACCGGGGCACTCAGGGTCCCCACGCCGCCCGTGCTGCTGAAGGAGGCGATGCCGCCGTAGCCGAAGGTATCGGTGGCGCCGTCCGCGAAGCTGTAGCCCAGGTCCTCGAAGGCGGTGCTGAGGCTGTTCAGGCCCGTCTGCCCGTGGGGTGGCGGGCCTGGCGCTGAATGTCCTGGGCCACGCCGTAGACGTGCTCACCCCCGACGGACTGATGACGGCGAACAGTGACCTGCTCCAGCAGCTCGCCAGCGGATTCATGCGGCTGCTGTCCCTGGTTCCCCTCGGCCTGTACCACCTCCTTCTGGTGCTGGTCGGTCGGGACCAGCAGCGGGCGGAGTCGCAGTCGCTGGCTGATCTGCTCGCCTCGGAGGTGGCCGGGAACGCCGCCACTGCCAGCCTCCTCGGCCACCTACACCCCGCCGATGCCCTGAGCGGTACCAGCCCATGCCTTCCTCGAACTACGGCACATCTGGACGACCCTGTCTAAACGCGCCGCCAGTAGTGCCTGGATAAGATGGCGGCTCAGCTCACCCGGCTGGACGCCACCCATCCCCCACCGCTGACCCGATCGGGGTCGTGGCGGCCCACCCCAGTCCCCCACGGGTAATGCTGGATGCCACACGGGCCGCACGCCTGGAACTCAAGCGCACGCTCCTGGTTCGGCCTGTTGAGCAGGCGGCCTACGAGGCGTATCAGGCCAGTATGCGGGGTGGGAGCGGGGAAGGTCAGGACGACTGGGGTGAGACAGCACCGCTTGCCACGATCCTCCCATCCCCTACTTCTCCTTGCAAGTGCAACGTTTAACCTTGACTTTGAAGCTACGACCATCCAGACTGGAGCCATGACCCAGGCTCGTCTGAAACCCGACCTTGACGCCGATCAGGTGTTCGCGGGCCTGCGGCGCAGCTCTCCCCGGCAGGCACGTCAGCAGCTCTTCGAGCAGGTGACCCATCTCGACCCGTATCGGCTCGATGCCCTGCTCCTGCAAGACGCCCCGGTGCCGCCACGGACCAGCAGCCGTCTCATCGCCCTGAACCTCGCGGCGCTGCTGGACGTGAACCTCAAGGATGTAATGCCGGTGCTGGGCGTGAGCGAATCTACCCTGACGCGCCAACCCGTGCCGTCGCGCCTCCTGATCGACCGGGCCTACAGCGTGGTGCGGATCTTCGCGCAGGTGATGGCGGTCCTGGGACCGGAAGGCGCGCAACACTGGCTGCGGACCCCCAACCCGGCACTGGAGGGCGAGGCACCCTTCACCCTCCTCAGCACGCGCTACGGGGAGGAGAAGGTGCAGAACGTCATCACCGCCCTGCTCCAGGGAGCGGTCCTCTGATCCTCGTTCACCGCCTCAGTCACCCACTGGGCCGCCTCTCGTCCCCTGACCCCTTTGCGCCCGCCCCAGTGGAAGCGCGCTGGAACAGCCACGGGGTGCAGGTCGCGTATGCCGGGGAACACATCGGCCTCACGGCGATGGAAATCCTCACGTACTGGGCGAACTATCCGAATTTGCAGGGGTATGACCACTACATGTACCCGCTGAACGAGGCGGACATCGAGGACGCCCTGACCACCCAGCCAGGGCTGAACCCCCATGACAAGAGCCAGACACGCCCTTTTGGGGACACCTGGGCGGAGGAAGGCCGCTCGCTCGCCCTCAGGGTGCCCAGCGTGGTGCTACCCGCCAGCAGCAACTACGTGATCAATCCGAACCACCCGGCGTACGACCCGGGCAAGGTCGTGTACGTCGGCCCCTTCGTGTACGACCAGCGCATCACGTCGTTGATTGAGGCCGCCAAACGGGGCGACTGAGCTGAGGTGTCCGGTCCTGGCATCACCCGGAGACGCGGGTGAGGGGGACAGAAACGCGCCCCGGCCTCGGCCCTGGCTGGGGCGGGAGAGCGGGGTGCGGTTCGGGAGGGAAGGGGGACGGCATGTGAGTACCGTCCCCTGATAATTCACCTACCCAGACCACGCCTTATTTATCATATTCAGTCCGGAAGCAGATCAAATGACAACCAGATTGCTCCTAAATATAAGGGATCCCTGCCCCGCAAGTCAAGTACACGATGTAAATTAGGCTTTGACCGACTAGTGTCTTTCCACTCCTCAGAAAGCGAATCTAAATAGAGACTCAAGGTTTCTGCTAATTGATCCTCAAAGCTAAGAGCTAAGCTAATCATTTTAGCGTTTTCAAATTTAAAATAGTTTTCAATCGTAGTAGAAGTAACACTTACACCTATTTTCTCGATCTCGCTCACTGCTAATAAGGAGACTTTCAGTGCTTGACTTTGCGTAAGTCCAATCGTCATTAGAGAGTATTCGGCCGACATTTTTCGCATTAGTGTGTAATCCTCCCCCGTAAAGAAACATTAAGATGGCTGCCGTCTCGTGAAGCCCAACCTAATTGGGATTTTCCTTGGCGAGAGAGTTGAACGTCCCATTCAAAAGCTTCTCCTGGCGTACGAGAGGGACCTTTAATCCAGACATTGCCAAATCGATCAACATAACCGGTTCTACCACCAACTTTAGCGCGTGGAAGTGGATTGGATGGATCCCAGTCCTGGGGAGGAACGTAACGTATTCTACCTTCTGTAGGTAGCTGTGCGTCCTTAACCGATCCTTTCTTTGTAGGTTGTGTCGAGCCTTTAT
Organism: Deinococcus metallilatus; assembly: GCF_004758605.1. Classification (NCBI taxonomy): domain Bacteria; kingdom Thermotogati; phylum Deinococcota; class Deinococci; order Deinococcales; family Deinococcaceae; genus Deinococcus; species Deinococcus metallilatus. The sequence continues at coordinate 403,281 of NZ_CP038510.1, forward strand.
TCTTATCACCGTTTGGGTTGGGCGCGCCAGCGGCAGCTCCAGTTTGTACGTTTGTCGCTCGTTGATTGGACGAATCTCCTGATCCATTTGACGCCAGGTAGGCAGCATTTTTATTGTATTGGTAAAGACTATAGAAGAATGTACCCACTGCGATGGCATCTGCCAAGAGATCCTCTGGCCCACCACCTCCCACAACCACCGCACCGGCTCGTACGGCTGCCGTTCTGACCGCCGCCGATGGGACGTAACTGACCTTTACCGGCTCGCCTGAGCTGGCCGCCATGGCCTGCTCCGCTCGCCTTTGCACCGTACGGGACTCGGCAAGTTCACTGACGGCTTCGTCCGGCACAAAGGCATAACCTCTCGCTCCTGCCGACTCTGCCGCCTGTTCCGGGTCCGCGACCGACACGTCCCCCGTCACGACGCTCGGCGTACTCCCCATCTCCCTCGCGGCCAGGTTCGCCTCCACGGCGCTGTTGACCTCGCTGGCCGTGATATCGCTGTCGGGTGTCCAGCTCAAGCCACGCTGGGCGTAGGCGGCCCGCACGTTGTCCTTCACGTCCCCACCAAGCTGCGGCCCCGCCGAGACATTTTCCATACTACTGGCGTTCATGGTCGCCATCTCGTTGGCACTCGCGTAATAGTCCGCGTCCGTGCCCATCGCCGTCATGTCGTTGGTGTAATCCGTGTTGGTCGAGCTGGTGTATTGATCATCATAGGTGTAGTTGCCGGTGGCGCCCTGCTGATAGGCGCCATCGGTGTTGGACGCCCCGTACACGTCCGAGGGCGCTTCGGTGGAGGGTTCGACCGGGTTGACGATGATGCTCTGCGTCGTGACCGTGCCCCCCTGCGGCCGCTGGACCGTCTCCGCCCCCAGCACATTCGGCAGGCTGCTCCCCGGTCCCTTCACGTCCAGCGGATTGAGGGTGTGCAGCGACGCAGGCAGAGCACTCTGCGGCGCCTGGAGCGGTTGCACCGCCAGAGTCCCGACCCCCAGCGGTTGCAGGCCACTCTTCACTCCTTGCGGTTGGGTGTTGCCCTCAGGCTTGATCTCCCCGGGATCGACCGGCAGTCCCGGCGCTGGAGCGGGTTTGACATCCAGCGGGTTGAGCTTGAGCTGGTCGGACAGGGCTTTGACCGGGGCACTCAGGGTCCCCACGCCGCCCGTGCTGCTGAAGGAGGCGATGCCGCCGTAGCCGAAGGTACTCGATTGAGTAAACGCCTACTTACTTAGGCGTTTAGTTGAAAATTGGGTTTAGACGATTATAATTAGTAGATGCGTTCATCAATCAAGATATCTCTGCGAGATCGGAGCCAAGACGTCGTATCCGCTTTGAGCCTTCATTTTAAGGGAATTAAAAATGTTGATGTGTCTCAAGGTGATGTCATGGACTTTAAGGCAGATGCTGTTGTTAGCCCCGCCAACAGTTTTGGGTTCATGGACGGTGGCATTGATCTTATCTATGTTTCTAAATTCGGCTGGGATCTTCAGACTAGGCTGAGAACACAGTTATGCGAGAAGCATGACGGTGAACTTCCAGTAGGGCAGGCATTGGTGATAGAAACTTATGATTCAGAAATCCCTTATCTGATTAGCGCGCCTACCATGAGAGTGCCCTCTGACGTGTCCTTGACTATCAATGCTTACCTTGCGTTTAGGGCTGTGTTGAGAGTTATTCAAAAACATAATACGCAGCATCCAGCTCCCATTAAATCTATTGTTTGTCCGGGCCTATGCACGGCTATTGGCAAAATGCCCGCTGACCGTAGCGCCAGGCAGATGGCTGCCGCTTATGCAGTATGTATATTAGGTCAAGAGAACATGCCCCTGACGCTTGGGCAAGCAGTTGAGGAGCATTACAGACTTCTTGGCTAATTTTAGGCTGCATATTACATATAGACTCACGTATGGGCAGAGAACAATTCATCTTTGAATTGTTCTCTGCCTGTTTTTAATCTAATACATTGTTGCTGAAATTGCGTGCCTCACCTTGCCAGTATTCTATCTTCTTGACTCTATCAAACTCTATGATTTGCTTTACATAGTCTATGTATAAACTTTCAAATATGTCGGAGCGCATTATAAAAAATGCTATCTTATCTCCTTTGAATGTGAGCGAGCTATCATCAAAGAGAGCGTTTCTGAATAAAAGATAATTATAGATAAAGTTAGTGAATAACATTTTATCATTCGATGTTAGTGGTTCCCGGAAAACAAACATTTGAGGTAGAGAATTTGTCCGATAATCTTCTTCTTGCAACCAGTCAACAGACTTCAGTATGCCTTCATGCAGTAGCTGTTTCACGAGATCTTCGTCAGAAGATTTGTCCACGACCGCTCTTATGGTCTTTCGATGTAAGCGTTTCGCCGATAAAGCGTATTTTTCTCTAGAGACTACTTTAACTGTCGCTCTATTTATGTGTACTTTAACCGCAGGTATATTATCGAGGGTATCCATAAAAAGATCAAGATATATGTCGTCCTTAGTAATATCGGCTTGTTTCTTCAAGTCTACTAAATCAATTGGAATTTCTACCACTCTGAACACGGTTACCTCACTGAATTAAGTAATAACTTCTGAGGCTCTCAAACTCCCTGATACTATTATAAGGGATAAGAGTCTCCGTTTGTCCTGGTACCGGCGACCTAGGAACAGGAGCCTCAAATACTACATTATTTCTCCTGGCAAATCTGAAGAATGAGTCGGCTCGTACTGTTGTTGATATAACTGCGGGGCCACCACCGTAGTTGGCGCTCATTGAAGAGTAGTAATCCGCAGTGGAAAGCTGAGTGGTGAAGTAGGCGCCAAGCCTATTCCCTTCTGGCGGTCGTCTGATCTGGTTAGCCATAAGTCTCTCAATATTTAGAGATTGATTTTCCACTGCGTCTAGAGCATCGTAGTAGTTCGTGCCCCGGTAAAATGTAATATTTTTACCTCCCCTGTACCTATTTTTTTGTACGTCGCTAGCATCTGCTGCCCGATCTGCGAAATACTCGATTATCAACTCCACTAGGAATAGACCGCCAGCTAGACCACCGCCTCCCTTTGGAATAGGCAATCCCGCTGGAGGGCTGGGAGCTGGGATAGCTGGAGCATTTTGAGTTAATGACGCGAACATAAACTGGCTCTGAGCTTGATTGCCTCCCGATGATGCTAAGTTGTTGAGATTAACCTTACCAGCTTCATCGTCTGTGAACAGATATGGATTTCCGTTGCTGCCGAGGATTGCCTTCCCGACGTCTTCCCGTGTCGTTTTGTTAGCTACTCGATATTCGTAAGATCGATCTTCCGAAGTCACATTTCCAACTACGGTTGTTGGTACTTCCCCTCGATTTACGGCCGCTGTATTTGCCGTCACCGCCGTATTAACCTCGCTGGCCGAGACATCAGTATCGGGCGTGTAGGTCAAGCCCCGCTGAGCATACGCCGCCTGGACGTTGGCATACACGTCGTTGCGTGTTTGACGAGCCGCAGAAACACCTTCGGTACTGCTCGCTTGCTGGACGGCAGTATCATTGGCACTCGCGTAGGAATCGGCGTCTGTCCCAGACGCAGTCATGTTGCTGGCGTAGTCGTTATTCGTCGTTGCCGTGTACTGATCATCGTAGGTGTAGTTCCCAGTGGTACTCGCCTGTCCGGCGGTGGCATTGCTCCAGGCCTCACTGAGGTCACTGGGCGTCTCGGTGTAGGTGTCGGCCGGGTTGACGATGATCGACTGCGGTTTGATCCCCCCGTCCGTCGGCCGCTTCACCGTGTCCGCCCCCGGCACGCTCGGCAGGCTGCTGCCCGTCCCCTTCACGTCCAGTGGATTGAGCGTGTTCAATGACGACGGCAGCACGCTCTTAGGGGCCTGCAACGGTTGCACGCTGAGCGCCTGCAACCCCTGGACCGCCATCCCACCCGGCGTAGTGCCTTCGGGTTTGATCTCCCCGGGATTGACCGGCAGGTCCTGGGAGGGCGTGGGTTTGATGTCCAGCGGATTGAGTTTGAGCTGGTCGGACAGGGCTTTGACCGGGGCACTCAGGGTCCCCACGCCGCCCGTGCTGCTGAAGGAGGCGATGCCGCCGTAGCCGAAGGTATCGGTGGCGCCGTCCGCGAAGCTGTAGCCCAGGTCCTTGAAGGTGGTGCTGAGGTAACTCGGGCCCGCGCTGTAGCTCAAATCCTTGAAGGCGGCGCTGGGGCTGTTCGTACTCGTCTGCCCAATCGTGTCGTCGCGCAGCTCCTGGGTGCGGGTGATCAGATTGGGCACGCCCAGCAGGCCCACGGTGTTGATGCTGTCCCTTCTGAGCTGATAGCCGCCGTTGCTGGCCAGTTCGTTCATTCCGGCGGTGGAGGTGACCACCTGGCGGCCGAAGGGGTCATAGCGGTAGTCGTCGAAGCGCCGGAGGCCGGACGCCCCGTTGCTCAGCCCGGCGACCCTTCCCTCGGCGCTGTAGCGGGTGGCGTAGCCGTCGAAGTCCCCGCCGGTGGTGAACATGCGGTGGCCCTGACCGTCGAGCTTGTAGCTGATGCTGGTGGTGCCGTCGGTCAGGCCGGTCAATCCGTTGTTGACGTCGTAGCTGGAGGTGGTGGTCACGCCGCCGCGCACCTGGGTGGTGGCGTTGCCGTAGCCGTCGTAGCCGTAGCTGACCGCGCCGCGCCCGCTGGTGACGTAGGGGACGCCGACCAGGGGGCTGCCCGCCTGCGAGAAGGTGGTGGTGTTCTCGCCGCCCTTGCTGTTGGAGGTCGAGTAGCGCCGCCCGCCCAGCGTCGGCTTCATGATCTCCTGGTAGGCGGTGGTGGCGTCACTCCGGCGCACCTCACGGGTGACCATGCCGTCGGCCCCGTAGGTGCTCATCACGTTGACGGCCCCGTACGTGCTGGTGGGGTCATACACGTTCGTCTCGCGGCCACGCGCGTCCAGCCCGTCCACCCGTTTGACCAGACTGCCGGTCGTGGTGGTCATATACCGGTGGCCGTCGAGGAAGTAGCCCAGCGCGCTCGTCTTGGTGACGCTGGGACCGAAGCCGCTGAACTCGCTGCCGCTGGTGGCCCCTTTGGCGGGGGCGGCGTCGGTGACGCTCATGGTGTCGGGCAGGTCACGCTCGTTGTAGGTGAGGCTCGCGTTGCCCTGGGTGCCCGCCAGCAGCACCCCGGCGCTGCCGCCCATGTTCCACAGCCGGTTGGCCGAGTCGGCACTCTGGACGCGCACCTGCACGTCGCGGGTGTGGGAGAGTTCGCGGTTCGTCGGCGAGTAGGTGTAGGTGAAGACGTTCTGCTTGCCGCTGCCGTCGGGTAGGGTGTCGTACCCCTCGCTGAGGTTGCCGTTCGCGTCGAACTTCCACACAGTGTTGTGGTTGGGATTGCCCAGATCGGCGCCGGTGGCCGAGCGCATGGTCTGGTAGATCGCGCCCGTGCCGGTGAAGACGCGCTTGGCCCGTTGGCCCAGCCCGTCGTAGGTGCTGGCCGAGGTGTAGGCCCAGTTGTTGGCGCTGCCGTTCCACATTCCGGCGGATTTCTCGCCGGTGATCAGGCCGCGCCCGTCGAGGTCGAAGGCGATCACGTTCCCGGCCGTGACGGTGGGGAACTGCGTCCCGGTGTTCACGGTGTTCAGCTTGCTGGTGAGGTCCCCGGCGTACCCGTACGTGGTTTCGGCGGTGCGCGCCCCGTCCAGGCGGTAGCTGAGGAACTTCCACTGCTCGGCCACCCCGGAGGTATGCGGGCGGTTGGCGGACTGGGTCTGGCCCAGGCTGTTGAAGGTGAAGTCGCTGACCAGGCCGTTCTCGGTCCGGGAGATGACGTTGCCCGCCGGGTCGTAGGTGAGGGCCAGGCTCAGCCCGTTCGCCAGGCCCGCCGCGTTGTCGGTGGTGGCCCCGGTGCCGCTGGTGCGGGCGTGCTCCCGGCGCTGGGTCATGCGGCCCGCCGAGTCGAAGGCGAAGGTGGTCTTGAACCCCTCGGGGTTGGTCCGGCTGAGCAGGTGGCCCCGCCCGTCGAAGGCCTGGCTGATCGTCATGCCGTCCGGGAGGGTCTGCAACGTGGGCCGCCCGGCGAAGTCGTAGGTGTAGGAGGACTTCGAGCCGCTGGTCGCCCCCGCGGCGGTGTTCATGTTCGCGCGGCGCTCCTCGGTCGGGTAGACGCGCGGGCCGTAGGTGTAGTGCCGGGTCTTGGTGAAGCCGCTGGGATTGGCCGGGTCGAAGGTCGCGGCGCTCGTCCCGCTGTTCATGTCCGGCTCGTACACGCCTTCGAGCAGGCCGTCCGGGGTGTAGGTGTAGCCCCGGGTGACGATGCCGCGCGCGTCGGTCTCGCTCACGGTGTTACCCAGGAGGTCGTAGGCGGCCTGGCTGGCGTTCCCGCGCCCGTCGACACTCTTCACGGCGCGCCCGAGGGGGTCGTAGGCCGCGCGGGAGGTGACGCTGGTGAAGCCGCTGTTCAGGTTGGTGTAGTCCGGCTCGTTGCCCTGCCACACCTGCGGGGTGACCGAGGTGGTGTTGTCGTCGTTGTCGTAGGTCGCCGTGGTGGTGTAGCCCGCGGGGTCCGCCACCGTGGTCATCCGGTCGCGGACGTCGTACCCATAGGTCGTGTTGGCCGTGGTGCCGCCGCTGGGCAGGGCGAGACTGCCGGGCGCTGATCGCCCCTTTCGAGAGTGCGCTGGGGGAAGCGGGCATCACGGTGGCCCGGGCGAGCGTGTACGGCTACAGCGGGAGCCAGGCCGAGGCGTTTGACGTGGCCACCCGGGACTTCTACGGGCGTTATCCGGGGTTCTGCCCGGTACAGGGGGGATTTCTGGCGGCGAGTGACCGGGCGGTGTACCTGACGCTGGCAGCACGGGGAAACGAGGTGCGCGGCTTCGTGTACGACCAGCGTCGGCGGCCCAGGCTGACCTTCGCGTACTTCGAGGGACAGAGCGCGCGTGCTGGACGCGCCGTTGCTCCTGATCCCGCAGCTGTACTATTGAAGAAGGCCCCATGACCAGCCACCCGTCCGCCGCGTTCCGTGTCGTCCACAACTCCTTCAATGGCTTGGCCGGTGTACGGGCTGGAGCTAGCCCCCTGCCCTGCCCATCAGCACTGGATGTCTTCGTCGGGCAGGCTCTGCTGAGCGAGGACGCTGTCGGAAGTGTGCTGACCGGCAACGCGGACCCTGCCTTACAGGCAGCGCTGCTGGACGGCGGGTGGACGCGGCTGGCGGATGACCGGTGGGGAAAATTGCATCCGCTGTTGTCGGAAACCCCCGAGAGGCTGAGCGAACGTTTGGGGGAAATCGCCGCCGTCCTTCCTGAATTCACGGCTCTCGCCGGTGCCCTTCAATCTCGCCTGCTGCGGGGAGCAGCCGGGATGAAGACGACTGGCTCTGGAGAAGACCTGAAGTGGCATTTCCAAAGCCTGGAACGGGAACTGTGGCCCACCAAGGTCATCCACGACGACTTGCCGAGTTTTATTGTGCCCGTAGGGGTGAACTGGGTGCAGTCTGTATTCGGAATGGAGGTCGCTCGGCGGCCGCCCCCATTTGGCAAGTGGTCTCCTTGGAGCGAACGGCATGTGCAGTTCTTGGCCGCCCGGCCTGATACCCGGCTCCAGCCTGGGGCGCGGCTCCTCTGGATGCAGCGAGCGACGGGCCGGGGCAAGCAAACGCGCTTGGTGGGGTGTTCCGTGCTTCAGGAAGTGCAGCAGGGGACCGTAGCGGCATTGCTGCGTACGCTCGGCCACCTGCCTGGCATGACCCGCAGCGAGGTGCAGGCCCTGGCCGGAGATCGGGACGTCCGCCTGACCGCTCTGGTGTGCATCCGACCGGAGGTGTTCACGCGAGAGGTATCGCGGCAGGAAACGCTACGGGTCGGCCTCAAACTGGGAAGTGGGCGCACGCTGTCGCGCCTTCCCCTCCGTATCTCGGGTGCCCAGTTTGCGGAACTGTATGCCCAGGGAGTGCGCCGGGAGAAGGGCGGCGAGAATATTCACCCCGAGGGTGACCGTTCGTCGCGAAGATTCACCGACTCGGCCACCAACGATTCGCCAACCGGGCACTGATCGCCGCATTGCGCAGATCACCACCGCTGATGGTTCATCCCAGGTTGAGATGGCCGTTTATCAGGCACGGTGTAGAGGTAACACCTGGTGCAGGACACGCCTGACCACGCTGCACGCGGGGACCCTCTGACACCGAGACAGACGGGGTGTGCGGCTGGCAGAGGTCGTCCGGCCACGAGGAGCACAGACAATCGCCCGGAATTCATCCGTCAGGTCCTGAAGCAGTGGGTGTCTCGTACCCCTTGGACGGCCCAGTGGTCCAGTGTGGTACGGGCAGCCTCGACCTGCACTGCCGCTGGCGACAAGCCACCCAACGAATTCACCTGCGTGAGGCAGACGGGCTGATACCTGCTGAAGGACGAGGCCGATCAGGAGACACTCTGCAGGGGCAACCAAACTCCCATAAGTTGGTCTGGCCTCATCCGGTTGGGCAAATCTTCTCACCTATGTGCATGGGATGTGCTACAGGTGAAAAGATGGCAAAAATACCTCGTTCCTCTCAGACAGTCGGCGGATCAGGCGAACGGCGGCGGCGCATCTATGGCGTCACCCTCGCCAGCCTATTCCTCACCCTCACGCATCTCCCCGGGGCCATGGTGGTCGCTGCCCCGCAGGTCTTTGCCCGTGTCGGGCCAGGCGTGAGTGGCTTGCCTCCCCAGGTCACGGCCTTCAGCGATCCCGGTTTTGGCGAGCTCTCCGATGCCGTGAACGTGGCGACCGGCAACGTCTACTTCGAGCTGAACCAGCTGAATTGGAACAATTCCCTGGCCTCCTCGCTCGCCACCGCATCGGCTCCGAGTCCGGCGCCTCCTCCAGAGCCAAGTCCGACGCCCTCACCCAAACCGCCCCCGAGCCCTAAGCCCAGTCCCTGCTGTACGGTCGATCCCCCTCCGGGAGGAGGCTACGGCATGTCCTCTCCCTCGACCAGCAAGACAGCGGCAAACTCGGCCCGCTCCACGTCGTCGTTCGCTTCCACCAGTACCACCTCGAGCTTCACAGCCACCCCGGATGCTCCGGGAAAGACGCAAGTCAACGGTCTCTTGCGGCTGAGCGGTTTTAACACCTATAACCTCACAGCACCCCAGGAATGGGCACTCGGCCTGGGGGATGGCGGCTATCAGTATTATCGTCGCGCCACAGATGACGAGATCAACAATGCCCCCACGTGGATCAGTGCCCGATATGCTGGCGTCCGCAGTCAGTTGACCTACTTCATCTCCAAACCACAAGCAAGCGTTCAGGTGGACGAAACCTGGTTGGTCCAGGCTCCCGTCACACCGTTGGGCGGCGGAAGTGCACGGAATATCGTTTATTACTACGATCATTCCGGGAACCGCACTGCCTTCTATGGTGATGGCGAGTACGCGGACTTCACGCAGACGCCGCACGAGCAGTACCGTGCCCTGAAGTTTCAGGGCGATGAGATGGGCTATGGTCCTGCGGCGCCGAAGACCGAGTTCACCTATACCGCCCCCGGCAACGGCCACCTGGCCAAGGTGCGGGATAGCTGGGGCCGCGTCACCACCTACACGTGGGATGAGGCCGCAGGAGTTGTCGTCGCGGTCAACATGCTCCTCCAGGACGAGAACGACAACAACTCCTGGATGCGGCGGATCGAGTACGCGTACGAGGTGGTGGGGAATCAGCGGGTGGTCACCTATATGGCCTTCCGAACCTATGACGGCCGGGGCAACCGCATCGGGCGTTGGTTCGATCTGAACTACCGCCTGGGCACAAACAATGAGGTGTTGCTGTATCAGCTCATCCGGCCTTCGCTGGCGGGCAATGTGGAAGGCACCCTGGGCGAGGGGGGCGGCAAGACCACCACCTACACCTACGACAGCCAGAACCAGGTCATTCGGACCAGCACGCCCGGCGAGCCGGACACCACCTTCTCCTACGGGCAGTCCACGGCGGACACGGGGGCAGGGGGACCGCGTGTCACCCAGCAGCAGGGGGACCGCGTCACGGTGTACGAATTCTCCCCCGAGGGCTGGCTCCGCAACAGGAGCGTCCGCCACTTCAACCCGGTCAGGGGTGTGGATCAAGACCCGCGCAACAGCATCTGGAACGGTCTGAATACCATGTCGTGGTATGACGCTGCCGGGCACCTGCTCGCCCAGAACCTGCCCAGCGGGATGCAGTTGCAGTACACCTATGACCGGCACGGCAACCGAATCACCGAGGCGGTCTACCCGAATGCAGTCAACTGGGCACCGACCCCGCCAGCCGGTTATGAGCGCCTCACCGAATACACCTACGACAACGACAACCGCCTGACCCGCGAAACACAGGTGGCCCGCAGTGGTCAGGGCAAGGCCGGATATTTGGGGACCGCCTCGGATGCGTCCTTTAGTTACGGTAGTGTCGAGAAGCGGTACACCTATGGCCAGCACGATCCGGTTCAATCGAGTACGGGGCCTTTCACTGCGGTTCGGCTGGTGGCCGAAGACCTGTATGTGGCGGGGGAACTGAGACGCCAATTCCACACGGCCCTCGATGTGTACGGGCGGACCACCAACACGGTCCTGTTTCTGAACGGCTCGCCCTACAAGACGGTGGACTACTCCTACTACGGCGACGGTGCCTACGTGGGGCTGGTCTACCCCAGCAGCATGACCACCCCCAAGACCGATGGCCGGACCTATGACCGGGACAAGAGTGTCCGGCAGTATGCCGATCAGGTGTCAGCCAAGGTCAGCAATGGTGTCCGCACCGAGTACCTGTACGACGAGTACGGCAATGTTGCCCGCGAGCTGCTGCCCACTGCCCACACCTATGCTTGGGACAATGGGGTGGCCAAGAATGCGCAGCGGCACCACTGGTGGATGTACAACGGGTTCGGTCAACCCGTCTGGGAATCGATGTGGGAATATCTGCCGGAAAAAGACAGCTGGCCGCAACTGATCAGTCGGCAGTGGGCGTACTACGCCTCGGGTGAACTCGACGCCTCCTGGGAAGGGACCCCTGACCGGGTCACGGATTATCGCTACTACATGGACGAAGCCAATCGAGGCCGGTTGGCCGCCAAGGTGACCGGTGTGGGCAGCAGCAACGCTTTCGGGGTCAACACACCCCACGAAACCATCAACTACACCTACGACGGTTATGGGCGGCCCAACGCGACCAACGTGGACGGCTTCACCACGACGCTCACCTACGACAGCCTTGATCGCGTGGTGCAGACCGTCAACCCCGACGGCAGCTACCGGAAGATGGAATATGACTCAGGTGGGAACCTCCATCTCGAAGTGATCAAGAATGTGGGCGCTCCCGAGCAGGTCGTCTGGCATGAGTGGGACACGCTGGGCCGCGAGGTCAACACCATCTACCCCGAAGGGACCGTCCGGACCTACTACGACGCCTTTGACCGGCCTGTCAAGATTACCGATAACCGGCTCACCATGAACGGCAGCGAGAACGACCGATCGACGTATCTTGTGTACGACACTGCTGGCAACCTGGGCAAGGAACTCGGTCCGGCTCTGGTGACGGCAGGGGGGCAACCCTATACGGACGCGCGCCGCCCTTACGCGGAATACGGGTACGACCAGATGGATCGCCGCACCGTCGAGGGCCGCCTGCTCTACGGGGCCACAATTACCCCCTCCACCATGACCTTCCCCAATGGCGCTGCGGTGGCCTGGACGAACACGACCTACGATGTCTTCAATCGCCCCACCAAAATCACGAACGCGGAAGGGTATGAAAGTTACTTCTCCTATGACAATGGTGACAACCTCACCACCGTTTCCAAGCAGGTCTGGAAGGGGAATGAAACCGACCGCGACACCGTGCGGAATGGCTTCGACTGGGTGATCACGCGCACGGCCTATGATGCCCTCGCGCATCCCGTGCAGCAGGTGGACGCAAGAGGGAACAGCAGACGGACCACGTATGGTTTCTTCGGCCCCACGATGCAGGTGGACGAACGCAACATCGTCACCAAGGTCTTCACCTATACCCCGGACGGCCTGCTCGAAGGGGTGTGGGAGCCGGACAACAACACCAGTACCACTGCGCAGTATGGCAGCGTGGACCGTTGGAATCCCGGTGGCACGCACGTCCGGGTAGAGTACCGGGAGTACGACAACCGCGTGTTCCCAGCCCGCATCTATACCGCCCACATGAACACACCGGCTGGTCCCAGCAGTGGAGCCTTGACCAGTTACGTGTACAACGACCAGGGCAAGCCCACCCGCACCACCCTGCCCCCTGATCAGGGCGGTGCGACCGCCACCATTGAGCAGGACTATGACAACACCGGCAACGTGCTGCGGATCAAGGATGCCAACGGCTTCCCCACCACCTTCACCTACGACTGGGCTGGACGGCTGGTAGGCAAGCAGGAACAGGCTCGGCCCGGGAATCAGACGGACATCGATGCGGGCCTGGGGAATGGCCTTTCCTCTTCCTATAGGTATGACGCGACTGGGAATCTGACCTACAAGACGGAACACGGCCTGATCACCGAGTACCGCTACAACAGTCTGGGGAAGGTTATCTCCGAAAGCCGTCCCCGGGTGGGGGACGGCACTGGCAGCAACTGGAAGCTGCGCACCTACCGCCTGGACGGTCTGAAGACCGCCGAAACCAGCTACGACTACTCCGGCAATCTGGCGAGCTATCCGAATGTGATCAGTGCCTGGGATGCCAATGTTGCGCCGGGAGCCTCCGGCAACATCACCCAACGCGAATACGACTATGTCGGGAATCCCATGTTTACGACCTCCTGGGGCCCCTGGCGAGCCTGGGAGAAGACGGAGCACACTTCTTATGACGGCGTAGGCAACCGCTACAAACGCCGCTTTTGGGGCAGCACGGCCATCTATGCCGAGCAGCGCAATGCTAGTGGTGCACCGCTGGGTCATGGAAACGTCTGGACCTACTGGCGGTACGACTCCAACAGGAACCTGATCGAGAAGTGGGATACACCCGGCAACAGCAGCAACGAGGGTGTGAATGATCCCAACGACCGGCAGAACGTGTTCACGTACACGTACAGCGCGACGAACAAGGAAGCGGGCCAAAGTCGGACCATTCAGGTGAAGTACCGCAGCCAGGTGCCGAACAACAGCCTGAACACCACCTATGGCAGCAACGGTGTTCTGGTCGCCGCAAGTGAGGCCAATACCACAACGAGTTACACCGAACGCGACCAGATCGAGAAGGCGACCACGACAGACAAGACGCCTTACCTGGACGGCAATAATCCGACCCAGCAGGGCGTGCTGGGTGGGGCCATCACCCGTCACCAGCGCTACGCCTACTACGCAGATGGGCGGGTCCAGAACAGCTGGACCGGCGACGGCACCACGGATACCGCCTACAAGGGAGTCGAAAGCTATGACCAGCGTGGGCGTGAACTCGCGGTGTACGACAGCAACGGCGGCCTGAAGAAGACTGCTCCCGCACGGACCTCCAGCACCTATGGAACGGACGGCTCTGTCTTCAGCAAGATCGATCAGAGTGGGTACACGGTCTATACCGTCAACACGGCTGTTACTGTGGGTGGGCTGACAGCATCCAGCGTCGTGTTCAATAATCCAAGCAATTACGTTAAGCAGCAAAGCACCACAACCACCACGTACAGTTATGCCAATGGTTCTGCCTTGACGGGTGTGCCTTACAGCATCCGATTCAGCACCGGATCGTGCTTTGAAAATCCCGAAACCGGAATAAATCCCTGTTATACACAGAACAATGCGTACTCGGCGTACGGCGAATTGATCCGCAGCACGGACGCCAACGGCGTTCCTGCCTATTCCGCCACATACAACGGCGGCGGGAGCATGACCGGCGAAACCAGAGGCAATATCAACATCACCTATGTCTTGGATTCACGTGGCAACCGCCTGAGTGTGAGTGGTGGGAATGAGAGCGGGTATGTCAAGCGTTACGATGCAGACGACCGGGTCGCACAATTCAACAACCTGAACAACAACGCGGTCAGTACGACCTTCTGCTCGGACAAGTGCTACGGTGTCGGAAATCGTTACAACGATTTCCGCTACGACCCGCTGGGGCAGCAGGTGCTCAGCAGCACCGCCCAGATCGAGGAACAGAACGCGGCCCCGTGGTTACAGGAACACGGGGTGTGGCGGGACGTGAACAGCACCACCATCGTGAACGGTGAAGCGCAGCTGATCCTGCGCAAGGCAGGCAACTACATCTGGAAGTGCAAGCAGTCCTGGAGTGGGAGCATCAGTTGCAGTTTGTGGAGTGACACCTACCGCAACAACGCCCCACAGTACCGGGATGCCGCGTACTCTCTGGCGGATGGGTACAACGACGACACCACCTGGGACGGGACCAAACCCTTCGCGGTGACGGCCAGCGTCGAGCAGTTGGATGCTCCGCTCCAGACACTGAGCAGCACCCTGAAGATCAACCCACTCGACCTGGCGCCGCCTACCCTGCCCAAATTGCCTGACCCCAGCCAGATTCAACAGGGGGAGGGCGTGCAGGCCAAAGATGCTCCTGTGACGACGGAACAGGTGCAAAAGATCAACCCACCCAGTCAGGACAAGCACCCGGCAGATTTGCAGGGTGGCACCCAGGGTACTCGCCAGGCCAAGCCCCGTGATGGAGCAGTGCTTATCCAGGAAGTACCTGCCAACTTCGATGACGGCGAAGGCTTCCAGACTGCCGTCTATGCGGTAACCAGCAAAAAGGATTATCTGTTGGAAATTCAAACACTTGGAACAGAGGACGACTTTAAAGCATGGCTTGTCCGAGTGACGGATGTTAAGGGAAGAGCCTGGGTTGACGGAAAAACAATTAATGCAGCACTTGGCGATGCCGATAGAGCTTCTCGCGAAATTGCCCTAGCAACTATTAAGTTGGCAAAAGAAAATAACTTTGGCAGCGAAACTATCAAGAACCTGGAGGATACATTTGAGGCTATTTCTAATCTGTCGCCAATTGCTAGGCTGCATGAAACAGCAATTGTCGCTTTGGAGGTCTTTGCCGCAACAAAGGGCGTTGGCGACAAATCTTTTGGAATGTCCATGCGAGAAACCGGAAGACTTGCCCGTAAGGCATTGGCCTCCACAAGTCAGGCTGATTTTTCGCAGAGTATGGCTACCTTAATCGATAGCGTCAACACTCCGGGCGAGGGTTATCATCCTATTGCCCCTGGGCAGATTGGAGAGCTATTCAAATCGGGCAGTTTCAGCTATAGCAGCAGGATTGGCTTTCTATTGAGTCCCGAGATGTACTGGCTTGACAAAGTATACAGCGGTGAGTTGCTTGCTGATGCAGTTACTGCTGGGGTTATAGGCGGGGGTGTGGCTTTTGCCAGATTTACGAAGATGGCGGGGTCCCTAAAATCTTCGCGTTCCCAATATTACGGTGGTCGGACCAGTAATGGGTATGACTTACGCTCGCCCTGTCCCAACTCCTTCACCCCCTCCACGCCCGTCCGCACCCTCTCTGGTCTGATTGCCATCTCTGCTCTGACCGTCGGGACTCCCGTCTTGGCCTACAACGAGCAGACGGGTGAGAATGGCTACTACCCCATCACGGCTGTCCACAAGAACACCGACCCGGAGATCACCTACCTTGCTATCCAGGACCCTGAGCAGGGGAACAAGCTGGAGTACATCCAGACGACACCGGAACACCCCTTCTACGTCAAGGCGTGGTCTGACACCGGGGAGACGCCCAAACCCGTCGGCCACGAGGACCTGGGCAAGAACTGGGTGGGTGCCGGGCACCTCAAGATTGGGGATAAGATCAAGCAGGCGGACGGCACCACCGGCGTCGTCGCCAACGTGGTCACCCTCGGGCAGACGCGGGAGATGTTCAATCTCACCGTCTCCGAGGCTCACACGTACTATGTGGGCCAGGACGGCTGGTTGGTTCATAACTGTGGGCCAAACCCGTTTGTCAACAACAAGGGGCAGATGTACCCGCTGTTCAAGGACCCTAGAACTGGGGAATACATAAGCCCGCCGTCCGGCTTTAACCTTACTCAAGTTCCTAAAGCTAATCGTGTGACTTGGACTAATAAGGAACGAGGAGAGTTCATCAAGGAGTGGTATGACCGTGGTTACTCTACACCTGAGGGCGGTTGGGCTAACTATGACATTCATCATATCCTGCCGAGGGAGTATGGCGGCACGAACGATTTTATGAATCTCGTTCCAATGCCTAGAGATTTCCATCAGCAAGTCGTTACTCCTTGGTGGGCAGGCTTCAAATGAGCAGCATATCTTCGATCCTTGATAGCTTGAGCTTAATTCCCTCTGAAACCCTAGACTTTGGAAGTGGAGTCTTGTCGGAATATAAATCATACTACGTACCAGCCGCCGAAGAACTTCAAAACGATGTGAACTCGCACGACATTCCAGCAGAGCTTAAGAAGCTTTGGAGTAAGGCATCGAGGACATCTATATATGAAGATATGTCTTATGGACAGTGGGGGCTAGTTATACATGATAACTCCTGGGCTCACCGAGAAACTGAACTCTACAGAGACATGTACCCAGATCAGTTAAGCACCCAAGATCTTATTTTTGGAGAATTCTTAGGTGACAGCGAAAAGGCGATTATCTCGCTCGATCCTGCTGATTATGGCTCAATAAAAATTATGCAGCCTCTTGAAAGCAAGGAGGACTGGCCCGTAGTGGCGTCGTCACTAAGTGAGTTTCTTGAAAAGTTATTAGAAGGCAAGGGGCAAAAATACTGGTCGTAATTTCTAGTTTTCTTCGTGACTATAAGAAGTTCTAAAACCAATCAAATGCCCGATTATTGACCACGAACCCTCGTACCGCCGCCTTCTAAAATAGCCGCTCCAGTACCCTTCTGGAACTTGGAGCGGCTTAATTTCTGTTCAAGATCACCTTTGTTAAGTGACAGGGTGCTACCGAGGTGCTACCTCGCCGGTTTCTGCTCAGCTTGCCTTGCTCTGCTGAAGCAGGTCACTCAAACTGGGGGCAGCCTCCCGGCGCTGCTCGTCATACAGGTGCGTGTACACCTGCATGGTGAACCCCACGTTGGTTTGCCCCAACCGATCAGCGATGACCTTCGGCGCGACTCCCCAGAAGGCCAGCAGGCTGGCGTGGGTGTGGCGAAGGTCGTGCAGGCGAATACGAGGCACCCCAGCGGCCCTAGCGAGGGTGTGGAAGGTCCGGGTCAGGTTGGCAGAATCCAGCACCGTGCCGAGTTGCGTCAGGAACACGAGGTCGTGTTCCTGCCACTGCTCGCCCATTTCGGCGCGTTCCGCCCCCAGTGTTCCTGCAAAACCTGTACGGCATCTGAGGCCAGGGGAATGAGCCTTTTGCTGGCCCGCGTCTTGGGTTCAGTGATGTGGGAGCCGTCCTTGAGTTCCACCAGGTTTGTCCGCACGCGGATGACCCCCTGCTGCAAATCCGTGTTGGCCCAGGGCAGCGCCATCAGTTCCCCACGCCGCATCCCCGTCGCCAGGGCGATGTAGAACAGGGCGTACAGGCGGTGGGAGCGGGCTTGTTCGAGGAACAAGCCCACCTGCCCGGTCGTCCACACCTTCATCTCCGCCCGTGGCGTGGCCCTCCTGGGCACCTTCACTGCGTCTGTCACATTGCGGGGCAGCAGTTCCAACCGCACGGCATACTCCAGTGCCCCGTGAATCAGGACGTGAGCGTGTTCTAGCATGCGGTGGGACAACCCCTTGGCCTGAATCTGTTTGTGCAGGTGGTCAATGTGCCGGGGTTGCAGCCTGTCCAGCCGCTCCTTACCCAGGATGGGCTTCAGGTGGTTCTCGAGCACCCCCCGGTAACTCTGGAGAGTGGAAGGGCGAACTTCGGTCGCCTTGTGTTGCAGCCAGGTGTCGAGGTAGCTGCTCACGGTCAGGGTAGAGACGGCAGGCAGGATGCCATCTTGCCGCTGGACCAGGGCGCGGTTCATCAGTTCCCGCACCCCTTCCTTGGTGGGGGCGGTGAAGGACTGCCGGACTTGTTTGCCGTCCCTCCAGCCGACGGTGATGGAGCCTCGGTAGCTGATGATGCGACCTGTCCTATCCTTGCGGGCGTAGATGCTGCCTTCGTTGTTGGCTCGCTTCTTGGTGGGCTTCCCTCGCTTGGGTCGGGAGGGCGGTGGACTGCTATGCTTCATGGTGATCCCCTTGACACGTGGATTCGACTGGGGCCGGGTTTTCCAGGCCATCGGCCCCAATCGACCTATTTTAATACATTTGCAATAGTATTGATAGAAAGTACGTCTGCAATACCAAGGTGGGGTAAGGTGGGGGCCATGAAGCGCCTCACCTGGAAACTCCCCACTGCGCTTGAGGCCCTTGGGGCGACCGCGTACCAACTGGAGACCCGGCTAAGAGCAAACCTTGCCCTAGAGGCTGAACGCGCCGCCACAAACCAGCGTGAAGGGGCCAGTACAGGAGAGCGGGAACGTCCGGTTGGCTTCAGTCCCAACACCATCTACAACTGGTGCCGGGCGACCACACCCCCCGAACGCATCCAGACGGCGACCCTGGAACGCATCCTCGCCGCGCTGGAACAGATGGCCGGGCGAGAAGTGGAACTCTCGGAAATCCTAGCCTGGGAAGAGGTCGAGGCGGATTGACCGGACTGTACCAAAAATGGTACATTCCTTTGGCGTGACTGTTCCTTCCGAACCCGAGACGCCCCAGCCCATCCTTGAGGTTCGGTTCTTCCGTACCACGGCGGCAATGAACCCGTTCGGGAATGGTTGAAGTCCCTGACCCGCGAGGACCGCAAGAGCATCGGGGAGGACATCAAGACGGCTCAGTTCGGCTGGCCTATCGGGATGCCCTTAATCCGCAAGCTGGAGAAAGGGCTGTGGGAAGTCCGTACCACGCTGGAAGACGGGATCGCTCGCGTCATCTTCACGGTCGTCGGCAACCGCATGATCCTGCTTCACGGTTTCGTCAAGAAGTCCCAGAAGACCCCGAAGAATGACCTTGAGACTGCCCGGAAACGCCTAGGCCAGGTGGAGGCGAATGACAATGAGTAACGAGCCTGTGAATAAGCACATCGGAAGCAGCTTCGACGACTTTCTGGCAGGAGACGGACTCCTGGCAGACATCGAAGCCGTGGCATTGAAGCGCGTCATCGCGTTTCAACTCGAACAGGAGATGAAGCGCAGCGGCTTGACGAAAACTGAACTGGCTTTCCGCATGGAGACCAGCCGCTCGGCGGTGGATCGTCTGTTGGACCCGGAGAACCACGCCGTTACCCTGCGGACCCTGGAACGTGCGGCGGGCGTACTGGGCAAGCGGCTGAGGCTCGAATTGGTCTGACTCCCAACACGGTGCTATAGCGGCGCTACACGTTCACGAAAGGAGGTGTTTTTAGCTACTCAAGCCTGAGACGCTGATTCTTTAAATAACGTCTGGGGCGGTGTTTGTAAAAAGCCGTCCTGCCTCTTAGCAGATGTTCAACCTCACCGTCAGCGAGGCTCACACCTACTACGTCGGCCAGGACGGCTGGTTGGTGCATAACGCGGATTGCGTTGTACCAAACCGTAGAGCAGCACTTAATGCGGCCAAAGACCAAGCTGGAATTCCACGCTCACAGCAACCTGTCGATCAATGGACCGTTGGTCCGAGTTCACAACGAAATGTTGGCTCAAGCGATAGCTTGAGCAGCGATAAAGGAACTTGGGGTCGCTATTACCAGTATGATACGCCGGGCGGTCCAAGAGTAGTCGTTGAACACTACGGGGATATACCAAAAGCGTCCCACACTCATGCTGGTCAGCCCAAAGGTAATTCGTGGGATATGACATCTGATTCAGGAATCAGCGGTACCAGAACATTGGAAACTATGATCATATATACTATCCTCCAAAGTAAAGGGGCATCAGATGAATGAAAAGATGATGGTCATACAAGCTCGGAATAGAGTGAAGAAGGTCATTGAAACTGATCAACCCATACATTTATACAAATTAAGTGAACAGGGTTGGTCGGCGATCAAAGACAGTGGGATATATGCTTATGAGGCGCTTTATTCAACTCTATCAATTGATGATGTGGTTGGTACACTACACAGATTCTTGTATATAAATGTTGCTAACCTAACAGAGCCGTTTTATATTAAGCTGGGATCAATAGATGATTACACGGGAGAGATCGTGGAAGCTATCATTAGGGGTTCAACCTTGATAGGAGAAGGCGGAGAGATAGCGCACCTTGAAGTTCATGACTTAACTCTACGAATGTATACGGCTAAGACGAGCATAGATATGTTGGAAGATTTAAAGGAGGTTTGATCATTCGATTGTGGACGGGCCCATACTCCCGGTCCTGCTCCTCTTCCAACGCCTCAGCTTCCCGCTGACGCTGTGCTTCTAACTCCTGCTGCTTGCGGGCACGCCGCTGGAGTTCCCGCTCCGCTTCCAACTCGTCCTGAGCCGTGAAGAAGGTCTTGGCCTCAACGCCACGTCTCGCCCCTAGAAACTCACGCCGTTCGCGCTCAGCCCGGACTGGGTGAGGTCGGAGCTACCCACAGCATCCGGCAGGGTGGAAGCGCGTTGACTGGCAGCCGCTGGCTTTTCGGGAACGCGCTTCCTCGTTGGTCGAGTCGAACCATTACTGATTTGCGCCACATGAGAAGGGCCGTTCCGGCAGAATGGCCCCGTGAAAAGATGTGGACTTGCTGTGTTCCTCCTCAGTGTTCTCTTAAGCTCCTGCGGGTCCGATGGCCCTCCACCCAGTGTCGCCGTCATCACGCCGTCCAGTGACGCGGTGGTGAGTGGCACAGCCGCCGTGCAGGTCACGCTGGGGGACGACGAGAAGGTGGACGAGGTCAGCGTGTATGCCCGGTTGCGCGACAGCAACGAAGATGGGCGGCTGGTCGGCACGGTCAACACCAGCCCCTACATCATCTCGTGGAACACGACCAGCATGCCCAATGGCGATGACCTGGAAGTCTACGCGGTCGCCCGCCGGGGCGGGGCAACCGGGAAAAGTACCCCCGTGCCAGTCCGGGTGCAGAATGCGACCGCTCCAACCCTTGCCTACCTCGTCGCCTACAACTTGCCGTCGAACATCACGGGCCAGAGCCTCAAGGAGGGTGCGGGTCTGCCTGGGGGTATCGACCCCCGTGCGATTCGCCCCCCCGGGGGCTTGAAGAGTGCTTCCGTGCCGCTGTCCCCACTCCGTCCACAGGCGACTGAAGGGCGGCAACTCGGCATCGAGTGGGCCTGGAATCCGGTGGACGGGGCCACCGGCTACCGCATCCTGATGGCCACCAAGAGCATTGCGGGTCCCTACGACGTGGTTCGCAATCAGGCGGCGTCGGCAGGGACGGTGAGTGTGGAGAAATACTCCCAGTTCCTCACCACCTCCAACGTGGGCGACAAGGTGTACGGTGCAGTCCGCTCCCTCACCGGCTCAACCGGCGAATCCGCGCTGTCCAATGCAGGACGCGCCGTGTTCCTTGACACGCAGCAGGTCGCCAGTCCCGTCGACAACCAGAAGGTGGCAGATGGCCGCCCGGTCCTCACTTGGAACACTCTGCCGGGTGCCGAAGGCTACCTCTACTTCCTGTGCGACCGGCCCTGCACCACCGATGGCGCGAAATACGTCTGGACGAACTACCCGAACGTGACCAGCAGTCTGAGTGCCGTGTATCCCTCGAACAAAGCCCCGCTCCCCGCAGGAACTTACTCCTGGTGGGTGGCTGGCGTCCGCTTCAACAACGGCAAAGGCACCCCGGTGTCTCTCAGTTACAGCGAGCAGCGCCGCCTGGTGGTGCCTTGAAACGGCTGGGGGCCGCCGCCCTGCTGCTCGGGGCACTGCTCACTGGATGTGGTGAGGACACCGCGCCTGCACAGGATTCCTTTCTGCTCACGACGGCACTGCCTACACCAGCGACGCCGGGCACCGAGGTGACCGTGTACGGTCGGCTTCCGTCCAGTGTGACGACGATCCGCCTGGGGGAGCGTTCGCTTCCTGGAACGCCGGTTCGGGACGGTGTCCGTGTCAAGCTGCCCGAGGATCTTCTCGCTGGCCTGTACACCGTGACGGTGCCTGGTGTGGAAGGCAGTTCGGTCCCCCTGGATGTCGTGCCGCGTCTGGATAGCGTCACCCTCACGGGAGACGTGGTGCAGGCCAAAGGGGCCGGGTGGGGCGCGGACCCCGGCCTCGCGGTGATCGAGGTAAACGGGCAACGGCTCAGCACCACCGGGGATGCCGGTACCCTCAGGGCGACCGTGAATAACAACCTCCCGAATGGGAACGGCACGGCCAGTGACCTGTACGGCGCCTTCAATGTGCGCGTGATCGTCGGGGAGCGGGCTAGCCAGACGCAGCCCATCCGCAAGGATGCCGCCAGCGTCACGGGCACCGTGACGCGTCCCCTGAATGGCGCGAGCCTGAAACCCCAGGCCGCCCCTGTGCCCAGAGGGACGGTTCCTTCCCCCGTGCTGCTCGTTCCGGAGGGTCAGCCTGTTCCGCCAGCAGGCCTCCTCCAGCAGGTCCATCTGCCTTCCCTGCGTGTCATCCGGGCCACCTACCGTGATCCCCAGACAGCCCAGGGCGCCCAGACCCTCCTCGCCCGGCAAGGCGTCAGCGCCGAACTCGACCGTCCAGTTGCCGTGCAGGACACCCGGAAGGTCGATGTTCCCCTCACTGGATTGCGCTCCCAGGCCGTGAATGCCCGGCAATGGTTCTGGCCGATGCTGGGCGTGACGGAGGCCTGGACACGCACGCGCGGGGCAGGCGTCACCGTCGCCGTTGTCGATACCGGCGTGAACCTGAACCACCCGGACCTGAAAGCGAACCTGCTGTCTGGACGGGACTACGTGGACGGGGACCGCACGCCCAGCGACAGCAGCGGGCACGGCACCCATGTCAGTGGACTGATCGCCGCCAACGGGAGTGTGATGGGTGCGGCTCCCGCCGCGCGTCTGCTGCCCGTCCGGGTGATCGGCCCCGAGGGGGGACCACCAGTGACCTCGCGCGGGGTCTTCTGTGGGCCGCAGGGCTCGACGAGAGTGACCCCAATCCCACACCCGCACAGGTGATTAATCTGTCCCTGGGAACACCCGAGTACAGCGAGATTCTGACAGAAGCAGTCAACCGCGTCCTGAACGCCGGGGTGATCGTGGTCGCTGCGAGCGGCAACGACGGCGGCCTGCCGTATGCCCCCGCCAATATCCCCGGCGTGATCGCCGTGACCTCCATCGGTGGGCCGGTCACCCTGTACCAGCCGTCCTACGCCAACCGCGGCCCCGGGACACGTCTCGCCGCCTACGGGGGTGACCTGAACGCCGATCAGGACAACAACGGTGAACGGGACGGCATCCTCTCCACGGATCTGAACGCGGACGGCACTCCCGGCTATGCCTTGCGGCAAGGGACCAGCATGGCCGCCCCGGAGGTGAGCGGTATCGCCGCGCTGCTCCTGGCCCAGGGTACGCCAGCCCGCGCTGTGAAGTCCCTGCTGGAAGGCCACGCCACCGATATCGGTGTCGCCGGGATGGACCTGAACACGGGTTGGGGCCTGGTGAACGCGGCTCCGGTCCGTGCCGACCAGCCCGCCACCTATGTCCTGGCCCTCGATCCCCAGGGCCATGTGGTCACCTATGTCCGTACCGTGGGGGACAGCTTCACCCTGCACAGCCTGCCGCCGAACGTGCCCGTGCAACTCGTGGCGGCCACCGATCTGGATGGTGACGGGATCGTCGCCGAGGCTGGGGAACTGACCAGCACTCCGGTCAACGTCACCCTCAAGCCCGGCGAGAAGGGGACCGGAAGCCTGACGCTGACCCCCAGCAACGGAGAGCAGGCCCTCACCTTGCCCAAGTAGAGAACACGGCGCCTGGCAGCTCTGTGGCGCCTTCCACCGCGACCGTAGCCCTCCTTTGCTTTCCCCTCGACCCCAAGGAATCCATGAAGAGACACGCCCTCACCCTGGCCCTGCTCCTGAGCTTCTCCACCCTCGGCCCCCTTGCACTGGCCGCACCGACGCCCGTGACGATCATCCGCGCCGGGGACACCATCGTGATTCAGGGGACGGACCAGATTCGCTACCAGACCGATCCCCTCACCCGCCGACTGATTCTGCCCGAGACGGTCCTCGCCCCCGGAACGACCGTGCCCGACGGCCTGAGCTGGCAGAAGGCGGACGGGACCATCCAACTGGTGATCCCCGACGGCACCACCTATGCCCTGAGTCCCGACGGCAAGAGCCTGATTCTCACTCCTCCTGGACGGCAGGCGGTGTCGCCCATTCCGCAGGATGAACGCGCCCCAATCCTGTACCCGCTGAGCTTCGCGGACCCCGGCACCGTCGCGGGGCTGCTCCAGAGCATCTACCCGAACACGCGGGTGGTGATCGATCAGCGACAGCGGGCCTTGATCGTGGTGGCCAACCCGGCAGACCGCAACCTGCTGCTCGACCTGCTCAAGCAACTGGACGCCAGCCGCCCGCAGATCCAGTTCGAGGCGGAGATTCTGGAGGTCAACCAGGACACCACCGACAGCCTGGGGATCCAGTACGACTCTATCTTCACCTTCAAGCTCACGGAAGGCGAGTCCCCCTCGCTGCTGAAGATGGGCAAGCTTGGCCGCAGTCCGTTGAGCCTGAGTATGGGTCTCAACCTCTTGAAGACCAACGGGGCGGCACGGGTGCTGGCCCGCCCCAGAATCACCACCATCGATGGCCTGGAGGCGCGCATCAACTCCACCCAGACCACGCCAGTGGTGACGGCGAACAGCAGCGGGGGAACCAGCGTGCAGAGCATCACGACGGGGATCACGCTGCGCATGACGCCTAAGGTCGCCCCGGACGGCACGGTGGAAACCAACCTGACCATCAGCGTGAGTGTGCCGACCGGGACGACCAGTCAGGGCGTGCCCCAGTTCAGCACGCGGGAAGCGACGACGACCGTGCGGGTGGGCAATGGGGAACCCATTGCCATCGGCGGCCTGCTGGAGGAACGCAAGGTGACCGGGACGCAGAAGGTGCCGGTGCTGGGGGACATTCCGGTGCTGGGTAAGCTGTTCAGCACCACCCGCACCGACACCCGCCGGAGTGACCTGATCATCGTGGTCACCCCCCGGCTGGTTACGAGTCCCAACGAGCGGCCGCCCGTGACCACCCCGACAGCCCTGCCAGCGGGAACAGGAGGCGCAAATGGAGCTCCGGCAGCCCCGGTCGCTCCCCTTACACCTCCCACAGGGCCAACCACGGAGAACACTCCGGCGACCCCAGCGGGAACGACGACGCTGCCGAATATCAGCCCAGCGAATCCTGCGCCGCCTGTGCCAGGGACACCGGTGCTCCCCGGTCACCCGTAGCTCCAGCGCGCGGAGGCTGCTGGGGAGAAGCCTCCGCTTTATCACCCTAGTCTGCTGTTGGGAAAGCACCGACGGTCAAGAGGCCAGCGCGGTGGGGGACTACCCAGGGCCGGGCGCTGCATGCTGCCGTAGGGAAGAGGTGAGGCCACTGGCCTTCTGTAAGACCGGGACCACCCTAGGGGAATCTGCTGGCCTTTACGAGGACGTATCTCCCGGCACCTGATTCAGCTCAGGCTGCTCAGCGATATCCCTGAACCGGAGGGTCCCCAGCCTCCCGTGCTGTTCGGTGCTGGACGACTCCAGCCAGAGGAGCGGCGTGCCGTCGTGCGCGGTCGCCCTTCTCCAGGGAGCCACGCCAGGCTGGGGCAACCACGCGAAATCCCGCGGGGACCGGGCGGACAGGAACCGCTGCTTCTTGAATTCCTCTGTCGGGTACCCAAGATTCAGGTGGTAGCGGCCTGGCTCGCGGAGCAGCCAAAGGTAGCGCAGTTGTATGGGAGCGCCGATGGACGTCGGCAAGCGTTCAAGGATCTCCAACTGATCCTGCCGGACGCAGAGGCTCCCCGCGTTCAGGGTCGCATGTTTCAGTTCCAGCGCATACGTCTGCCCGCCGGATCGGCCGACGAGATCCACGTCGGTCCACTGGCCGCGGCGCGCGCCGAGAAGTTGCAGATAGAGTGAGGCGGCCACCCAGTCCAGTGCCCGCCTCCGACCCACATGGGCCGTCACCCTCCGGGCCTCTTCCACGCAGAGCCTGGAGCGACGGACCCGTTGATCCTGTTCAAGTTGCTCGTCACGCCCAGCGTCCATTTGTCGCCCACCCCATGGGGTGGTGGGTTCCGTGTCCTCCAGAGGGGAAAACGCCGGGACCAGGCGGCTCAAGTCATCCAGTCCCGTCCGTGTAGACCGGCGGATTTCGGGGAATTCGATGCCGCCTGGCACCCAGCGGTACAAGACGACCTGCACTTTCGTCTGCGGTCCGAACCACCCCCGCACGTTCGCGCAGACCTCGTCGCGGTTCTCCGGACAAGAGAAGACCAGGCACTCGTGCCGGTTGGTCCAGAGGGTCTGCCCGAACACCTGCACGGCCTGCGTTCGGAAATGCTCTGCCAGGGTGCAGGCAGCGAGATGGGCCGTGTGTATGCCGACCTTTCCCAGTTGGCCAAGCAGGCGCGCAAGCGTGATGTCATCCGATTCCATGTGAAGCTCCCTTGGGGGCAGTCAGGGGGGCCACAGCGATTCCTGGGTGAGGCAGGCAATCGGCACCCCTGCAGTGCACCTTCAGCGCCCTTCCTTCCACGGCTGAGCGCCGTCGATCAGCATCTCGATCCACGCGTCGATCCCTGCGGGTGTGGTGAGCGGGGCACCCGGGGCTTTCACGGTCTGCCATGCGGAACACGCCTCCGCACAATGCCGTTCCAGAACAGGCAGTTCCGCAAGATGGTGATCAACGACAGCCTGCCAGCCTGACCTGAAGCCTTGCTGCCTGTTCCATGAAGAACAGGACCCCCCCCCAGCCTGTTGGCCCAGTCCTCCCGGAACCCTTTCAATTCGCGGATCAGCAAAACACGCTGCGCGAGGCACCGGCACGCCACCTCCAGCGCCTGCTCCAGCATTTCCCCATCGCCCCTCAGGAGGCGCTGGCCTCCGATCATGACGGCTTCGACATCCGCAGTGGCATGATCGGAACGCTACCTGAGCATCACTTAATCCTCACTTAGCTCCTGCCGGGCGTCCCATAAAAGTTCCAGCGCGGCGAGCCACAGATGGAACCGTGTTGGTTGCTGCCTCAGTTCAGATGCTGGAGTTGGCGGGCCAGACGGGCACTCCATTCCGGGTAGACCTGCAATTCCCGCTCCGCGCGCGCTGTCGCTTCCAACAGCACCCGCTGCGCGGCCGCCCGCCCTTCCAACTGCACGGTGGCCTGCACGAGATACTCCACCAGGGCCTCATCGCAAGGCGAAATATCCAGCAATCTCCGTGCAAGCACGGCACACTTCGCGTATTCACCCACGGCACTCCAGCGGCCCATCAGTTCCAGCCCGGCCCTGATCACGCTCCACTCCAAGCGGTCACGCTCCTCCCGCGCCCATTCCGACACCGCCAGCGGCAGGAACGCCCCGCCGTAGCGGTGAATGGCTCGCGCCACTTCATCATCCCCCCGGGCATTGAGTGCCCGCTGAATAGTCTCCACGTCCCAGCAGAGCTCCGGCCCCTCGCAGCGCGCGCGGTACACCCCGGCCATGCGGTCATGGTGAATCTGAAGGTAAGGCGCATGCAGGCCCAGCTCGTGGCGGGCCTGATGGAAGTAGTTCGCGGCGCGTTTCGGGTCGTCGTCCGGCCACAGCGCCGTGAGAATCTGATCCCGGCTTGCGGGACCCCGGCAGAGAAGGTACGCGAGCAGCTCGATAGTCCGGCGCATGCCAACACGCAATTCCTGCCCATCAACCAGCAGTTTCTGCCCGCCGAGCGTGACCAGGTCCACCCTGAGAGGTGTTCCCGCTGCGGCGCTGACCCGGTCAGCGAGGAGGACGCCGAGCGCCGGGTCTTCGGCCTGACTTGCGAGGAACGCCGTGACCTGGGGGAGAAGACGCAATTCTGGGAGGAGAGGCGCGCCGCTCCCCAGCGCGTGCCGTTCCATGACCGCGCGCAGCAGGGCGTCCCGCGCCCCCTCCGGGTTGTGGGGGAGTGCAAATGCGGCCAGGTGCACTTCTGCCCAGCCTGGCTCCCGCAGCAGGCCCAGTTCCCTAAAGGCATCACGCGCTGTCGTGAGGAGAGCCGCGGCCCGCGCCTCTCCCTGCGCGGCGTGCCACGCGCCCTGCCTGAGTGTGACGAGCGCGCGCTGCCAGGGGTTGGTCACGAGCACGTCCGCGCGGCGGAGCGCCGCATGCGCCGCATGCAGGTCCTTCTTCGCGGTGAGGATCGCTGCCCGGCCCAGCGCAGCGAGGCACTCGGCGCTGCTTTCCCCGGTAGTCCGCGCAAGCCCCTCTGCCTGAGAGAAGGCTTCAAGTGCCGCAGACCACTGTCCCTGCGCGCGGGCAAGCAGGCCGCAGAGGTACGCGTGGTGGGCCCGGCTGATGGGTTCCCCCGTCAGCAGCCCTGCCGCCTCGTCCAGGTCCCGCTGCGCGTCCGGGTACCGCCCGGCGTAGAGGTGCACCTGCGCCCGGGTATTCAGGGCGTGCACCCGCTTGCTGCCAGCAGCACCCCGCAGGGCGATGTGCAGGTAGTGCAGGGCGGGCGCCTCGCGGCCCAACTGGGCGTACGCGTACCCCAGCAGTTGCGCCACGGACACGCGAAGCGTGGCGCTGTCCGGTCCGAGGGGTATGAGATCACGCCAGGCAGCCTCCAGCGCGTCACGTGCGGGGAGCGGGGCACCGTCGGCCAGAAACGCCGCCCCGCGCTCCCACCGGGCGTACGCGCGGTCCAGCGGGTCCAGAGCGTCCAGGGGAACTGCGTCGAGCACCCGCCGGGCCTCGGCCTCCTCGCCGAGGTAGCGCAGCACCAGAGCAAGTTCCAGGCCCGCCGCAAGGCAACCAGCGGCCTGGGCGCGCAGTAGCAGCTCCTTGGCGGGCAGCAACTGGCCTAGGGCATACAGGCAGTACCCCGCCCAGCGGTCGTCCTCCCCGGTGGGTGCTTCGAGAGCGGCGTGAAGGGTCAGGCCGTCCTGATACCGGCCCTCCAAGATCGCCTGAAAGATCGGGTGACGCACTCTCCCAGCATACCGGTTGTCTCAGTGTGGCGGCAAAACGCCTCAGCGGTGGGAAATCGGCGCATTTCTACCGTCCCTCCACGCTCTTTGGAGGGGCGAACCCATGCTGAAATTGCGCCTGCTGGTCCTGCTTGTGTCCCTGCTGACCGTCACGTCCTCTCCGGTCCTCGCGGAGGGAGGCAACGTGGGGGGCGGCGGTTGGGCCCCCACTTCGGCTCCAGCACCAAACCCGTTCCGCCGAAAGTGGTCACAGCTCAGGTTCTGGCGCCATCTCGGTGCGACCCCTACCCCGGGGCGGCCAGCAGCCGGGCACGCAGCAAATCGAACTTCGCACGGCCGTACATCTGGCGCTTGACTAACTTGAGCTTGTTGACATACCCCTCCACCCGCCCGTTCGACCAGGCCTGCCGCATTCCCTCCCGCACCGCCTCCAGGTCGCTCCACACGCCCTGCGCGAAGCCCTTGAGCGCCGCGATGCCGCTGTCGGTTGCCGCCTTCAGCCACGTGCCGAGTTCGCTCGGGTCGCGGCGCCGCACCATGTCGGCGAATTGCTGGGCGAGCGTCGTGACGCTCGCTACCTCGCTGTTCGTCTGCATCAACTTGTCGACCCAGTCGCGCTCCCGGTCACTGCGTTTTTCGGGGGCACGGATGACGGTGAACGCCAGCATGGTCAAGGTAGGGCGTCTTACTCCCGTCGGCACCACCGCTTGGGGTCGGTCGGGTGAGCCGTCGTTCCGCCGTCCCTTCACGCCGTGCTGTCGGCGGACGTCAGCCATATAGTGCCGAACCACTGAGGCGCTGCCCGTAAAGCCTTGCGTACAGACCTCTTCCCATAACCGCCTGGCGTTGCGCTGGCCCGCGTTGAACCGCTCGACCAAGTAGCTTTCAAAGGCGGCGATGGCCTGGCCTCGCGGGCACCGGACTTGCTCGGGGCAGCGGTCAAGCCGGGCGTACTTCTTGACGGTGTTGCGGCTGAGCTGGAGTTCGAAGGCGATGCTGCGAAAAGTGCGGCCCCCAGCGCGCAGGGCGTGGATGCGGTCAAACTGCGCTTGCTTGTGGGGGCTGACGTCAGGCCTGGAAGGCGTTGGGCTCATTTCGGGCGAGTCGAGTGCCGAAGCACTCGACTCGCCCACCTCTGGAGGTGGCTCGGCGAAGGCGACCTTGAGATCTTCGCTGTGCCCGAGCAGCCCCCGCAGCACGGCCTCACTCAGGTTCTTCAGCAGGTGCCAGCGATCCGCAACTTGCATGGCTTCAGGCGCACCCTGCCGGATGCCATCGGCGTAGACCACCGCACGATCCCTGGTCACGATCTGCACGCCCGGGTGGGCGTGCAACCAGGCGGCCACCGTGTTCGGCTTCCGGTCGGGCAGGAGGTCAACAACTCGCCTGGCCTCGTGATCCACCAGGATCGTTCCGTACGTCTGCCCCTTGCGGTACGCCCAGTCGTCCATGCCCAGCACCCGGACAGCCGCCACCGGCGGTGGCGGCACCCGTCGAACGAGGGTGAGCAGCGCCTTGCGCCCGACCACCAGTGAGCACCGCTCAGCGAGCCGTTCTCCCCCCGCCCACCGAGCGCCAGTCCAATGGCACGCAGAGACTCGGCCAGGCGGGAGGTTCGACGGGCAAAGGGCACGGTCAGAGTCTTGAACCGCTCAGCGAAGATGCGCTGTGGGCACGACGGACAGAGACAGGGGCAACGCCGAACGCGCAGCCGCCACACGACGCGCCGCCCACCCCACGGCAGGTCAGCGAGCGTACGGGTGTAGGTGCTGCGCGTCCGACCTGCGGGCGTGCCGCACTGCGGGCAGTGCGGAGTGGGCGTGGTGCTGTGCACCTCGACGACGATCAGGCCACTTTGCTCGTCAAGGACGATCTGATCGAGGTGCAACCCGTCGAGGGTGAGGAGGGCGCGGAGGTCGAAGTCCATCCTTCATCTTCGGCGCCTGGCAGGGGTCGCACCGAGATGGCGCCAGAACCACGGGTTTGACCACCCCCCTGTGATCAGGGCTGTTGCACCTCCTGACTTGCCTCGCCGATCCCCACCAGCGCGCTGGGGAACAGCCCGGACTTTTTCTTCTCCCGCAGGCGATACGACTCGCCTTTGATGTTCAACACGTGGCTATGGTGTAGCAAGCGGTCCAAGATGGCGCTCGCCACCACTGGATCTCCCAGCACCTCGCCCCAATCGGCGAACCCCTTGTTGGCCGTCAGAATCACGCTGCCCCGCTCGTACCTTGCCGCGATCAAGCCAAACAAGGCATTGGCAGCCAGGCGGTCATACGGCCAGACGCCGAACTCGTCGATCACCAGCAGCTTGGGCCTGGCGTAGTACCGCAACCGGTGTTCCAGGCGATTCAGGGCCTGCGCTTTGCGCAGGTCCTCCATCAATTGCCCAGCACGCACGAACAGCACGCTTTCCCCATGTCGGATGGCCGCCGTACACAGTCCCACGGCCAGGTGCGTCTTCCCGACGCCGGGTGGACCCAGCAGGATGACATTGCGCCCGTCGGCCACGAAGGCCAGGGTCCCCAACTCCTTGACCAGGCGCTTGTCGACACTCGGCTGGAAGGCGAAGTCGAACTCCTCCAGGGTCCGCAGATGAGAACTGGGACAGCCGCCCCAATCCCTCTTGGGGAATATGGGGCGGCTTGTTTGTGTCAGGTGTTAGGGGAGCGAGGGTCAGGAGTTGGAAGGCAGTTGTTGAAGTTAAAATAGGCTCTTCTACAGGATGTGAGTTTCACTATTCACAAAGTCTGCAATTCGTCACCGGAATAGCGCTTTGACTTCCGCTTTCCTTCTATGGATAACAGGAAGAATGGACTTTTTCGGTTGAAATGCCAGCCGATCTCCTCAATCACTCCTTTCCTGCCATTAACTAAAACTTGCTCTCCAACATGATATCCTACGCCCTCAACCGGTTTCCATAAATCGGGCCGCACCCTATACCGCTTAGAGCCGTAAGCAATGGTTATATAATCTCCGTCATTCGAAATAAGCTCAAACACCTTACCGTATGGTAGTAGCTTTGAAAAATCCTCGATGTCTTCTGGATGAATCTTTTCCAATCCGTGTTCCACAAACCAAGGATATAATCCGAAGGTACTCATGCCTCCCCCTATCTACTCCAGGGCAGATAGCCCTGAAACTTCTTACTAAACACGCTTGCTGGCAGTTTACTAAACGCATCTTGTGCTGCTTGTAAAGAGCCTTCCCCGGGTTTAAAATGACCAGAAGCATTGTCAACCCATGCAATTCGACCACTTTGAATCTCTACCATACCCGCTGCTTGCACAGTAGGATTACTTCCTCCAACAAGGGTAGGGTGAGGCATGCGCGTACCAGCTCGTGTACCAATAATGATTTTGCCATCCGTCGTAACGACATACATATACTGACCATTAAGTCCTGCGAGGTTGCCGTTTGGACCAATGGCCGTTGTGATATCACGAGCCGTAGGATTAACAATATACTTGCCGTCGACAACAAGACCGGCTGCCTCATCAGCTTTTTGGAAAGCTGCATCGACCGTCCAGTTACAGTTATGAACCAACCACCCTGCATTCCCGACGTAGAAGGTGTGGGCCTCGCTGACGGTGAGATTGAACATCTGTCAAGGTTCAGAACGGCTTTCTGCAAATGCCGACCTAGACGTTATTTATAGAACCAGCGCCTCGGGCTTGGGTGGTGAAAAATACCCCCTTTCGTGAATATGTAGCGCCGCTATAGCACCGTGCCGGATCAGACCAGTTCGAGTCTCAACCGCTTGCCCAACACGCCCGCCGCGCGTTCCAGGGTCCGCAGGGTCACGGCATGGTTCTCCGGGTCCAGCAGACGATCCACCGCCGAGCGGCTGGTCTCCATGCGGGAGGCCAGTTCAGTTTTCGTCAAGCCGTTGCGCTTCATCTCCTGTTCGAGTTGGAACGCGATAACGCGCTTCAGGGCTACAGCTTCAACGTCGGTCAGCAGACCCTCTTCCGCTAGAAAGTTGTCAAAGCTGCTCCCTACGTGCTTCTTCAGGGTCTTGTCGTTCACGGTGGCTCACCCCCTCCCAAGTTTGGTCCACCCACCTCTTGCCAGGATGAGCAAGGGCGGAACGCACCCGGATGGATGAGCCGTGGCAAGAACATGACCTCTGCCACACTCATGCGAGCCTGCTGGCCTTCCGGGGAGTGGCGCCGAAGGTCATTGCTGATCGGTTGGGGCATACGAACGTAGGGTTCACGATGCAGGTCTACATGCACCTGTACGACGAGCAGCGCCGGGAAGCTGTGCCCTGCCTTGCAGAACTGATTCAGCATGGCAGGGCAAGCTGAGTAGAAGTCGAGCGGTAGCACCTCGGTAGCACCACAGCTATCATGTAATCGTGGGGTGAGAGCAAAGATAATCTCTTCAAGCCTCTTAGAACCTAAAGCGGCTTGTCTCTGTCGAGAGTCTTTACTGAGAGCGCCAATTATTAGGCGAGCGGCTAGGGAGAGCTGCATGGGGTGTATCAAAGGAATGCCCTCCCCAGTGGGTATACCGAGGAGGTGAGTGTTTACGCGCTAATTAGCTTAGTCCCTGATCGACTCTCTAACCGCATCGATGAATTTATCGATTATTTCATCACTAACTGTATAGGGTGCAAATATGGTTCTCGTGAAGGTTTCAAGTTCGTGAGTCGTGGCCGTTAACCAAAATCGGTCATTGCTCTTTGTCTCTTGATCTACTACTTTCCTGAGCGCAGTTTCATATATTCTATTATCGATGGAGTTTAAGCGCAGCCAACTTCTATTTGGTTTTCCAAAATCTTTGAATAATTCTCCGTGGAGCTGATCCAAGTCGTCAACAATTCGATTAGCAAAAGCTGCTACTGTCTCACTACCAAGAATTTCCTTGTCATACGACTCATTGTTGAATTTTGATTCAAGAATAGCTCGTAATAGGGTTTTGAGTTCAAAATACATTTGCATAGGATCACTATATTCCCCCACTATCAACTGATACCTTAAGGACATACTGACGCAACCCTGCTCACGTATTCAGTAAATGTATTCCTGCTGGCGCTCACGATTTCGATCTGCCTTCCGTTCCTCAGTGTTCCGTTATGGACAAGTTCATTATATTGAGTTGCTTTGGTGGGGTCAAAGCCCAGACCGGTTTCCGGCAACACACGAACTTCTATAACATAAGCACCTTTACCAGCATATCTAGGATTACCAGCGAACAAGGCGTCTTTAGCATGGCTTGCTGGCACCTGATCTGGAGTTAAGAAAACGCGTCCGCGCGCATCTGGCAGGAGTTTTCCACTCTCCATAATCGCCTTAGCACCAGCCTCATCAGTGTAGTGGTATAAAATATATCCTTTTGGAACGCTACTTATGCCATTACCACCATTATGCACCAACCAGCCGTCCCGCCCCACGTAGAAGGTGTGGGCCTCACTGACGGTGAGGTTGAACATCTCCCGCGTCTGCCCGAGGGTGACCACGTTGGCGACGACGCCGGTGGTGCCGTCCGCCTGCTTGATCTTATCCCCAATCTTGAGGTGCCCGGCACCCACCCAGTTCTTGCCCAGGTCCTCGTGGCCGACGGGTTTGGGCGTCTCCCCGGTGTCAGACCACGCCTTGACGTAGAAGGGGTGTTCCGGTGTCGTCTGGATGTACTCCAGCTTGTTCCCCTGCTCAGGGTCCTGGATAGCAAGGTAGGTGATCTCCGGGTCGGTGTTCTTGTGGACAGCCGTGATGGGGTAGTAGCCATTCTCACCCGTCTGCTCGTTGTAGGCCAAGACGGGAGTCCCGACGGTCAGAGCAGAGATGGCAATCAGACCAGAGAGGGTACGGACGGGCGTGGAGGGGGTGAAGGAGTTACAACCCTTAATAACGCCCTCAAGGACTTCTGCTCCAATCTCCCTTGCCGGTCTAATTCCCTTAACAAGCCCAGGGAGTGCCCTAGCCGCACCCCTCCTGGCAAGGCTCTTGACTCCCTTACCCGCGGTAGCAATTAATCCGAATAAGCCTTCAATATCGCCCGCCGTAGGCATTGTTAGGACGGCTAGCGCCGCATCGGCCAACATGGTCTTGTATTGGTGGTCCGCATATATTGCGGCCGCAGTGGCCAGAAGAGCACCTTTCAATAGCTCGTTATTTTTAGGATTATTTCCCAGTCTCCGAAGAGCTCCTCCCATTTCTCCAAGAGTTTCAGATGTTTTGCCCGATATACCTATGTCACCTTTGTTGTTCATGCTGTAACCCTGGTCAAGGGCCGCGAATATCCCAACGTACAAGCCTAGCCGCTCCTCGGGCGACATCACATCGTGTGACCACGCAAGAGTATCGTTGATTGACTTGCGAACCTTTGGGGTAATGTTATTACCGCTTGAGTCCACGAATGTCATGCTGTCAACTTTGTCTTTCAACAATTGCTCGAGAGAATCCGCTGACTTTTTATTCTGCTCTACTTGTGTTTTGGCCTGTATATCGTCTGCAACAGCTTTACTCCCGACACTCTTAGGCGCACCACTTGATGCGGTCGAGCTAGAAGTTGCTAAGGTTGCTACCGCATAGACGGCAGTCTGGAAGCCTTCGCCGTCATCGAAGTTGGCAGGTACTTCCTGGATAAGCACTGCTCCATCACGGGGCTTGGCCTGGCGAGTACCCTGGGTGCCACCCTGCAAATCTGCCGGGTGCTTGTCCTGACTGGGTGGGTTGATCTTTTGCACCTGTTCCGTCGTCACAGGAGCATCTTTGGCCTGCACGCCCTCCCCCTGTTGAATCTGGCTGGGGTCAGGCAATTTGGGCAGGGTAGGCGGCGCCAGGTCGAGTGGGTTGATCTTCAGGGTGCTGCTCAGTGTCTGGAGCGGAGCATCCAACTGCTCGACGCTGGCCGTCACCGCGAAGGGTTTGGTCCCGTCCCAGGTGGTGTCGTCGTTGTACCCATCCGCCAGAGAGTACGCGGCATCCCGGTACTGTGGGGCGTTGTTGCGGTAGGTGTCACTCCACAAACTGCAACTGATGCTCCCACTCCAGGACTGCTTGCACTTCCAGATGTAGTTGCCTGCCTTGCGCAGGATCAGCTGCGCTTCACCGTTCACGATGGTGGTGCTGTTCACGTCCCGCCACACCCCGTGTTCCTGTAACCACGGGGCCGCGTTCTGTTCCTCGATCTGGGCGTGGGCGGTGCTGCTGAGCACCTGCTGCCCCAGCGGGTCGTAGCGGAAATCGTTGTAACGATTTCCGACACCGTAGCACTTGTCCGAGCAGAAGGTCGTACTGACCGCGTTGTTGTTCAGGTTGTTGAATTGTGCGACCCGGTCGTCTGCATCGTAACGCTTGACATACCCGCTCTCATTCCCACCACTCACACTCAGGCGGTTGCCACGTGAATCCAAGACATAGGTGATGTTGATATTGCCTCTGGTTTCGCCGGTCATGCTCCCGCCGCCGTTGTATGTGGCGGAATAGGCAGGAACGCCGTTGGCGTCCGTGCTGCGGATCAATTCGCCGTACGCCGAGTACGCATTGTTCTGTGTATAACAGGGATTTATTCCGGTTTCGGGATTTTCAAAGCACGATCCGGTGCTGAATCGGATGCTGTAAGGCACACCCGTCAAGGCAGAACCATTGGCATAACTGTACGTGGTGGTTGTGGTGCTTTGCTGCTTAACGTAATTGCTTGGATTATTGAACACGACGCTGGATGCTGTCAGCCCACCCACAGTAACAGCCGTGTTGACGGTATAGACCGTGTACCCACTCTGATCGATCTTGCTGAAGACAGAGCCGTCCGTTCCATAGGTGCTGGAGGTCCGTGCGGGAGCAGTCTTCTTCAGGCCGCCGTTGCTGTCGTACACCGCGAGTTCACGCCCACGCTGGTCATAGCTTTCGACTCCCTTGTAGGCGGTATCCGTGGTGCCGTCGCCGGTCCAGCTGTTCTGGACCCGCCCATCTGCGTAGTAGGCGTAGCGCTGGTGACGGGTGATGGCCCCACCCAGCACGCCCTGCTGGGTCGGATTATTGCCGTCCAGGTAAGGCGTCTTGTCTGTCGTGGTCGCCTTCTCGATCTGGTCGCGTTCGGTGTAACTCGTTGTGGTATTGGCCTCACTTGCGGCGACCAGAACACCGTTGCTGCCATAGGTGGTGTTCAGGCTGTTGTTCGGCACCTGGCTGCGGTACTTCACCTGAATGGTCCGACTTTGGCCCGCTTCCTTGTTCGTCGCGCTGTACGTGTACGTGAACACGTTCTGCCGGTCGTTAGCATCCCGGGGATCCCAGCCACCCCAACCCGCCGAAGGAGTGTCCCACTTCTCGGTCAGGTTGCTGTTTGGGTCGAACTTCCAGTACGTCAGCACTGAGGCATGCCCCAACGGCTCCCCACCGGCAGTGCGCTGTTCGGCGTAGATATTGGTGTGACCGACGAACACCCGCTTATACCGGTTGCCCAGGCCGTCCACGTACTGCCACATGCTGGACTCATTGAAGCGGCCCGGTCCGAAGGACCCCCGGCCCCACAGGTCCCCACGCCCGTTGTACTCCGAGATGGTCAGGTTGCCGGTGTTCACGCTGACACTGCTGTCGCCGAACTGGACCACATCCGGGCGGCTGGTCAGGTTGCCGGAGTAGTCGTAGCTGGTTTCAGCGGTCTTCAGGCCGTCCAGGCGATAGGTGCGCAGCTTCCAGTTGGTGGCGGTCCCGGCTCCCACACGCGGGCGGGACTCGTGAATCACCTTCCCGAGGCTGTTGTAGCGGTATTCGGTGATCAGGCCCCGCTCTTCCTTATAGGTTAAGTTCCCCGCCGTGTCGTAGCGGTACTCGCCGCGCAACCCATTCTGTAGGCCCGCGTCGATGTCCGTCTGGTTCCCGGGCCGGGCCTGCTCGTGCTTGCTGATCAGCCGCCCGGCCCAGTCGTAGGTGAAGGAGGTGGGGAAGCCATTGGCATCCTTGAGGGTGAGGACATTGCCGAGGTTGTCGTAGGTCTGCTCGATGGTGGCCGTCGCCCCGCTTTGATCTGGTGGCAGGGTGATGCGGGTGGGCTTGCCCTGGTCGTTGTACTCGTAGCGGGTCAGCGCCCCACTACCGGGACCAGCCTGGATGTTCATGG
The DNA here is from genome assembly GCF_004758605.1 of Deinococcus metallilatus. NCBI lineage: Bacteria > Thermotogati > Deinococcota > Deinococci > Deinococcales > Deinococcaceae > Deinococcus > Deinococcus metallilatus. Next base: position 441,336 of record NZ_CP038510.1, read on the forward strand.
ACGCGGCGTAGACGCGGGCGGGAACCATCCGGCTGTCGTACTCGCGGTACTCGGTGCGGCTATGGGTGCTGCTGGGATTGGCCAGATTGACGCTACCGTTTTGCGCGGTTGTTCCCGAGTTGTTGTCCGGTTCCCAGACGCTCTGCCGTAGGCCGTCGGCGGTGTAGCCGAACACCTTAGTGACGATGTTGCGCTCATCCACCTGCGAGGTGGGCTGACCCTGCACGTTGTAGGTGGTGCGCTGGCTGTTCCCTCGAGCGTCCAACTGTTGAACAGAGTGACCGACAGCATCGTAGGCGGTCCGGATGGTCACCCAGTCGAAGCCGGTATGGACGGTGTCCCGGTCGGTTTCGTTCCCCTTCCAGACCTGCTTGGAAAGCGTCGTGAGGTTGCCGCTGTTGTCGTAGACGAGGATCGTGGCGTAGCCTTCGTTGTCGGTGACCCGAATGGGGTGGTCGAGGGCGTCATAGTCCGTCCGTGTAGCCATCCCGCCCGCGTTGGTCGGCCAGATCATGTTCGTCGGTGAGACGGTCCCCCCGAATAGCAGGTGGGCCTCGTAGGTACGGCGGTCCAGCAGGTCGTAGCCGTACTCGGCGTAGGGGCGGCGGGCATCGGTGTAGGCTTGGCCCGTAGCGGTGACCAGGGCGGGGTCGAGTTTCTTGGTCAGGTTGCCCGCAGTGTCGTAGACGAGGTACGAGGAACGGTCATCTCCGCTGACCATCGTGAGGCGGGCGTCGCTGATCTTGATGGGCCGGTCGAAGGCGTCGTAGTAGGTCCGGACACTGCTACCATCAGGGTACACGGTGAAGTACTCGCGGCCCACCGAGTCCACATCGTGCCAGGTGGTCATTTCTCCCGAGCCGACATTCTTGGTGACCTCGCGGTGAATTGCGCCACCCTCGTTGTACCTCACCCACCGGTAGCTGCCGTCCGGGTTGGTCGTCTTCACCACCCGGTCGAGGGTGTCGTAGTCCAGGGTGGTCGTGAACCCGTCCACCCTCGTCGTCTTCACGCGTCCGTACGGGTCGTATCCGTAGTCGGTCGTCTGATGGGCCGTGCTGACGGCTGTGCCCGTCCCTTCCCCCACTTGGACCTTCAGCAATCGACCGAAGTTAGCCGAGCTGGGATTCTGCTCGTAGGTGTAGTCAGTCAGGGTGCGCACCCCCAAGCCTGGGTGACCGTCGGAGGCCGCCCTCAACTCGCCGGTGGCGTAGTACGTCCAGGTCTTGTTCTCCTCCCACCAGTTGTAGTCCTGCCCACTGGCCTGTGAGAGCACCCGGCGCCAGACCTTGTTCCCGAAGCCGTCGAAGGCCTCAAAAGTTTCGCGGGTGCGTTGCACAGCAGTTGCCCCGTCCCAACGGCCCACGTAGTCATTGATGTCCTGCTGTAGAGTAGTATTACCGAATTCATCGTAAGCGTAGTTGACCTGCTGGTCAGTGATGTTTCGACCCGTCACCGTTTTGCTGGCGACAAGGTCGCCGTAGCTCCTCACCCAACGGTTGTCCGCCCAGTCACCATTGCCGCCAGCATCAGGAACCTGAACCCGGTTGTTCAGATTGGTCGAGCCGTCCCAGAAACCGTACTGCACAGTCCGGTAGGCATCGGTTTCATTGCCCAGGTGCAGTCGGGTATTCGCGATGCGGCCATAGACGTCCACGCCCGTGAAGAACTTGCGGCGCAGGCTGCCGTCAATGACGCGGGCCTCCTCGACCTCACGGTTGGCGGTGAAGCGCTGTCCACCGATGTTTGCCGCGTCGAAGTCGCGGTACGTGAGCTGCCGCTCGTTATTGCCGTAGTTGAAGGTCGTCTCGCTGAGTTGATCGTAGGCGCGGCCCTGACCACTGCGGCCCTCCGCGACCTCTTTGGTCATCCGGTTGTCGCGGTCGTACTCGTACCAGGTGGTCCGCAGTTGATCGCCGTCCACGCCATCCTGCCAGCGACGTTGCGACAGGTAGGTGGTTTCGCGGGTGCGGTTGCCATGTCGGTCATAGGAGTACTGGTACTGCATCCCTGACGGCAGGTTGAGGGCCAGCACCTGGCCGGTCGCGTTGTACCAGTAGTCCGTGACGAGGAAGCGGGTTTCCGTGGTGGCTGAGTTCCAGTCCCGCACCTCACGCCTGCGAAGCCAGCCTTCCGGCGTGAAGTGCAGGTAGATTTCCCGGTGGAGGGGATCGGCATCATCGCCCTGTTTCTGGGTCACCAGGGTACCGCCTGCGGCACCACCGGCGGCATATGTGAAGGTCATATCCGGCTCGCCCGGCACGGTCACCCGGGTCACCCGGTTCTGAGCATCGTAGTCGTACGTGCTGGTTTTTCGTCCGTACGGCCCCATCTGCTGAGCTTCGCTGCCATCCGCCAGCGCGGGACGGATCACCTGATACAGCAGCACCTCGCCGTTGGTTCCCGTGCGGTAGTTCAGATCGAACCAGCGGCCAATCCGCTGGTTGCGGGCATCGTACGTCCGAAAGACCATGTAGGTGACGACGCGCTGGTTCCCGACGATCTCATACGCATACTCGACCCGCCTCCGCCAGCTCCCGTTGTCGTTCTCGTTTTGGAGCAGAATGTTGATGGCGGCCACCACCCCGGCGCCTTCATCCCACTCGTAGGTGGTGGTGCGGCCCCAACTGTCCCGGACTTTGGCGAGGTGCCCGTTGCCCGGGGAGGTATAGGTGAACTCGGTCCTGGGGCTGTTGCTGCCTTCGGGATCACTGGCATAGGCCGCACCCCGGTACTGCTCATGGGGCGTCTGGCTGTAATCCGCATATTCCCCATCATGCCAAAAGGTGGTGCGGTTGCCGCTGTGGTCGTAGTAGTGGGCGACGTACTGCCCATTGCCCAGGCGGTACTGGACGATCCACGTCTCATCGACCTGGAGGCTCGTCTGCGGCTTGGAAATGAAGAAGGCCGCGCTCCCACGAATCGCCGCATATCGCTCATTGATCCAGGTAGGCGCATTGTTGATTTCGTCGTCGGTCGCCCGTCGGTAGTACTGGTAACCGCCGTCCCCCACGCCCAAGGCCCACTCCTGCGGAACGTTCGGGTTGTTGGTGTCGAAGCCGATCAAACGCAGCACGCCGTTGACGTTGAAACTCCCCGAAAGGCTGGTGTTCGGACTGGTCGCTCCTCCCACAACGGCTCCAGTGTTCGGGGTCGCCGTGGTGTTGGTGTTGTTGCGGTTGACCTGTCCGAGATCGACGTAGGCGTTGCCGGTCGCGACGTTCACGGCATCGGAGAGTTCACCGAAGCTCGGGTCACTGAAGGCCGTGACCTGGAGAGGCAGGCCGCTGGCGCCGGGGCCGACCCGGGCGAAGACCTGTGGGGCGGCCAGGACCACGGCGCCCGGTAACTGGGTAAGGGTGAGGAACAGGCTGGCCAGGGTGACACTGTAGAGGCGGCGCCGACGTTCGCCTGACTGAGGAGGTGGAGATGGTCGAGATGCCTTATTCATCTTTTCACCTGTAGCACATCTCAGGCACATCAGTGAGAAGATTTGCCCAACGGGCGAGGCTAGGCGTTCCTCAAAAGGTGTTTGAGGAGACTTGAGGGGCGGACCTCCCAAGTCCCCCAGAGCGGTTCGGGCTGTCTGATGCCTGAGCGGCCCTCGAGGAACTGGCGCTCCAGCTCCGGCTACACCTGCCTCTGCCCCTGGTGGCTGCCACCCATACCTTCCAGGCCGTGGTGGACGGCCACGTGAGCGCCCCTACGCCCTCAACCGCGAGGCGGCGAGCGCCCACGGCCAGGTGACGTCGCCTGCCAGTGGGTTAGCTCTCCGGGGAACCGCGCTGAGGCCCGGCGTTCCCTCCCGCGCCCTGCTGGTGCGCGGCCAGCCGCAGGTCACGCCGTCCGGCGGCCTGGAGCGCCGCGAGGGCCTGCCGGGCCTGAAGCTGACCCGCCTGGTGTACGCCACGCCGGAGCAGGCCCGGCAGGCCAGAGCCAGCCTGACCGCCGATCCGGGCGTCACCCTGGTCACGGACGACGCACCCGTCCACACGGACGGGGGGCGGGCCGTGCCCCTGGGGACCCTCCCGGCGGGCGGTCAGTGGTTCTGGAGGCTCGAAGGCTTTCCGGCCACCTGGGAACGGATCCGGGGGGCGGGCGTCACGGTGGCCGTGGTGGACACCGGCGTGCTGCTGGCCCATCCGGATTTGCAGGGGAACCTGCTGCCCGGCCGCGACTTCGTGGAGGGGGACGATGACCCCAACGACACGGACGGGCACGGCACCCACGTGGCGGGCCTGATCGCGGCGCACGGCCAGGTGACCGGCGCGGCCCCGGAAGCGAAGGTGCTGCCGGTGCGGGTCCTGTCCGGGGAAGAAGGGGGCAGCGTGGCGGACGTCGCGGCGGGCCTGCTGTGGGCGGCGAACCGGCTGGACGGCCAGCCCAATCCCCACCCGGCGCAGGTCATCAACCTCTCCCTCGGCACCGACGAGTTCAACCCGGTGCTGGCGGAGGCCGTGCAGCGCGTGCAGGCGGCGGGCGTGCTGGTCGTCGCGGCGACCGGGAACGACGGCGGGGCCCCGCTGTACCCGGCGGCGCTGCCGGGGGTCCTGGCGGTCACCGCCCTGGCCGGGCCCAGCGTGCCCTACCAGCCGTCCTACGCCAACCGGGGACCGGGCCCGCGGCTGGCCGCCTTCGGTGGGGACCTGGGCAGCGACCAGGACAAGAACGGGGAGATGGACGGCATCCTCAGCACGGACGTGGTGCGGGGCGCGGCCGGGCACGCGCTGCGGATGGGCACCAGCATGGCCGCCCCGCAGGTGAGCGGGGCGGCGGCGCTCGTCCTGGCCGGTGGCGTCGCTCCGGACCGGGTGAAGGCTGTCCTCGAACGGCGCGCCTGGGACCTGGGCGTGCGGGGCTTCGACGAGAGTTACGGCTGGGGCCTGCTCAGCGCGGACGCGGCGAAGACGGGAGCGCCCCGGACGTACGTGGTCGCGCTGAACGGCGCCGGGCAGATTGTGGCCTTTACGCCGGTGGTGGACGGCGGGTACTGCCTGGCCAACCTCCCGCCGAACGAGCCGGTGCAGGTCTTCGCCGTGACCGACGGGGACGACGACGGCCTGCTCGGGGAGGCGGGCGACCTGCGTGCCGCGCCGCGGACCCTGAGCTTCACGGCCGCCCAGGACGCGGCCCTCGACTTCACCCTCGCGCCGACCGACGGTGCCCAGCCTCTCCCCCTGACAGGAGCCCGATGAAGATCCTGCGCCTGCTGCTCCTCTCCCTCGCGCTGGCCGGTGGCGCGCTCGCCCAGGAGACCGTCACCGCCGCCCCGCTCGGCGCGTCGTGGACCCTCACGTCCAAGGACACCCTGCGCTACACCTATGACCCCTCGCAGGGCACCCTGCTGCTCCAGAGCGTGCAGCTCGGGGAGAACAGCCGGTTTCCCGACGGCGTGGTCTGGAAGCAGACCCCCGACGGCCTCCTGCTCAGCCTGCCGCCCGGCACCACCTACGCCCTGGGACCGGATGGCAAGACGCTGCTGATCAATCCGCCCGCCCTGCGCCCCCTGAGTCCGATTCCCGCCGACGAGTGCGCGCCGATCTTCTATCCGCTGGCGAACGCCGACCCGGCGGTGGTGGCGAACCTGCTGCAACAGCTCTACTCGGGGATTCGTGTGCAGGTGGATGCCCGGCAGCGCGCCCTGCTGGTGCTGACCACGCCCGGTGACCGGGCGATCATCGAGGGCCTGATCAAGCAGCTCGACACCGCCCGGCCGCAGGTGATGTTCGAGGCGGAGGTGCTGGAAGTGAACCAGGACGCCACCCAGGCCCTGGGCATCCAGTACGACTCGATCTTCACGCTGAAACTCACCGAGGACACCATCAAGGGCCTCTTCAAGCTGGGGGGCATGTCCCGCAGTCCCCTGGGCCTGACCGTGCAGATCAACGCCCTGAAGACCAACGGCGCCGCCCGGGTCCTGGCCCAGCCCCGGGTGGCCGCCCTCGACGGGGTGGAGGCCAAGATCAACTCCACCCAGACCACGCCGCTGATCGTGCCGGGCGCGAGCGGCACCCAGAGCGTGCAGAACATCTCCACCGGCATCACGCTGCGGATGACCCCCCGGGTCGCTCCCGACGGCACGGTGGAGATGGACCTGGGCATCAGCGTCTCCACGCCGACCGGGACGACCTCGCAGGGTGTGCCGCAGTTCAGCACCCGCGAGGCCAGCACCACCCTGCGGGTGGCCAACGGGCAGCCCATCGTGATCGGCGGCCTGCTGGAAAACCGCCGGGTGGAGGGCGTGCAGAAGGTGCCCGGGCTGGGGGACATCCCGGTCCTCGGCAGGCTCTTCACCACCACCCGCACCGAGACCCACCACACCGACCTGGTGATCGTGGTCACGCCCCGGCTGGTGGTCAGCCCGGGGGGACCGTGAAGCGGCTCGCGCTGCTGGGCGTGCTGCTGGTGGGGTGCGTGCCCAGGGGGACGGCGCCCAGCGTGACCTTCACGCCGCTGGGCGAGGCGGACTACCGGGCGCTGATCGCCCCGTTCGGGAGTGCGCTGGGGGAAGCGGGCATCACGGTGACCCGGGCGAGCGTGTACGGCTACAGCGGGAGTCAGGCCGAGGCGTTTGACGTGGCCACCCGGGACTTCTACAGGCGTTACCCGGGGTTCTGCCCGGTGCAGGGGGGGGTTCCTGCCCGCGAGTGACCGGGCGGTGTACCTGACGCTGGCGGCGCGGGGGAACGAGGTGCGCGGCTTCGTGTACGACCAGCGTCGGCGGCCCAGGCTGACCTTCGCGTACTTCGAGGGACAGAGCGCGCGCGTGCTGGAACGGCAGGCGTGCCCGGCGGGGTAAGAGGGGCAAGCCAACCTCTGGAAGACGTGGGTCTCTCAGGTGAGGCGGCCGCTTGGCATGGAAACGCCCAGGCTCACCGCTCTTCCACGCCTCCGGTGACTTGACCCGCTTCTCTGCACCGCTCAGAGCGTGTTTCAAAAGGGTGTCAGCAGGGGTCAAGACGGCGAAGCATGAGGCGGATATTGGCGAGATAGCACCAGACTTCGGTGGTTTGAGGACGTCCCTCGAAATCCCTGGACAGCCGACGAGAACGGGTCAACCAGGCCAAGGAACGCTCTACTACCCAGCGTCTGGGCAAGACCTGAAAACCGCGTGCGCCCGGTTCCGGGCGCACGACCTCGATCTTCCACCCGCACAGGGCCCTGACCCAGCCTTCCAAGCCTGCTTGATACCCAGGGTCCACCCACACCAGTTCGATGTGGGGAAAGCGATGTCTTGCCGCGTTCAGTACCAACCGTCCGCCGTTGTGATCTTGGACGTTCGCGCTGGTAACGAGGACGAACAGCAGCAGGCCCAAGGTAGCGACCAAGACGTGCCGTTTGCGCCCGATCAGTCGCTTGGCGGCAGCTCTCCCACGTGGTCCGGCTTGTGGAGAGCACCGGACCGACTGTGCAGCCAAGCTGGCGGCACTGGGTTCGGCGCTGCGCCCACAGGCGCAGCGCGTCTTCCGCACCAGGACACGGTTGATCGCGGCCCATGTCCCCTCCTGCTCAAAACGTCGGAAATACCGATCCACCGTCTGCCACTTCGGAAAGTCATGCGGTAAAGCGCGCCAGGTGTTGCCGTTCTGGAGCGTGTACAAGATGGCGCACACCACCTCGTAAAGGTCCACGGCACGGGGCCGACCTCCGGGTCGACCCGCAGGCAGCAGTGGTTCAAGGCGCTTCAACTGTTTCCGGGTCAGGTCGCTCGGGTAGGCTTTGCGTTTCACACCTCAAAGTTGCCCCAACACCTGACCCTTTTGAAACACGCTCTGAGGGGGCCAGGTCGTCACCGCGTCGCCAGCGAATCCGCCCTTCTTCACGGATGAAATTCTGCACCCACCACTGCTCCAACACCTTGACCATCGGCAGGCGACGAAGACCTTCGGGGGTCCCTTCGCCGTTAAGTGCGTCCAGCAGGGTAAAGCCGTCGGCGGCCACCGCCAGGCCATAAGCTTCACGGGCAGCTTTGCCTTTCGGGAGGCGGGAGTCCTCGACCCGGTGCCCGTAGCGCTCGAACCACTCAGGCTGTGCGACATGGCGGACCCATTCGGGGTCCGCCGCACTCAACGCATTCAATGCCGCCCGAACCGTTTCCGCTGCCGATTCCAATCGTTGGAGTCGTCGTACCGCGGCCAGGACGTGGGTGGAATCGGTACGCTGATGCCCACGGGCACGAATCAATCCTTTGGCGTGGAAGTGCTCCAGCATGCGGTCCAGTAGCCGCGATTCGGCTTGGTTCTGGGTTAGACGGGTCCGAAACTCGCTCAGCACGCTCCGGTCAAAACCAGGGTCGGTGAGTTCGAGGCCCAGGGCGTACTTCCAGTCCACCCGACCTCGGACCTGATCCGCAACCTGGCGGTCCGTCAGGTTCTCCAGAAATTGCAGCACAGTAACCAGGGCCAATCGCCAGGGAGACAGGGCAGGCTGGCCGAGATTGGGATACAGGTCGGCAAAATCCGCGTCGGTGTACAGCGTTCCCAGCTCGTCCCGTAACTGCATGGCAAGGCTCCCTTTTCGGAAGGCGGACCGAGCCACACGAACTGTTTCTTCAGGGATGGCACCGATGGGTTCAGGGCGCAACATGCTCTAGTTTGCACCCGCCCGACTTCGCCACCAGAGTCAGGGGGTTAGCGTAACATTGCGCCCTTTGACGGAAGCACGAAGAAAAGTGCGCAGCCAGCCCCACTCAAGCCCGTCAAGATCAGCCGGAACGAGGGTGCTTTTCATGCCGTCAACACAGAAGGCGAAATTTGAACTCGTCGCCCAGCTTGTCCGTCTCGCCCGGAAGGAACGGCTCTCCTACGACGAGTTTGGGTATGTCTGCCAGCAAGCCCGGAGGAAGCTCGGGTTGAAGAAGCCCAGGCGGGAACGCAAGCTCCCCCAGCTCCTCACCCTCAATGAGTTGACCTGCTTCTTCCGGGCGGTGCGCGAGGGTGGCCGGGTCGAGCACGAGATCATGCTCAAGCTGCTGTTTTTCACCGCCGTGCGTGTCGGAGAGCTGGTGAAGATCGAAGTCGGCGACGTGGACCTCGCGGCTTGCAAAATCTTCGTAGACCAGGGCAAGGGCAGCAAGGACCGCTACCTCCTGTTCCCCCAGGCCTTCAGCCTGGTGCTGCGTGCCCACCTTGCCGCCCACCCGAAGAACGTGTACCTGTTCGAGACCCAGCGATGCGGGCCCTACACGGTGCGGCGAGTGCAGCAGATTGTGCAGCACTACCGCAAGGTTGCCGGGCTGAGCGAGGAGGTCCACCCACACCTCTTCCGGCACCAGATGCCGACCTTCCTGACCGGGCAGAAGCTGTCCGACGCGCAGATTCAACTTTTGACTGGGCACGTGAGCAAGAAGAGTTTGGAGGTGTATCAGCACCTTTCGTTGGATGCCGTGGAAGCTGCCTATCAGCAAGCCGTCAAGCTGCTGGAGGTGTGAAGCGCCCGTCTCACTCGGGCGCGGTACGTTGAAGTGCTATGCAGGACTTCCTGCACGCCCTGGGTATTGCCGAGCCCCTCAAATGGGGGTTTCTCAGCGTGATTTTCACCTTCCTCGCCGCGTGGGCGTTCACGCACCGCTTCATCCCCCGGGTGCGTGCCTTTGCCGTTCAGGTGGGCTGGGCGGACCTGCCCAACGAGCGGCGGCTGAACAAAGCGCCCCTCCCTAATGCGGGCGGTCTGGCAATCTTCACGGGCTTCCTGCTGCCCGTGATTGTCGTTTGGATGCTTCGACCCATCGGTCTGCCCGAAGTGCAGATCCAGGTCCTTGCCATCCTGCTGGGGGCCACCCTGATGACGATGATGGGGTTTATTGACGACCAGTTCGGCTTGCCGCCCCTGCTGAGGATGGCCCTGCAATTCGTCGCGTCGCTGCTGCTCATCGTTAACGGCCTGCACGTCGATCTCTCGGCGATGACCTGGCTGCCCACCCTGCCTGCGGCCCTGCTCGAACCCCTCAACATCGCCGTGACATTGCTCTGGATCGTTGGCATCACCAATGCCTTCAACCTGCTCGATGGGGTGGACGGCCTAGTGGGTGGCATTGGGTTCATCGCCAGCATGGTCCTGCTCGTCGTCGCCGCACAGTTTCCGGACCGAGGCACGGCGGTGGTGCTGCTCGCGGGACTGGCAGGCGCCGCGCTGGGCTTTCTGCGGCACAACTTCAATCCCAGCCGCATCATCATGGGCGACGCGGGCGCGTATCTCTTCGGGTACACCATTGCGGCGGTCGCGTTGCTGGGCACCCTGAAGGCCAGTGTGGGCTACTCGCTGCTCGGGCCGCTCCTGGTCCTCGCCCTGCCGATCCTCGACACCACCCAAGTGGTGCTGCGTCGTCTGGCGCAGGGCAAAAATCCGCTGTCACACCCAGGCAAGGATCACCTGCACCACAAACTGCTGGCCCGGACGGATGCGCGGCGGACCGCCGTCATGATGTGGAGCCTCACCTTGGGTCTGAGCCCGCTGGGCATGTGGGTCCAGGGCGTGAATCCCCTGGTGATCGGTGTGGTCGTGGTCATGGTCATCGCCTTGCTCGCGCTGGTGGTCTTCCGGCGGGTTCGCGCGTTGCGCTCGGAGCGCGTGCGGGACCAGGACCACCTGACGGCCTGATGGAGTTCCCGTGCTGGTGTGGTTGAACGGACCCTTTGGGGTGGGGAAGACACAGACGGCGCATGAATTGCAACGCCGCTGGCCGGGCAGCTTTGTGTGTGACCCGGAGCACCTGCGCTTCGCGCTGCACCGCATGACGCCTCGGGAGCTACGCGGTGACTTTCAGGACGAGCCGTTGTGGCGGGAGGGCACCCGGCGCACCCTCGCGCGATTGTTGCAGAGGAGGTCTGGAGCCGTCATTGTGCCGATGACGGTGGTGGTGCCGCAGTACCTCGACGAGATGGTGGGGGAACTGGCCCGGGAGGGGTTCGATGTGCGGCACTTCACCCTGATGGCTTCCTCACGCGCGGTGCGGCGCCGCCTGCTGAATCGTGGGGAGGGAGGGGCCTCTTACGGCGCTCGCCAACTGGAGCGGTGTCTGAGGGAGTTGGAGCAGCCGCTCTTCGCGCAACATGTGCACACGGAGGGGCGCAGCGTCGAGCAGGTGGCCGAGGAGGTTGCGCGGCAGGTCGGCATAACCCTTGAGCCCCGCACGACCTCCCGACTCAACAGTATCATCCGGCGGTGGCAGGTGCAGTGGGCGCACCGACGGCAGGACTGATCCACCTGTTACAGCGCTCTTCTCTGCCGAAATTTCGCCCTTCGCCCCTTTGAGGCCTGGAAGGGAAGTGGCGATAGCCTTGCGGTAGCAATGGAACGGCGAACCGGCATATCGCCCTTTCTATTCGTACAGCACATCATCGGGGTCCTGCAAAGGGCGAAGCTCACCCTGCTTGACTGCCTCGGCCAAGAGGAAGGCGTACGGCCTCTCCAGTAGATGTGTTTAAACCGCAAGAGGGACAGCCGCTCCACGTCCTCATCGCGCACCTCAAAACCTGAGCGCGCAGATGCCCGACGGCCAGCCCCAGATACCGGCTGTCACAAAGGGGAACCGCGTTCAGCACCAACCCGAGCGCGGCCAACTGGTCTTCCTGCCCGGTAGGGGGCTCCGACAAGATGGAGGAACGGTACAGCGCTAAGCCGAAAAGAGCGGCTTGACCGCTCAGGTCCCGGACTGGCGACGGATGTCAACGCGGTGCCCGATGTGGCTGGTTCTTACCGCAGCCGCTGCCGCATGCGGGGATCGAGCAGGTCGCGCAGGCCGTCCCCGACGAGGTTGAAGCTCAGCACCGTGAGCATGATCGCCACGCCCGGGAACAGGCCCAGCCACGGGGCTTGCAGCAGGAAGGACCGCCCCTCGGAGAGCATCAAGCCCCAGCTCGGGGTGGGGGGCTGGGTGCCCAGGCCGAAGAAGCTCAGGGCGGACTCGGCGAGAACTGCGAAGGCCAGGCTCAGCGAGGTCTGCACGATGATGGGGCCGAGCGCGTTGGGGAGGACATGGCGCCACATCAGCCGCAGGTCGGTCTGCCCCAGCGCGCGGGCTGCCGTCAGGTACTCCTCCTCGCGCACGGTCAGGATGCTGCCGCGCGTGATGCGGGCGAAGATAGGCGTGTACACAACGGCGATAGCGATCATCGCGTTCTCCACACCCCGCCCCAGGATCGCCATGACCGCAATCGCCAGCAGCAGCGCCGGAAAGGCCATCAGCACGTCCATCAGGCGCATCAGCACCTCGTCCACCCAGCCCCGGTAGTAGCCCGCCGCCGTCCCCAGCGTAACGCCCACGAGGGCCGACAGCCCCACCGCGATCAGGGCCACCCGCACCGACACCCACGCCCCCGCCAGGATGCGTGAGAACACGTCCCGCCCGAAGTTGTCGGTCCCCAGGAGGTGCGCGGCACTCGGCGGTTGAAAGGTCGCCGCGAAGTTCATGGCGACGGGGTCCTGCGGCGTGAAGAGCTGCCCGGCCAGGGTGGCGAGCAGCACCAGGGCCAGGAGGACGAGCCCCACCCGCAGGGTGCGGTGGCCCAGCACCCGGCTGAAGAAGCTGCGCCCCCGCCGTGGCGAAGCTTCAACGGCCGAGCTAGCCATACTGCACCCGGGGGTCGAGCGCCCCGTACAGCAGGTCGGTGAGCAGGCTGGAGGCCGAGTAGATCACGGCGGTCAGCAGCACCGACGCCTGGAGGATCGAGTAGTCACGGTTCAGGGTCGCCTCCAGCGCCAGCCGTCCCAGTCCCGGCCACGCGAACACGATCTCCACCACAACGATCTGGCTGAGCAGCGTGGCGAGTTGCAACCCCACCACCGTCACGATGGGAATCGCGGCGTTGCGCAGGACGTGGCGGGTCATGACCTCGCCCGCCCTCAGCCCCTTGGCACGGGCTGTGCGCACATAGTCGAGCCCGATGACATCCAGCAGTGCGCTCCGCACGAAGCGGATCATGATGGCACCACTGACTACCCCGGCGGTAACGGCGGGCAGCAAGAGGTGCCCCGCCCACCCGGCCAGCCCGCCCTCGGCCAGCCCCTGGTAGCCGCTGGAGGGCAGCCAGCCCAGCCGCTCGGAGAAGAGGTAGATCAGCATGATCCCCAGCCAGAAGTCCGGCACCGACACGCCGAGCTGGCTGAGCAGCCCCGCGCCCAGGTCCCGCTTGCTCCCGGGCCGCAGCGCCCCGGCAATCCCCAGCGGCAGGGCCAGCGCCAGCCCGATCAGCAGGGCGGCGAGTGCCAGCGTCACGGTGGGGAGGACGCGCGGAGCGACGATGCCGGTGATGGGGGCCCCCGTCACCAGGCTGCGCCCGAAGTCGCCGTGCAGCACGCCGAAGAGCCAGCGGAAGAACTGCACGTACAGCGGGGCGTCCAGACCCATCTGTGCCCGGAGCTGCGCGACCGCCTCGTCGCTCGCCTGCACACCCAGCACCACGCGCGCCGGGTCGCCGGGAATAAACTGCACCAGCAGGAAGGTGAGCACGCTGATCCCCAGGAGTACCAACGCCACGCTCCCCAGACGGCGGACAAGATAAGAAAGGGTCATGACCTCCTCTTCGGGCAGGGAAAGCGAGGTGGGCTGTGGACGGAGAAGGTTCGCAGCCCACCGGGGAGGGGCGGCCTCAGCGGTTGAGCCAGGTCCTCGTGAAGTTGATCGCTTGGTCGGGACGGGCGGCGTAGCCCTTCACGGCAGTCGAGTAGGCGTTCACGTTGTACGGGTTGAACAGGTAGATGTAGGGTGCGTCGTCCACGACGATCTTGTTGATCTGGGCGTAGAGCGCCTTGCGCTGCGCGTCGTTCGTCGAGAAGCGGGCGGCGTCGAGCAGCTTGTCGAGGGTGGGGTTGCTGTAGCCGGTGAAGTTGAAGCCCTGTCCGGTGCGGTGCTGGGCGTAGAAGTAATCGCCGGGGTCCACCATCGCGTTCCAGTTCAGCACGAACAGGTCGTAGTTGCCCTTGCCCTCCTCCTCCAGCCACTGCGCCCACTCCAGCGTGCGGATGCTCGCCTTGATGCCCAGTGCGGCGAGCTGAGCCTGGAGAATCTGCGCGATTCGCACCGTCTCCGGGTACTGGGTCGTGACCATGATGCTCGTCTCGAAGCCCTGGGGCACCCGCCCGGCAGCGAGCAGTGCCCGCGCCTTGTCGAGGCTGCCGGTGTAGGGGCTGTATCTCTGCGCGAAGGCGTTGTTGGCGGGGATGGGACCCTGGTTGACCACCGCCTGCCCGAACATCGCCCCCTGCACGATCTGGTCGCGGTTGATCGCCTCCGCGATGGCCTGCCGCACCGGCTTCTGGTCAAGGGGCTTGCGCCGGGTGTTCACCCCGATGTACCAGTACGCGAAGGCCGGGACAGAGTCCACCACCAGCTTCGGGTTCTTCTTGAGGGTGGGGATGTCCTGCGGCGGCACGGCCATCACCCAGTCGACATCCCCGCTGACCAGCGAGGAGCGCCGCACCCCCTCGTCGGGGATGACGCGGATGTCAATGCCGTCGAGGTACGGCAGCCCCGCCTGCCAGTAGTAGGGATTGCGCGCGAGCTTGACTCCCACCCCCGGTTGATACGAGGTGATGCGGAAGGGCCCGGTCCCAATAGGGGCGGTGGCGATGGTCTTGTTGGCGACCCCTTCCCTGGCGAAGACGCCGGTGGACTTGCTTGTCAGATCACCCAGGATATTCGTCCGCGCCTCCTTGAGGGTGAGGACGACGGTGTGGGCATTCGGCGCGGTGACCGAGGTGACCCCCGAGAGGTGGTAGGCGTTGCCCGAGCCGGTCTTGGGATCCCGCAGGCGGTTGAGGCTGTAGACCACGTCGGCGGCAGTCATGGCCCGCCCGTTGCTGAACTTCACGCCGGGGCGCAGGGTGAAGGTCCAGGTCTTGCCGTCCGCGCTCGTCTTCCACGAGGTCGCCAGCGAGGGGATGATGTTCCCCCTGGTATTGAGGGTAACGAGGGTGTCAAGAACGTTCTCCAGAATCTGGAAGGAGCTGTAGGCGCTGCTGACGTCAGGGTCGAGGCTAGCGGGTTCCTGCGTCCAAGCGGCCTCGAGGGTGCCGCCCTTCTTGACGGCGGCCTGCGCTTGCACGGGCAGAGCGGGCGTGAGGATCAGGCCGAGGACAAGGGCGGCGGTCAGGGCGCTTCTGGTCTTCATGGCTCCTCCAGGGGTGTGGCGGGGAAGGGGCGGCGGGCGCGTTCACGCTGCTGGGCCGGGTTCACGGTGTCCCAGTCCCACACGGTCTTGCGGATGTGCAGCACCTGCACGGTGTCGTACTCCAGCACCTCCGGCTGGTGCAGGTGGGCCTGGGTGAAGTCGAAGAGGCCCGGCAGGTCCGGGTGCATCGACTCCACGACCACGTTCTTCTGGCCGAGACCAGTCCCCAGGTAACAGACCTCGGGCGCGGCCTCCATCTTCCGGCAGAAGGCCTCAAGGTCGGCGGGCCGGATGCGGGCGTAGGTCGTGGCCAGGATGGGCACCCCCAGGCTGATGGGATCGGCCACCGCGATGATGCGGACGGAGCCCGAATCGGTAAGCGCGTTCACCCGGTTGCGGACCGTGCCCTCCGTCACCCCCACCTGCCGCGCGATCTCACGAAAGGGCGTGCGGCCATCGGCACGCAGAAACTTCAGAATCTGCCAATCCAGGTC
This sequence comes from Deinococcus metallilatus, assembly GCF_004758605.1. Classification (NCBI taxonomy): domain Bacteria; kingdom Thermotogati; phylum Deinococcota; class Deinococci; order Deinococcales; family Deinococcaceae; genus Deinococcus; species Deinococcus metallilatus. The sequence continues at coordinate 456,940 of NZ_CP038510.1, forward strand.
GTCGAGTTCGAGCACCAAACCTCCTCTGCAAAGTTAAGTGGGCTTGTCGTAAAAGTTACGCGTTTCGGAGTCGAATTGCAACCAGAATTCGCATCACGTAGAAGTGGGCCGTCTGGATTATCGAAAGCAGTGATGCGGCCCGATGATGGCTGCGGTGAGGTGATGGGATGGAGGGCCGGAGGCGGCTCTCCCAGCCCCCTCAGAACCGTGCGTGCGACTTTCACCGCACACGGCTCAAGCCTTCAAGCCCTTATACCCAACCCGCTGATGATGCGCGTGATGGCACCAGCGATGCACCAGCATCCGGTTATCTAACGTGTTCTGTCCCCCCGTGTGTCTCGGCGTGACGTGGTGGTCGTCTATGTCTTCCGCTGGCAGCGGAAGACGGCACAGGCCACACTCGCCGCCCTGACGGCGCAGAAGTTCCAGCCTATCCTTCTGGTAAATCTGCCGCGCAACCCTGCGTTTCTGTCGGGTCTGCCAGTAGTTCCGTAGTGCCGGATCAAAGGGTGATGATTTCCCTTCGACCTTCGTAAAGCGGGTGACTGGCGTGGCCGACCGGCGCAGAAGTTGCGCGTTGCCCTCGTAGAACGTCCAGAGGCCATCGTCGCGGAAGTACCGTTGCTTGACCCATTTGGCGGGCTTGTTGGGGTGTCGGCGTCTTGCCCATACCCACAACATCTGCCACATCCGATGGTCGGCCTTATCGAAAGTTCCTTTGGCCGCGCAGTGTCGGTAGTAGTTCGCCCATCCCCGGATGACAGGGTTGAGGTCACTGACCACCTGTCCTGCTGGGGTTTGTTCGTGGCTTTTCAGATACGCCTTGATGCTCCGCAGGTGTTGCAGCACCTTGTCCTTGGCAGGCTTGGTGAGCAGTGTTCCCTTGAAGCGGCGCACCGTGAACCCCAGAAAGTCAAACCCTTCGTCTACTTGGACGATGCGGGTCTTGGCTTCGCTAAGTTCTAGACCGCGTTGCCGCAGGAAATCCGTGAGTTTAGGCATCACGTATTTCTCCAGCACCTCTTTTGAGGGCGCGGTTACCACGAAGTCGTCCGCGTAGCGGACGACGCTCAATCCCCGGTTGAGTCCCTTTCGCTTGGCCGGGGCAACAGGGTTACCCCTTGCATCTTCCGCTCCGAACAGCCGTTCCAGACCGTCAAGAGCAATGTTCGCCAGAAGCGGCGAGATGATGCCGCCCTGTGGCGTCCCTGCGGGGCTATCCGACTTGCTCCCGAACTCCACTACCCCCGCCTTGAGCCAGCGACGGATGACCTTTGTGAACACCGGGAGCCTGCTCAGCAGGGCGTCGTGACTGATGTTGTCAAAACACCCGCTGATGTCGGCGTCCAGTACCCACTGGCTGCTTCCTCGCTTATTCATGGTGGTGTGGATGGCGGTGATGGCGTCCATCGTGCTTCTGCCCGGTCGGAATCCGTAAGAGTTGGCCTCGAAGCGGGATTCCCATTCCGGCTCAAGTGCGAATTTCACGATGGCCTGCATCACCCTGTCCTTCACGGTCGGAATCCCCAGCGGACGGGTTTTTCCGTTCGCCTTCGGGATGTAGACCCTTCGGACAGGCTTGGGTCCGTAGCCCTTCAGGCTCAGACCTTCCTGAAGGAGTTGAACGCGGGCTTCCGGCGTGTCTACGACCATGCCGTCCACCCCCGGAGTGTGCTTGCCTTGATTCTGCTGGGCTGACCGCCTGACAGAAAGTATGAGAAAGCGTCCCCGGTCGGGGACACTTTCTGTCTGTGACAACTGAAAATGCCGCCGGGGACGCTCCCCGACTCTACCAAGCTGTCCTGGCTCATCTCCAGACCGGTCTGTGGAACGACATTCGCAATGCGCGCACCCTCGCCTGGATGGTCACGGGCCTGCTGCTTTCCCAGCGCAGCTTTCTCCCGGCCTGGCTGCCCCACATCCACTCCAGCGCCACCTTCGCTCAGAGCACTGAACGCCGCTGTCGTCGGTGGCTGGACAATCCTGCCCTCGACCCCACCGCCATTTACGGTCCACTCGTGACCCGTGCCCTGCGCGACTGGGGCGGGCACACTCTGATCCTGGCCTTGGACACCAGTGTCCTGTTCGAGAAGTTCTGCCTGATTCGCATTTCGGTCCTGTTCTGGGGACGAGCGGTGCCGCTCGTCTCGCGCGTCCTCGAACACCCCAGCGCTCAGGTCGGCACGGCTCAACTGCTGCCCGTCCTGGCCGAAGTCAAAGGCCTCCTCGATTTCCTCGGTCAGCATCAGGTCCGCCTTTTGGCGGACCGGGGGTTCTGCGACACGCAACTGATGGCCTGGCTGCGGGTCTGCGGGTGGCACTACCGTATCCGCATCAAATCCAGCCTGATCCTCGCTGCGCCAGACGGCCAGCGGCTGTGCAAAGTGGGCGAGGTCAGACTCTCCCCCAGGGAAACCCGTTGCGTTCACAACGTCACCCTCACCGGGCAGCACTTTGGTCCGGTTCACGTGGCTCTGGGCCGTCCATTGGACGGCCCAGAGCAGTGGCAGGTCGTGAGCGACGAGCCGACCAGCATCGAGACCTTCGCCGAGTATGGTGAACGCTTCCAGATCGAGGAAGGCTTTCTGGACGAGAAAAGCGGCCTGTTCGGTCTGGAAGATTCCAAGCTGCGAGACGCTGCCAGTCTGGAACGCCTGATTCTGGTGCTGGCGGTCGCAACCTTGCTGCTCGTGTCCGAAGGGGTTCAGATTGTGCAGCGCGGGGATCGACGTGTCGTCGATCCCCACTGGCAGCGGGCGCTGAGCTATCTCAAGATCGGTCTCCGGGCTGTTCAATACGCGCTGAGCCGAGGTCAGGCGGTCTTCCTCCGCCTGACCCTCCAGGGTGCGCCTGACCCTGAGCCACTGAGCGGACGAAAACGCCCTCATGCTGTACCACAAACAACGCTCGAAGTCGGCTGGCAGCTCGTTTTTCGTTCGCCCTCATAAAGTCTGTCAGGCCGTCAGGTGTACCGGGTCAACTGGAATGGCAAATCCGCCACCGATCTCGCCGAGGAGGCCGTCCGGCAACTGCTGCTGGGCGAGTCCCCTCAGGGAGACCCAGGAAGCAGGCCCCCCTCCAGCCCGACCGATGAGTTGAAGAATGGCGTCCTTCCCCTCGCCAAGAAACGAGCGGGACAACAAGGTGATGTTTTGCAACTGGCGAAGTTCCTGGCGGTCTACCACCTTCGCGCTGAGAATGTCGTTGATGACATCAGTGAATTGACTTTCAGGCAGCTTCAAAGTGGGAAGATCAGCGTCTTATTCAAGGGAAATTTGAGGCAGTCCTTCTCAAATGAACTGGGCACGGTTACCGTGAAGGGCACTGTAACTCAGCGGGTGTGACAGGACTAAGCGATGCACGTTATAACCGACTCTGCCACCATCTTGACGACTTGCCCCTCGGGTAGCCGGGCGGTTACGCTCGACTCAAGGTCTCAGAACTCGCCTCTTGCTCAAGGTCTATGCCAGAAGGGGGAGAGGTCTGCGACTCCAAACTTTGTGTGCGCTCGCTGCTGGGTGGATCGGCGGGCTTACTTGGCGAAGTTATATTTGGATTGCGAATCAAATAGAAGGCGTTGAGCACATGGTTGCGGATGATGGCCCCCGATGCTAAGAGACTTAGGATAATACCTAGTGAAATTATGATTGATGATCCCCAGAATAACCAGAGAACAGAATAAGGGCCAATTTCAGCTTTAGGCGATCTATTTGGTAAGAGTAGGCCAATTAGAATTCCAAGAAGCGTTATTAATATTGATGCAATACCGAGAGAAGCGAAGATAAAATTAGAATTAGTCCTTTTATTGATTGAATCGGCAATATTTTCAGGCGTGGCGCGCACGCTTGTCATTGTAGCACCACAAGTTGTCCCGAAGACCGCGAGAAATGCAATGAATCCTATATAAACATCAGGCTTATCATAGGCCTTCTTGCTAATGAACATAGCTCCTACAACGGCCACAATCAAGGAAAATAGAAAAAGAAAATAAACAGCTGTGAGAAGGGATCCAAAAATTCGGAAAAGCCTGGATGATGCCATTTCTCCTAGACGTGATTTAATTGAATTCATTCGGCCTCTCATCTTGCGAACATGGCGTCATATCGGCAACAGCAAAGTCTGAAGTTGTGTTGCACGGTGGACGCTGGATAAGGGGGAGATCAACATATTTAGACATTACTGGGAATTCATTTTCAGGCGAAATTAAAGGTGCCCCTTTCGAAAAGGGGCTTCTTCCCCTTTCGTAGGAGAGAGAAGCGCTTTCAAAGTGTGGAAGATTTGCTCGGCCAGTTCCTCGGGTGTCAGACCAAGGGTGGGTGCCAGCTCGGCAACAAGGGCGGGAATGGCCCTGGGGTCCTGTGCTTGTCCCTCCAAACGAATGTGTGGACCGTCGGACTCTGTCAGCAACCGGTCCGCAGGAATCTGGGCGATGATGCGGCGTCCTGAAGCCGAGCGCATCATCGCTGGATTGACAGAAAAGGCGTGACCGGCGGACAGAATAGCGTCCACAAGACGAAGCGGCCCGGTGTACCAGTGAAAGACGGCCCGCTGCACCCCATGGGCGGACAGGCGGTCAAGCACCTCTGCCTCAGCACCGCGAGAATGAATGCTCATCAGGTGGGTCCGTCTGCCAAGGGCCTCCAGGACGAACTCAAAAGAAGCGCGCTGAAGCTCCAGAAAAGCCCGGCCATGTCCTGAGCCGTCCAGACCGACCTCGCCCACGTAGGACGTCATGGGGAGGGCCCGGAGAAACGCCGCCCGTTCCGCGGGGGTATGTTCAGTCGCGAGCAGGGGGTGAAGACCGACGGCGGGCCGGACGCGGCGGTACCGCCGAAAATGTGGGTGGCCCAGATGGAAATGACTGGGCAGGTTGGTTACCGCAAGGGTAGTGATGCCCAGCCGCTCCGTCTCTGCCAGGAGTCGCTCGGGCTGTGGGAAGAGGTCGACGTGGCAGTGGGCGTCCACCCACCGACTCATACTCCGGCGTTTCCCCGCACCTTCGGGTTGCCTTTGTCCTCGACCCAGGTGCGGAGCTCTCCCAGCGTCGTGTGCACGAGGCGGGCGTAGTCCTGGCGCTTTCCCACCTCCAGAGGGCCATTGGTAAACAACCGGTTTTCCAGCTCGTCCCGGTCTGGTGCGCGGCGGATCAGGTACAGAAGGGCGCGCGCATCATTTGCTCCTGACGACGTGCCGTCCAGGTCCACTTCCCCGTTTGCCAGGTCGAGGCCATACGCCTGACCCTCATCCCAGCCTGCCGTATGGAGGGCCGCTCGCCGGTATAAGCAGGGCATACACTGCCCACAATGTTTGATGCTGGGCGTTCGGCGCACCCAATGCCCCCGGCGGTTCGTTTTTGCGCAGGAATTGGTCAGGGCCACCACCTTCTTCAGCAGCGCCGCGTCCGAGCAGTTCCTGACCGCCTCCCCCTTGGTCTGGTCTTCCAGAGGATTAATCAGAGGGACGTCCAGGCCGAGGGTCTTCAGGAACTCCCGGTAAAGCTCCAGATAGTGCGGATGGGTGGTGCGGGTGCTGTTGGAACCGGTCCGGGTGGGGGTTAGGGGCATGTTCAGCGCGATGGTGCCGTTTTCCGGAATCAGCAGCGGCGTGCCGGCTCCCTGAACGTCCGACGCCCACACGCCGAGGGCTAGGAAGAGGAAAGAGCGGCTGCGCATGGTGCGCTCCCCCGCCTGACGGTCAAATCCAGCATGGACCTGCAACAGCTCTGAACGTCCCGAGAACGTGTCATTGATGTGCCCGTACACCTCCTCCTGATCCCGCTTCGTTCCGGAGGTCTGGGTGTCGGAGTGCCCCACCAACAACAGTTGGTCCTGGGTGCTCGCCAGGTGATTGATCACACCGATGGTGGAGTCCAACCCCCCAGAAAACAGGCTCACGACCTGCACCGGCTTGGGGGTTGGGACCTCACGGCGTGGGGCCCAGAGTTCAACCTTGCGCGGCGTGAAGGTAATGGACCAGCGGTCACCGCTGAGAAAAGACAGGCAGCGCTCCAAGGCGAAGCGCGCCGTCTCCCAGAGGGCCGGATCGGCGACCGGCATCTCGAAGGCCAGTTCCCGCGTCCAGCCATCCTCTGCCTGCTTGCGGGGTACCAGGCAATCCACGGCATACACCGTGGCGGCCAGGGCAAGCAGGTCGAGCGCCGCCTCATGGTGTTGAACCCCGTGGCGGCGGAGCGCCTGCGTGTCGAGACGGACCACCATGGGCTCAAGCCCAGGGGCATTCAGGGTGATTCGGGCGAACTCTCCCCGCTGGGGAGCCGCCTGTATGTGGAGCTCTACGTTCATCTTCAGGTCCTCGGTCCAGCGCGGCGTATGACGTCTGCGAAAAGCGCTTCCACCGCCCTAAGCCCCTCTTGAGAGTGCCATCCACCCGCGGGCTCAGCAGGAGGGGGCAAGTTAGACACCCTTTGCCACAACCCCTTTGAGGCCCCTATAAGCGCGGCCATGGCCTGATCGTGTCCGGTTCGCTCCGTCAGGTACTCGTACATGAACCGTTGCAACGCGTGTTCCAGACAGGCCGCAAAGAGGTCCCTCAGGCGTTCTCCAAGGGCAGCAGGGTCGAGGGCCGTCACCAGGTGCGCTTCATACGCCTCCACAGTGTCCTGGGCCTGCCCCACCTCCAAAATGTGCAGGAGAGCAAAGCGCGCATCCACCTCAGGCAGGGTGGACCCTTCTGGGCCGAGGCCATTGAGCAGCGCCAGCAACACGTCGCGCCGGGCAGGGTGTTGCCCCAAGTCTTTCCTGAAAGGTGCGGCCGCAGCAGCGAACCCAGACTGGTGGACTCCGTAGGCAAACAGGATCAAACGGCGCGCCGTTTCTAGCGCTGCGGCGTTGAAAGGGGGAAGCCGCACTGGGAGGTCTTGCGCGCTGCCTTGCCCTACGTTCTTGCCCGCTGAGGCGCTGATGAGGGCGTCCACAAAGCGGGCCACCAGCGCTTGCGCGTCGTCAGCGGTCACTGCGCTTCTGCGGGCAACTTTCGTAACCAATCGCTTGAGGGCCGTCCACTGGGGTGTAGCGGGGGCGTTATAGGGCTGTGAAGTTCCCATTCTTTCCGTGCCCCCGCGTTATTCCAGCCCGTAATCTATCGGGCCGCCGATCGTCAGGGGGACAGGTCCGGCTCCCGCGGAAGCGGTGGGGGCCGTCTCTGCCAGGGCAGAGGTCAGGCTGGCGAAAACCAGCAGGAACAGTAGCTTGAGGTGCAGTAGGCTTTTCATTCACAGGAATGTAGAAAGGGGTCTCTACTACGTCAGAAACAGCGACTCAGCACATAAAAAAGGCTTTCGATGAGGGACACTACCCGCAAGTCGTCTCCGATCTCTCCGGGCACCCCACCCTGTCTCCACACGAGCTGATGTGGCTCGGCATCAGCCTGCTGCGGTTGGGGGAACTGCACCGGGCGGAGCCTCTGCTGCTGCGCGCCCATCTGGCAGGCTTACCGGAGGCTTCGGTGGAGTACGGCAACGGCTTGAGGGCCCTCGGGCGGTTGAGCGAGGCCGAGGCTCACTTTCAACGGATTCTTTCCGCTCTCTCCGGAGAGCTGGCGCTCCGTGCCCAGCGCTGGATGGGGGTGACTGCTTTTCAGCTGGGACGGGTGGAACAGGGCCTTGAGCAGGTGGAGCAGGCTTGGCACGGCTACCTGGCCGCAGGTTATGAGCGCACAGCGGCCAACGTGATGCAGACCTTGGCGCGCATGTACCAGCAACTCAACCGGGGTGAGCGGGCGACGCGGCTCTACCAGCAGGCCTTGCAACAGCTTCCGGCTGGCCCTAACGTCCTGCCCCGGCTGTCTGCACTTCAGGGCCTGCTCGACTTGCAGATTCTGCTGGGGCAGGTGCGGGAAGCCCGGGCCACCTGGGAGGAAGCCCGCACCCTGCTCACCCAAACGACCTCTACACGGGCACGGGCCATGCTGATGGGCAGTGAAGCGAACCTCGCCTGGACGACGGGCGATTTCCCCCACTACGAAGCCCTCCTGGAGGAGCTGTGGCCCCTCAGCCTGAGCGTTGGGGACAGCCAGTTGCGGCTGTGGACGGGCTTGCGCCTGGCAGACCAGCGCAGCCGTGCGGGGCTGCACGCGGCAGCGCTCGAACTGCTGGCTGCGGCCCGTCCCGAAGGCGGAACGGGAGACCCGGCCCTGCCGCTCGCGCGAGGCGTGCTGGCGCGGCGTCGGGGAGACCTGACCGAAGCCGGGCGGCAACTGTCGGAGGCCGTTCAGGGGTATTCGGGGCGTCAGCAACCGGCGGAGACCACGCGCGCCCTGCTCCACCTTGCCTACGCCCAGTACCTGGGGGGAGACCTGATTGGCTCTTTCGCTACCCTTCGTCAGGCCTTGGATGGGTACCTGACCCTTCCCATCAAGGCTGGGTTTCGCCGGGAGTGGGAGGAGATGCCGGCCCTGCTGACCGCCGCTGCCCTGGAACCTGCGCTGGCTCCCCTTCTCCCTGGGCTCCTGGGTGCCCGCGCTTCCGGACGGGAAGTGATCCGGATTACCACCCTGGGCCTCGCTGAGGTTCGGCGGGGACATAAGCTTTTGCCTTCTCTCAAAGCCCGCCACGTTGCTGTGCTGGTCTACCTCCTGTTACGGCCGGGGCATAGCAGGACGCAGATTGAGGCTGCGCTCTACCCTGACCTGCCTCCTTACCGCGCCCGGAATGTGGTGAACGGGGTGCTGCAAGAGCTTCGGACCAGCCTGGGTGAGGACGTCTTTTCATTGAACGGTTCCTATCACGCGCCGACCTACACCGTGAATGAGGCCCTCCCCGTCACGCTGGATTTCTTGGCCCTGCGCGCGGCGGCTGAAAAAGCGCAGCTGGAAGAGGTGCTGCTGATTTACTCCGGAGGGTTTTTGGCTGAACTGGAGGGCGGAGACTGGCTGGAGGCCCGCCGTGCAGAAGCTTTGGAGGTCTTCCGCGCGCTTATGGCTTCTTCGGTGAAACGGGCGGTGGGCGATTGGCCCAGGGTGCTCCTCCTCGCCCAGGAATGGACAGCGCGCGACCCGGAGGACCGCCGGCCTTACCTCGCCCGCCTTCAAGCCGCACAGGGCCTGCGTGATCCTATCCTCGTGGCACAAGCTGAAGCGGCCCTCCGCGAATTTGACGGCTTCTAGATTTGCCTCAGCCACACCGCACTGATGAGAGGGCCGCCTCGTGCTCCTAACGGGACCCACCCTTCTCCTTCGCCGGCGACAACAGGCACCTCCTGTACTTCATGCCTCTGGGACGAAGCGGGGGAGGGGCCACTGGACAATGCGAAGTCGTCACAACGTCGGAGAAGAAACCAGGCCGATTGCGTCATTTCTCTGCTTGACGCTTCAGGCGGCCACCACCCTCTGGGTCAAACTTCACTGCGAAATGGGGGCAGCAACCGCCTCCTTAGTCGCGCTCGCCGTCTTTCCGCACGACGGACATCACTCATTCGGCAAGGGCTGACAAGGGCAGGTCAGTCCTCTGTCTCCGCGGTTCTGGCAACTTAACCGAGCAAGGCCGGGGTTGTTCAGCAGGCGGCTTGATTCTCAAGCCGCCTGCTGTATCGCTTCTCTCCAGAGGAGCAGTGCTTCGGTTTGGTTGCTTCGTCTGAGGGCAGCGGGGATGGTCGTTCGGGTCTGGCGGTGAAGGTTCGAAACTCGGGCGTGGAGCGCAAGGAATTCCTGTGTTCGTCGCCGTCTTTTAAAGCCGAGCTGGCCCCGTTCTTGCTGTCTTGTTTGTCGATGTGACTGTTCCACGAGATTGTTGCAGCGAGCAGCGGCGACGACCTGAACGTGCTCCACACTGTGGAGCACGGGAAGTTCTCGCAGCGCTGCCCCATAGCTCCACAACTTGTCGGTGTGAATGACCTCCGGCACAGCGTATTCCCCCAACAGGCGCGCGAAAAAGGATTTCGCGGCCTCGGTATCGCGGTGTTCTTGAAGCAACACCTCCAGCACGTCCCCACGTTCGTCAATCGCCCCCCATAACCAGTGCTTGACCCCACCAACCCTGACACAGACCTCGTCCAGATGCCACCGAGAACCCCGGCGGGGTTCTCGGTGGCGCAGTTCCTCGGTGAGGAGTGGCGCGAATTTAATGTTCCACTGACGCAAGGTTTCGTGGCTGACCTGAATACCACGCTCGTGGAGCAGCTCCTGCACATCACGTTGGCTGAGGGGGAAGCGGTGATACAGCCGCAAGGCGTAGCCGATGACGCTCAGGGGAAAACGATGGCGGTAGGGCTTCCGGTCAGTCACAGTTCACCAGCCTACTGGCATTAAGTTGCCAGAACCCTCGTGGAACAGTCACATCGACAAACAAGACAGCAAGAACGGGGCCAGCTCGGCTTTAAAAGACGGCGACGAACACAGGAATTCCTTGCGCTCCACGCCCGAGTTTCGAACCTTCACCGCCAGACCCGAACGACCATCCCCGCTGCCCTCAGACGAAGCAACCAAACCGAAGCACTGCTCCTCTGGAGAGAAGCGATACAGCAGGCGGCTTGAGAATCAAGCCGCCTGCTGAACAACCCCGGCCTTGCTCGGTTAAGTTGCCAGAACCTGCTGGGGTGACCTGCACGTTGCACCAACTCCGACATAGCCATGCGACGGAACTGGTGAACGGCGGCGTGAGCCTGGCGACGATCCGGAAACGGCTGGGGCACCAACACATCCAGACCACCCTGCGCTACGCGGAAGTCAGCGATCAGACGGCGGATGCTGAAGTTCGTCAGTGGCGGCGTCAGCGCACTTCCTCCTTCTGAAGGCGAAGTCGGGAAGGGACGTCCCTTCCCGACTCCTACGGCACCAGGCCGCGCCTAACGGGTTCAGGAGCAGGTCTGAATCTTGGGCACGACCAGAGAGGCCTTCTTCAGGACCGCGTTGTCGGCCCCCAGCATCTCGTAGGACACCGAAATGTTGTCCCCTTGCGGGAGGTCCCGGCAGGAGTTGGACGTTTCCCAGAAGTAGACTGTTCCCAGTTGCTCTCCCTTGGCCGTCCCCTCCAGCGTCGAATTTCCCACCAGAAAGTGCACCCGTTTCACCTGGCCGGACAGCTCGCTGGGAACATAGTCCGAGATGATAGCGACGGTCTTGACTCCCTTCAGTTCACTCGTGTAGGCAGCGGTTCTGAAATCAATAGTTCCAATATAGAAGCCTGGCGCTGAGGGCAGAGAACAGGAACCGAGAAGAAAGATTGTGCCCAGCGACAGCGCAGTGGGAAGAAATTTCATACTACCTCCTGAAGATCGGCCTTAAAGATGGTCAGCAACTGGACACCGGATGGCAGGTTTCAGGCGGCTCAGGCACTTCAGGTGGAGGAGGTGGCGGTGTATAGTCGCGCGCCAGCTTCACTGCCTCATAAACATTGATAAGTCCCGCCCCGTTCACATTGCCGTCCGAAGTATTTTTCCTTGCCGTCTGACTGAAGATATTCAGAATATCCTGCTTGGTGAGGCTGGGTTTCACCTGCTTCATCAAAGCGATGGCCCCAGCGACAAATGGGGTTGCTGCCGATGTCCCCGCAAAGAGCTCGGTCGCGTCATAAGTTTGACAGAAATCAACAGTGTAACAGTTTGAGTGAAGTTTATTGCTGGGTGCGATACGAATGGGTTCAAACCAATCGTTTGCTCCAGCTGGACCCCAGATACCCACCACGGGACCGTAGTTGGAGTATGAAGCCCGAGTGTTGCTGGAAGTGGTCGCGCCTACCGCAATGACAGAGGACCAGACCGCAGGAACTGGATAGGTCTGCCAGGGCCAGCGGGCGAAGTCGAAGTACCGCCCGTCGTTCCCCATCGCTGCGACGTTGATCACGCCGCGTGCCGCAGCCCGGTCCAGGGCTGCCCCCAGATAGGTGTTGGGGATACCCACACCACCCGGTGTATTCGCAGAAAAGGACATGGAGATCACGCTGGCTCCCCAGGCCACGGCGGTATCTACCGCGCGCCCGGCGTCATAGTAGCTCATGGCATTTCCGATGCCCCGACCCACCCGGAACAGCATCGGCGTCGCATCCGGCGCGACGCCTGTTTCGCCATAGTGGTTGTTCTGGGCACCGAAGGCAATCGCCGCTGTGCCGTGGCCATGCCAGGTGGTGCCGTTCGGATCCGGATCACCGCCAGCGTCAGAGGTGACATCGTAGTCGTTCTGTGCAAAGTCGTACTGCATCACGCCCCGACGGGCACCGATCCCGTTCAAGGGGTCACTGTTGATGATGTCCGGGTCGTTGGGCGTGAAGCCGATGTCGATAATCGCAATCCCGACGCCCTGTCCGGAGATGCCCAATTCCTCCCAGGCCCGGATGACGTTCCCCGCTCCCGCCTGGAGCCACCAGTTGTTCACTGGCTGACGAAACACCGAGGGATAAATCTGATGTTCCAGGGCCAACCCGCTGGCCTGCGGTTTCAGCGCCAGGTTGAGTTCAGCTTTCACCCCGTCCGTGTGCGCGTAGTCCAGGGCCAGCGCGTAGAGGTTCGCGGTTTCCTGATCGGAATCCGAATGTCTCCCTGCATGCCCTGGGCGGCGAGTTCCTGGGCGAGTTCTTCCAGGCTGACCATTGGGGCTTTCACCCGGACCAGTCGCCATTGACGGTCAGGAACCACCCTTGTCTTGAGTGAGGCAGACGGCGGGGCAGGCAGGGCGCCGTCGTGAACGACGACGCCGTTGTACTTGGTCAGGAACGACTGGAAAGCCGCCTCATCGGTGACGCGAACCACCAGCTCCTGTTCAAAGAATTCCATGCTGCCGGACGGGAATTGAACCTCTGTGACCTCGGGGGAGGTCGTGCCAGTGCTTTGCGGTGCCAGGCGCTCGGCCTTCAGGACGGGGACGATGCTGACGGTGACTTTCCCTTTCCCCGAGGTGGCCTGGACCCCCTGGGGGGTCTGAGGCTGACCACAAGCGGAGAGCAGGGCCGTGAGGACCGTGATGACGGTGAGGGGGGTTCTTCTCCTCATGAGGATGTCCTTTCGAGGGGGAGCTGCGAGGGAACCTGTTCCGTGGGAGCCGCCGGGGGCGGCGGCTTGGGCAGCGGTGCGCGGATCGGCGTGATGAGGGGTGGACCGGAGCCGTCGTTGGGGTCGGCGTGGGCGATTCCGGCGCACAGCAGGACGAGGGCGCAAAGCAGTCGTTTCAAGAAAGCCTCCTGAATGGAGGCTAAGAAACGTGCGGTTTGCACCCGTGTTGCAGTTGGAGGCCCTCACTGCAAACCGGTTTGCAGTGAGGCTGCGCTTGCCGAGACGGGCCACCGCTCCAAGGAGGGCAGCGTAGAAGTTGTCCCGTCCTGCACGGCGTTCAGCTCTGGGGATTTCCTGCAATACGGCTGTAAACCGCACGTTCAATAAGCTATGGCCAGCAAGGAGGTGACCGTTTGATAAACAAGGTTGTAGAATGAGACGCCTTTAGATAATTGTATTAGTTAAATTACGAAACTTGCGTAAGAAGGATGTCTTCTATGTAGCATTACTGGCTTTAGTACACTGGCAAGAGCAAACAACAAGAGTAAAACGCAGTTCGACAGAACTTACCTCATTAGCTATATAGGGAGTAGTATGAGTAAAAACAAGATCGCCCTCCTAAATTGTATACTGATGAGTAGTCTTTTGTTGGGATCATGTGGTCAATCGAATAGCCAGCTAACAGATGAGCAAAAAGAGTATGCTTCTCTGTATAATGAAAATAGTGTCAGGGTAACTAATCCTCTTAAAGAAATTCCTGAAGACAGGGCCGTGGGGATGGTGTTCACACGCTTGGTGTCAGCAGATGAGATAAAGGCAGCCGTCGACAGTCAGAAACACCGTCTCATAGGCTTTGGTTACTACTCACATACCTTTGGCGGTTATTATAGCCCAGCAGGCCCAATACCATTCGAAGCTGGATATGCTGAATTTCGGAATCGGCTGTCATCCATTGCAGATGACGTCAATAACGGCTCAAAACAGTTCTTCCAAAGCGCTTAGAATCAGCTCACCCGCGCCAACTTGGAGCAAAGCCCTGATCTTCGGGCATCCATTGCAAGTCGTCTAGAGAATATTGACCTAAGCAAGCAATTCGTTATGGATCTTGAAGAAGACGGGAAACTAATCTATGGATTGGTTCTCAGTGCAGATCGCGGAGTAATCGAACAAGTCGCGGCAAGGCTGCCGGTAGATGTATATTTGGGTATCAAACCGAGATCTCGCTGGTCACTGGCACGCCCCAACTTTGTGCAGGCACTTCGCGAGCAATCAGGCCAGGCGCTGGAGGTCCAGTCCGCTAGTACAAGCACCGATAAACTCATCAGTGAATTAGAAAGCACTTTTAAGAAGTGGAACTTGGACTGGAGGATCAGATGAAACCTATCTTGCGCCGCCTCTTTACTTGGTCAACATCTGCTCTGATTTTTATTGGCACCAGCCTTGCACTTGGCTATAACACAGCAAATGCCGCTACCTGGATTCCGCGCACTGGTTATGCAAAATATGTTGGCAGTGATGGTAACTTCCGAGCGGTGATAAGTCAGCAGTGGTCATCTGCCGATCTTGAAGTTTTAAAAAATAGCGGCTCGCGCTTCTATGAAGCAGATTTTTCTATGCCAAACGGGCAATCAGAAAGCCCCTTTTATGTTGATACTTGGGACGGACGTATGCCCTGCACTTCCACTACAACTTTCAATGTAGCTTACGATGATTGTCCTACGGCTGGAACTCTTGAAGAGAACAATTCCATTAACTATGGTTACGGTAACCAGGTTAGCTCCATCTACGCTAATACTGAGTATATTGGATGGCTCTACCTTAACCGTGATGGTGCGAGACAGGGGGGCTACTTCTCGGCCAACGTCTCCGTTCAGAGAGCAAGCTACAAATTCTCCACTTGCGGAACTCCAAACACTATTGACATATGGTGTATTTACTCCAATGCATCCACAAACGTGCTTATAGGTTGGCGTGTATACTTCAAGAGCGACAAATTTGAGTCGTGGACAGGATATTACGGTCTTTGAATAGTTAAACCGCTTGGCAATGGCCCTTTACAGAGGGCCATTGCCGCCAACTTGTCGCGCTGTGTTCTGTGGTCATCTCACATCTGAGGACGCAAGGTGCAGGCAGGTCAGCTATGGTGTTGGTATGACCACAGTGAGGGAGGCGGTGCTGGTCGGGGAGTACGGCCGGGGCCTGGAGCAGTACGACCGGCTCACCGAGCCAAAAGCAGAAGACCTGCGCTGGGCCGGGGTCTGTGCCTCTCAACAAGGCCAGGTCGTGCAGGCCCGCCAGCAGCTTGAGCAGGCCGCCCAGCGAGGTTGCCATGCCGCCCGCATCGACCTGGCCAGCTTGCATCGTGCCGCAGGTGAATTTGCTCGGGCGCTGTCTTCTCTCACGCTGATTCAGGATGCCCTTCCGCTCCTGCCCTTACTGGATCAGGCCCTGTGGCACCGCGAACGGGCCATCGTGGGCCATGAACTGGGAGAAGGCATGCAGACGGTGCTGCGGTTCTTCGAGCGGGCGTGGGAGACTGCCAGTGATGCCCCACTGGCCCTGCAGGCCTCGGTGGCGCATGCCTACGGCATGCACCTGACCCGCTTCGGAGAGGACCACCGGGCCTCGGCTTATCTGGAGTTCGCTGCGGAACACGGGCACACCGTACGTCGGGCTTATGCCATCGCCACACTCGCCGCCTGTGCGGTGTACCAGGGGGAAGGCGCTCAGGCGCGCGCCCTGCTTAGCAGTGTTCGGAAGGACAGCGCGGATGACCCCGTGTTGGAAGCCGTTCTGGCCTATCACGAAGGACAGCTTTTCCGGATCGAGGGAGCGTATGAGCAGGCAGTTTCTGCGTTTCAGAAAGCCGTGTCTTTGACGCAGACCGAGATGCGCCCCAGTATCGAGGTGCACGCCCGGCTCGGGTTGCTGGCTCTGGCCACTGAGCGCGGGGATGAGGTGTTGGCGCGAACTGCGCTCGTCCGGGCCAGACGGCTGGTCAGGGCACCGCGCGACGAGGCGTTCCTGAAGTGGCGGGAGGGAAGTTGGCGAGCCTCTCAGGGGGATCGGGGAGGGTTGGGCCTGCTGGAGGAGGCGGTGAGCTTCTTTCAGGATCGGGAACTGATACGGGAAGCTCTCTGGTCAAGGCTCCATCTGGCCGAGGCCCAGGAGCGGTTTGGACAGGGGGAAGCCTGTGCAGCTTCGCTCAGCGAAGCTGCCGATCTGGTCGCCGCCTTCGAGACGCCGCCGACAGTGGTGGCCGAACTTCGCCTGACGCCACGAGTCACTGCACGTCTGGAGAGCCTCCCGCCTGGAGCCTATGAGCGCCTCCACCTGCTGAAGGAAGATGCTCAAAATCTCCGACAGGTGAACCTCAAGACCCTGGGTGGCGCGGAGGTGCTGCTCGATGGGCAGAGCATTCGTCTGCGGCTAAAACGGGTGGTGGAGGTGCTGGCCTACCTGCTGAAGAGTGGGGGAGCGAGCCTGGCGGAGGTGCAACGTGACCTCTTCCCAGAGGTGAGGCCCGCGCAGGCCAAGGGCTATTTCCATCAGATCCGGCTGCACATCAAGGAACGGATTCCTGGGCTGAGCGTCCCGTTTGATGAAGCGCATGGAACCTGGGGTCCGACTAGAGTTGGAACGGAAACTGGCGCTTAGTGTCGAGACGTTGGGGTGACAGCGAAAGGGCTATAGCTGTCCCGCTTACTGTCTATCCCCCAACGGGGGTACGACGTTCCAGGCAGATGAGGAGGTCTTCAGACTCGGCTCATGATATGGCTGAGGGACTGGATCTCGGAGGTGCCTGTGCATCGTAGGAAACTTGCCCCATCATTGACCGCCGTCCTTTCCCTTCTCATTCTGTTCGGGTGTGCGCGCCAGGAAACCGCTGGCCGCACCCCTACCGCTCCGCCCACCACCCAGCCGCAACCCTCGCTGGTGAAGGTTGCTCTGCGTGTGCAAGACGCCACCCTGAGTCGGGGTACCTACCTCACCGTTCCCATCGAGCTTCAGGCCCAAGGCGGTTCGATCAATGCCGCCGAACTGCAATTGGACTTCGACGCCTCGCGGGTGAAGCTCGTGGGCGTCCTACCCGACGAGACGGCTCTGGTCCACCTGAACCAGACCGACGACCTGACACCCAGCGTGACCGTCCTGCGCTCCCAGCCAGGGACCACCCAGGTGGTGCGGGCCGTGTTTCAACTGCTCACCGATCAGCCCGCGCGCATCGGGGTGCAGCTCTCACAGGCGGTTGACGGCCAGAACCAGCTTGTCTCCGTCACTGCGCAAACAGCCCTCACCCTGAACGCTGGGGAAGGTGGAACAGCTACTGCCCCGGACACGGTGTCACTGGAGCGTCAAGTCCAAGACGCCCTCCAGGCCCGAGGTCTCCTCGATCCCCAGACCCTCAACACCCCTTCTCTCCTGGTACCCACCACCCTTGATCCCACCTGGGCGGCCTTTGAGGCGGGCGACCTGGACCAGAGTGGCAGCGTGAACCTGGCCGACAGCGCCCTGCTGTCCCGGTTTCTCCTCGCCCAGCAGGTACCCACGTCCTACCAGGCCTACGCGGCCGACCTGATCGACGTCCCCACCAAGGGTGTGCAGACCGTGGACGCCGCCGACCTGGGCGCTCTGCTGGTCAAGACCGTGCTGATTGCTGCCAAACGAACGGCCAGTCTCCCCACGGTTCACCCGCTCGCCGTCAACGCAAATGCCACGCAATCTGGCTTGATCCTGGCGGGGAACGCCCTGAACGGCCCGCAGCCCATCAGCGTGAGTGCAGACCAGCCGTGGCTCAAGGTGCAACGGCAGAGCGGCTCCAACGGTGCAAGCACAGCAGCGTTCACCGTGACCGCCGATGCACCCCAGGGCAGCACCGGAACGATAACGCTGACCTTTCCCAACAACATCAAGCGGACGGTCCAGGTCAAAGCCCTCGCACCCGCGCCCAACCCTAACCAGATTGTCGGAACCTATACCGCAGAACTTCAAAGCGGCTTCCAGGGTCTGACCTTCACCAAAAACGGTACCTCGGTGCTGGAACTCACCGCAGCCAACCCGAGCTGGAATGCCGCCAGCCATGTCTTCAGCAGCGACGTCACCATCAAGAATACCGGCACGACGCCCTTGCCAGGGGTGAAGGCAATCCTGCGCGAGCCGCGTCCTGACAGCCTGCGGGCGGTCAACCCCAGTGGGTATGCCAGCGATGACGCCCCCTTTATCGAGTACGGCGCGCTGGCGCCTGGTCAAAGCCAAACGCTGCCCTGGCGGGTGTACAGCCCGGCCGATCAGACGGGTACCCTGCGGGTGGACCTCACCAGTGTCGCGGGCAAGCTCGGCCTGACGACGGCGGCACCGGCAAGCTTCAGCCGGGACGCGGAAACCATCGTCACGGTGCAGGGCAGCGACATTCGCGCCGAGACGGCGTTCTTCATTGAATCGACCAAGTTGCAGGTGCGGAGTTGGAAGGAGAACAGCGCCGAACTGGTCGTCCCTGCCGGGTTTCCGCCATCCACCTACGGCATCATGGCGGTCAACCCGAACGGTGAGCGGGCCGTGCTGTATCCAGCGTTTACGGTGACTCCTGGCCGCCCTCCGGTGCCGCAGGACCCCAAGGCCCATGCCCGCTCCTTTGTCGACGGCTTCGTACTGGACATCACGACCAAAAAGCCGATTGCGGGAGCTGTGGTTGGCCTACCTGGCCTGACCACCAAGACCGCGAGCAACGGGTACTTCCTGCTGCGCGGGGTGCCGCAGGGGCGCCAGACCATCGAGATCAACGCGCCCGGATACGAACGCATCTTCCGGTTCGCTGAAGTCAAGGGTGAGCAACAGACCGTGACGGTCAAACTTGCCGAGCTTCAGCCGAAGCATGAGGCAGTCACCATGATCGGGCCGGAAGGGGGCGTGCATTACGCCAACGACGGCAGCTTCCTCAAGGTTCCCGCTGGGGCGCTTGACCAGAATGTGCCGATTGAATTCACTCAGCTCACTGGGGCGAACGCGCTCCCCGAACTGCCCCAGGATGGGTACTTTCTGGCCTTCGCCCGCCTGGGTCCGGTCGGCCTGACCTTCAAGAAGCCCGCGACGCTCTTCCTGCCGCTGCAACCGGGTATCAGCATTCCCGATGGCACTCCCATTCGGATCTCCTACTTCGACGAACGCGAGGGGCGATGGGTCCAGGACATCACCAGCGGTGTGATCACTACCGTGGACGGGCGACAGTTTCTGGAGTACGAAATCAATCACTTCACCTGGATCGGAGGTCAGTTCTTTCCTGATCCCGTCGAGGGCTGCGTGGTCGATCAGTCCGGGAATCCCCTGGCGGGCGTGGTCACGAACTGGGGTGTCACAGACGAGGCAGGCAAGTTCCATGGAACCACGACGCAATCTCAATCTGGCCGGGACTTGTACGCCTATGCCGCCGATCCACAGTACGTCAGCGGCAGCGTCAGGCAATATTACGGCGGGCCTGGGACCGTTAAGTTTCCCTGCCTGACCGTTCAGGTGCGCGAGCCCTGGCTCTACCCCCCCACCGTACTCCGAGACAATTCCGATTGCAGCGTGGCGACAATGCGGTCGTCAGCCAATCCAACATCCCTTGTTGCAGCTCGTACGCCGTCCACCACCCTTAACGCCTCCACCAGTGGGAACAGTTTCCTCGTAACAACGACAAAGACATTCAAGGGTATCTCGGCAAGTGTAGATGATGTAGCAGGACAAGGCATTGACCCATCCACCGTTCTGCTAACCAGTAATGGGAAGGATCTGGTAAAAGATGTAGAGATTAAGCTCGACGAACATGGTGAACTCACTATGGTAGTCACACCGGAACTTCTGGATGGGAGCAGCACACAGTCTGTCACTTTCTCGGCTCGGAATAAATACGGAAAATCTAGCAGCGTTATCCAAAATATCAAAATCGTTGACCATTTGGAGGTGGAGGAGCCTACAATTGTACTATTACCCGATTCAGATATCCCTAGCGAAATTCAGACACCGTATCAGATAGACGGCAGCGGCGGTAGAGTAATCCTTGCTCGAGAGAGTGATGCCTTCCTCCAGAATGGTAGCCCAGTTATCAGCGCAAAGGTAAAAGTAAAAGCAGTAGACAAATCAGGGGTGCTCGTCGGTCTTAACAATAACTATGCGATGTTCAAGGATCTGAACAGTCACGGCCCCTTTGTTAATGGCGAGGCTGAGGTGAATGTTAATCTGCCGACCAATGCCAGTGCCGACCTGAGCCATGTGACTATAAGTGAATATGGCTACAGCGACTCCTCTGGAGCGATGAGCGTAAAACCAAATGTTATCGGCATCTCTTGTGGCGTAGAACTGTTGGCATTCAGCAAATCAGGTCAAGCCGCGAAGTCAAACATTTTTGACAGGTTTTACGCCAATAAATACGGCAAACTCATCACCGATTGGATCGCTGGTATCGCTAGCAAAGAGGCGTGTGCTGGCAGCTTCTGCTTTACTGTTGAGGATGCGGTCACCGTTGGTTGGAGCCTCCTACCCTGGGTTGGTGACGTGAGCACCCTCGCTCAGGAAGCAACCAACAAACTCCTGGGCAAAGGGATGGACCCTGTTGCCTCTGTGCTGGCGGGGCTAAGTCTAGCCGCCGATTTTAGCGAAGTTGGGCTTGGACTGGGCACAGTTGGTAGTGGATTAATTGGCGTTTACAAAATCAGTAAATTATCAGGCAAAGGCTTCATAGCAGACCTCATCAAGGACGCCATTAATAGAGGACCGGGTCTTAAAGACCCCATACGAGCTTTACAGCTTTTAAAGGATGAATTGTCCTTTATAGTCGATATTGGCATTAAGGGTGGGACTAACAAGATTCGGGAATTGGACTCTATTTTCGGCGGTCTTAATGGCTTGGGTATGACACTTAAGGATGCTGGAAGCCTCATAAGATCATCGAATGACAGTCTGACAAGGTATGGATTCGACAATCTGGATTTTCTAAGCAAACTAGAGGGAATATCTCACGTGCCAGGCGTAGATGAAGTCATGCGCCGTATAGCATCAGCCCAACAGGCAAGCAACGTTACGGGCGCACTGAAGGAAATAAATGTAGCCAGCGCACTTGAAGGCAAAGGATTGGGTGTTCTAGAGATGGGCAAGGATGTTCCAATAGTGTACAAGGGTGCTGCCCGCACAGCCGACGTAGATATCATTACCGGTCGCCCGCTCACCTACTGGGACACCAAGTCGAGCTTAAATAAGGCTATGACACCGGGAACAAAGACCACCAACGACTTTATCGACCAGGTTGAGAGGTTCTCGCTCGCTGCCGCAAGCAACGGAGCCAAAGCCGTGTACTATGTGGATGATGCATCAAAGCTTTCCGCACCCGTAGCTTCCTACTTGAGGTCGAAGGGTATAGACGTCGTAGATGCAAGCGGTACCCTGCTTAACCCGTGAGGGATCATGAAAATTACCTCTGTCTTCGACATTTCTCGGCTTTCCGCTAACATAGCGACATGTTTAAGCCTGCTTTCCCATTCAATTAGAATAACGATTAATGGGGCCAATTGGGATGGTCATGTAAAAGTAAATGTGAGGGACTCAGTAATAGACTTCATTGACATTAGTGAGGAATCATATTGGGTAGAGATAGATTTTGCCAACCAAGGACTCTATTTCCCCAATTATGAGATTCAAAACGTCCTGCTCGCCGCCGTGTTTTATCCGGAACAGGACTCAGTATATAAAAACAAGCGTCCAGAAGTTATGAGCATTATGAAATCTGTTTTCAGATGCCTACAACCTCTAATTGTTGCACAGGATGACAGCAACATAATACCCAAGCTGCTCAAGTACAACGTCTCAGAGACCTTAGATACTTCATTCCTTATAATAGATACCAGACTATTGCCTTCTTCGGAAATGGAAGTACTATTAGAAAACCCTGACCTCTACAGCGTAGAGTGGCTAACCGACCACATCGTCTGGATTAATGGTCCTCTAGGTCTTGGGGATGAAACGTTCCATTTAACTGAGGAGCCATACAGGATACATAAAGATAAGGGAGGGTTACTCTCGTCAAGTCAAGCATTCAACGATTTACAGCAAGCTAGGGATAAACATCAGAAAGCTCTATCCCTGATTCTTAACTCAATAGACTGGGGTTATATTCGAAAGATTAATTCATAATCCATAAGCCAATAGGGGGCTTATGGCTTGATAGCCATAAGCCCTTCGTGCAGCATAAGGAGAGATTATCGGTGAATGGTAGAACGAAGCTGAGTCTTCATTAATTTGACCTATAGGAAGAGATGCACATAGCCGAAAGGAACGAGAGGGTCTGCTGAGAGATGAAGCTGAAACAAAAAATTCCAATATTGATACTGCTCCTGGGCCTGCTTTGCCTAACGATCAACCTCACCCGTATCCAACCCACCGCTCGTGTTGAGGCCCTCCCCAATGCTGCTTTGCAGTCCTCGGGCTTAGAGCGCGGGTCGGGCGGCGGGGTGCGTTCAGTGAAGAGTGCCAGCCCATTCGCTCCCAGTGAAGCCAGCACCCTCCAAGGCGTAGCGTTTCACACTGGTGCGTACCCTCCATCCGGCACCTGCGGTCGGTGTCATGTCAGCATCCACAGCAACTGGGAGTCAAGTTTGCACCGCTTGGCGGCCTCTGACCCCTGGTATCTCAAGGTCAAGGACCTGGTGGCCTTCGAGGAGGGGGAAGTCGCCGTGCGCCAGTGCGCGGGCTGTCACGCGCCGGTCGCCCTGATGACCGGCGAGGTGGGTCTGTATTCCCGTGAATCGGTCGGGAGTCTTGAAGGTGTCTCCTGCGTCTTCTGCCACACCCTCGACCGGGTGGAGGGTGGCAATGCCCGTTACCTCTCCGACCCCGGCCGTATCCGGCCTTACCCCGGTGGGGACTACCTGTCTGTACAGGAGATTGAAGCGGCAGCACACCTGGTGATGGCGGACCCGCAGCAGCACCGGGAGGACATGATGCGGCCCTTTTACCGCACCAGCGCCTTTTGTCAGGGTTGTCACGAATTGACCATGAACGGTGTCAGGCTCCAGTCCACCTTCAGTGAATGGGCGCAGTCCAGTTACGCCGAGCAGGGGGTGACCTGTCAGGGTTGCCATTTCACGCCAGGTGC
>NZ_CP038510.1:485000-722500 GCF_004758605.1 Deinococcus metallilatus
CTGAGGCCTTCCGCCGTGAAGTGGACGAAGTGCCGCCACGCTTGAAAGCGCTGGGCGAAGACCTTCGGAAACGCCCGTTCAACTGACGCGTACTCAGCGAGTGCCCAGAGCGGAGGCCAGATGAACACTTAGCGGGAAATTCTGTTCCAACTCTAGTGGAACCCCTAGGCGTTCTCCACGGGTTTCCCCGGGCGGATGAAGACCTGCCCGATGCCCCGCCCGTGGGCCCACTGATCCAGGCCCTGCTGGCAGCGGTGCTGACCGTCAGCGGCCTGATCGGCCTGCTCGCGGCCCTGCCCGTGGCCTGGGCCGTGAGCCGTCTGCGGGTTTCCGAGGCACTCCGGGCCGAGTGAGGTGCGGACGAGGATGAGCTGGGCCGCACCGACGGGTTGTGGTAGACAGGGAAGGATGCCCGGTCTGGCCCGCCTGCTGCTCTCGCCCCCGAGTTGCCGTGACGTGGAGGTGCTGCGCCGGGCGGTGGGAGGGAAGACGGTGCTCATTACCGGGGCGTCCTTCGGCATCGGGGAGGCGACCGCGCGGCTGTTCGGTCAGGCGGGGGCAGAAGTGCTGCTGGTGGCCCGCACGGAGGAAAAACTGCGTGCGGTCGCTGATTCCATTCGGGGATCGGGAGGCCGGGCGCACGCCTACCCGCTGGACCTGTCCCGCACGGGGGACATCGCGCCGCGGATGGAGGAGGTGCAGCGTCTCCACCCCCGCATCGACCTCGTGATCAGCAACGCCGGGAAGTCGATCCGGCGTCCGGCGCTGGAGTCCCTGGAGC
Organism: Deinococcus metallilatus; assembly: GCF_004758605.1. Lineage (NCBI taxonomy): Bacteria > Thermotogati > Deinococcota > Deinococci > Deinococcales > Deinococcaceae > Deinococcus > Deinococcus metallilatus. Next base: position 485,782 of record NZ_CP038510.1, read on the forward strand.
GGCGTGACCTGGAGCGCTCGCTGGCCGTCAACTTCACCGGCCCGGCGGCGCTGATCCTCGCGCTGCTGCCGCGCATGATCGGGCAGGGCGGGGGCCAGATCATCAGCGTCTCCACGGTATCCGCCAAGCCGCCCGCCGCGCCGCGCTGGGCCTCCTACCAGGGGAGCAAGGCGGGGTTCGACCTGTGGCTGCGGGGCCTGGCCCCGGAGGTGCGGGGGCGGGGCGTCCGGGTGAGCAGCGTGTACATGCCCCTGGTGCGCACCCGCATGAGCGCGGCCAGCGGGCTCTACCGCCGCGCCCCCGCCCTCACGCCCCGGGAGGCCGCCGAGATCATCGCGGGCACGGTGGTGCGGCCCCGGGACCGGGTCGCGCCGTGGTGGCTGGGCGCCCAGGAACTCGCCGCCCTGCTCCTGCCCGGCGTCCTCGATGGCGTGCTGAGCAGGCTGGAGGACCGCGAGCGGCGGCGCGGGGAAGGGGCGCGGCCGTGAGCCTGCTGCTCGACGCCCTGCGGGCGGTGGGACGCACCGGGTTGCTGCACCCTGATCCCCCGGGGGCTCTCCGGCAATGGGCCACGCTCACCGCCCGGCACGGCGTCTCCCTGTACAGCGTGGCCGCCTGGTCCGCCGCGCGCTTCCCGGACGCCCCGGCCCTCGTCGAGCCGGAGGGGAGCACGACCTTCGGGGAACTGGTGGGGCAGGCGGACCTGATCGCGGACGCGCTGGCCGGGTGGGTGGGTCCCGGGGCGGCGGTCGGCCTGCTCGCGCGCAACCACGCCACCTTCGTCGCCACCCTGCTCGCCTGCGGGCGGCTGGGGCTGCGGGTGGTCCTCCTGAACACGACCTTCTCTGCTCAGCAGACGCTGGAGGTGTGCCGGACCCAGGGCCTGGAGCTGCTGGTGGTGGATGACGAGTGGTTACCTGGCCTGCGCGAGCGTGGGACGGACCTGCCCCTCTGGCCCACCTCGCGGGTGGGGGCGCTCCGGCGTGAGGAGGTGGCGGGGAGGCCCGTGCGGCGGGGCCGGGGCAGCATCGTCATCCTGAGTTCGGGGAGCACCGGGGCGCCCAAGGCCGTGAGGAGGAGCGTCAACCCCGCCGAGTTGTTGCGGACCCTCACGTCCCTGCTGGACCAGCTCGGGCTGCGTGCCCGGTCCCCGACCCTGCTGACCATCCCCCTCTTTCACGGGCACGGGCTGATGACCCTCGGGCTGAGCCTGGCGATGGGCGCACCCCTCCACCTCTTTGCACGGGGCACACCAGAAGCGTACTGGCGGACGCTCGCCGGGGAAGGCATTGAGGTCCTCGTCCTCGTGCCCACCGTCCTGTACCGCCTGCTGGAGACGCCCCATCCCGGTCGGGCCGAGCATCTGCGAACCATCGTCTGCGGTTCGGCCCCGCTGAGCGGCGACCTCGCCACCCGCGCCCTCTCGCGCTTCGGGCCGGTGCTCTACAACCTCTACGGCGGCAGCGAGTTCGGCCTGGTGTCTCTGGCGACCCCCGGGCACCTCCTGGCCGCGCCGGACAGCGTCGGATCTGTCCTGCCTGGCGTGCAGGTCGCCATCCGCCGCCCGGACGGTACCCCCGCCCCCTTCGGTGAGATCGGCGAAGTGGTCGTGCGGGGTGCCATGGTGCAGGGGGAGCCAGGCTCGGCGCTGGGCACGGGCGACCTGGGGCGGCTCACTCCCTCCGGGTGGCTGAGTCTGGCCGGGCGGCGCGACGACCTGCTGATCATCGGCGGGGAGAACGTCGCCCCGGAGGCGGTGGAGGCCCGCATCGCGGAGTTGGGCTACGTGCGGGAGTGCGCGGTGGTCGGCCTCCCCAGCGAGGAATACGGGCAGGCCCTCGCCGCCCTGATCGTCCTGCACGACGGGCACCGCCACGTGACGCGGGAAAGGGTTGAACTCGACCTCCGGCCCCTTCTGCCCCGGATGTTGCGGCCCGCGTCCATCACCTTCGTGGAAGAATTGCCGAGGAATGCTCTGGGGAAACTGGTGCGCAGGCGGCTCAAGGTGGAGGGCGGCACGGAGGAAGGTCTGGGGGCTGCCGCTGGCCCTCGCGGCCCTGCTGGGAACGGCTGATGCGCAGGGACTGTACGTGCAGGAGGTGCATGACATGACCGGCCTGCCGGTGCTGGTCAAGCATGTGCGGTGTCAAGCGAGCGGTCACCCGGACACGTTGGCCGACGTTTCCCTGATCCAACAGGGGGGGCAGTACCGGATCGGGCGCGTGACGTACAACGAGGGGGCCAGGGCGGTGCTCGACCAGGGCCAGACCTTTCCCATCACCCGCCGCGCCTACGAGCGGTACGTGCTGGGCGGGGAGTCTTTCACCGAGTTCGGGATGAACGCCCTGCTGGGCCTGTGGCGGGTCCTGGGGATGAGCTTTCGCCTTGACGATGCCGAGTACCACTGCACGGTCAGTTGAGGGGAAGGGCCCTGCGCGCCCGTGGGGGCTGGAAGACGGGTCCCGGGAAGTTGGCCGTGTGGCGGTAGCGGGAGAGCCATGAGGCTGTACACCACCCAACCCCTCGCCGCGCTGGCCTGCCTGAACTCGGGTTCGCCCTACCAGCTCCGCCGCGATCTGTGCGAGCGGGACGGGGAGTACGGCAGCAGGATAATGTGCCGGTTCGTCGTTCCGTTGTTAGCGTGAGGCCAGGCCCGGTTCCTGAGCCTCAATCTGGAGGGTTGTCGGGCTGGACGCACTGCTGGTTCATGGACAGGGCAGGCTTGCCGGAGCTGCTGTTCTGAGGCCGTTAGTCGTCTTGCGGCACCAGACGTTGGGCCACGTCCACCGCGAGCTGGTAGGCCGCCTCGCTGCTGAACCCGGCGTCGGCGGGGGTAAGCTGCTGGGCATGGTCGCGCAGCCCGGCCTGACGGAGCAGGGCGGGGGGCAGATAGGGCACGTTGGCGTCCTGGCAGGCCTTCCAGAGGGCGCGCCGGAGCGCCTGGTCATCGGGGTACTCGAAGACGTGGCCCTGGGCGTGCAGGGGACCACCGGCTTGCCGGGCGAGGCGGTCGAGGGCCTGTAGCGCCGCGGGATGGACGGTGCTGGCGGTGCGGCGGCGCAGGACCTGGCCGCGGGGGAAGTTGACATCCTCCCAGGTGAGGGCCAGCAGTTCGCCGGGGGTGAAGGCGGCGTGGTCGATCAGGAGCAGGGCGGCGTGGAGCGGCGCATCGTCCTGGGTCTGGAGGTGAAGCCGGGTGATGTCGGCACGTTCCTGCAGGGCCTGGGCCTTGCGTTTGGCGCTGGGGCGGGGGAGATGGCGCAGGGGTTCGCCGTGGAAGAGCCCTTCCCGTTCGAGCAGGCGGTAGAGGCGGGCGAGGAGGGAGGCGCGGGTGTGGACCGTGCGGGGGCTGGCGGTGTGTTCGCCATGGATGGTGCGGCGCAAGGGCGCGTAGAGCCAGGCCTGGAAGTCGGCGGGCGGGTGGAGGAGATCAAGGTGATCTTTCTTTGCCTGCTCGAACACCGGTTTGAGGTTGGAGTGGGTGATCTTGCGGCTGCTGGGGCTGCGGGTATGGAGATCAGGGAGCAGGGCGATCACCTGGTCGAGGTCGTACCGGTGCAGGGCCAGGACCAGCTTCTGGGCGCGTTCGTCAGCGGGGTGCATGGTTCAGTTTAACCATTGATATACATTAGGAGAAGAGAGGGCGTCTCTCCTGTCCCGCACCCGTCAAATTTCGCGCTGGTGGTAAGAGGTTTTTGCACGTTCCACCACGTTCCACACAAACCCCAGGACAGCATCCCCGTACTGCTGGCGCCTCAGCGTGCGCCTTACGGCCAGACGACCCACGGCAACTCAACCTTCCCTGCGTCCTCCAGCAATTCCGCCCCCAGACGCTCACGCAGCCAGCAAGCCACATCACGGTCAGCAGGGTCGAACACACCACTGTCATGCTTTCCTGCAACAGCCAGGTGCTGACCCCCTTCCTCGGCTACGGCTCCTCGACGCGGATGGATGAAAGTACAAAGTTTGGGCCAACCACTCAATTTGCCTCTGGAGTTAGCCCTACAGGTCTTGCGAGCTGCTGCAGAGGCTCACGCCTAAAGCCTCCGCACTAGGTGGGCAGCCTATATACAGCTATATAGCGATCTGGAAACCCGCCTTGAGCTGAGCATGTCCTGTCTCTCCTCCGTCAGGAGCACGCACAGATGACGTTACCCTTTGATAATCACAGGGGCCAGGACAGGCATATAGCAGGGCATCAGAGACGTTCACCCGCACGAGGTCCACAAACTGAAGCCCACCTGGCGGGGTGCCCAAGCCTGGGCTTGTCCACCTGGGGCTGGTGCCAGTGCAGAAGCTCACCTCACGCTGAGGCAGTAGGACATGCATAGCAAGGGAAGAGCGTTTTGCAAACAACGTGAAACTGGATAGGTAGGCAGGAGCTTTGGGAAATCCGCTGCACCTGTCATCTGTTGTATATCAATATCGAAATCCCACCTCGTCCAGGCCCGAATCACCCGCAGGCTTCGCAGCGCCCAGCAGCCGGGGACGAGCAGCGTGGCCAGGCGGGTCAGGGGCTCATCTGGCGGGGTAGTGGCAGAGCCCCACAGGCCGTAGGTCGTGCGCCAGCAGAGTTTCGCCATAATGAACGCGCCCGACCATTCCGTCACGGCACCTCCACCACCGGGCAAGAGATCCGCCTTGCGACCACGCGGCGTAACGGCCTCACGGTAGTAACGGAACGACGAACCAGCATATTCCCCGTTTTATTCGTGCAGCACGTCCTTTGGGTCACATAAGGGGCGCAAGCCGTCCCGCTTGACCGCCTCCGCCAGAGTGAAGGCCCACCGTCCCTCTAGGTGGAGATCCTTGAACCGCAAGGGGGACAGGCGCGCCACGTCCTGTCGCGCACCTCCACGCCAAGCCCTGAGCACGCAGATGCTCGGCGGCCGGGACCAGCTACCGGCTGTTCCACAGGGTCATGGCATTCAGCACCAACCCGAGCACGCCCAGTTGATCTTCCTGTCCCGCCCGATACCGCTGGCGAAGTTCCCCCTGGTGCCGGTGGAAGACCATCCACGATTGAATTGCCGCAGATGTGCCACGGTAGGTCTCGTCATGGACAGAGTTCGGCCTGCTCGCCTGACCAAACGAACTGCGGGAAACCCGGTTACGTTGCCAGAGTTGGCAGATTCAAGGTGGCGACGGTGTGCCCTGCCCGATGACTGAACTCGAGCGTCCCCTGAAGTTGCGTCACCAGTGTACGCGTCAAGCTCAGGCCTAGGCCGTACCCCGGGCGGTCTACCTCCGCACCACGCAGGTAAGGCTCCCCAACCCGTGCCAGGAGGTCGGCTGGGAAGGGCCGCCCATCGTTCTGGATGGTCCAGACCGTCTGTCCCGGGTGCTGAATCAGGCTGACCTGCACGGTCGTCTCCGCGTACTTCCCCGCATTCTCGAGCAGACCCCGCAGGACCAAGCGCAGCACGTCCGCGTTCGCGTGCAGGCTCTGGAGTTCGCCGGGGGCGGTGAGCGTCACCTGGAGGTGGGGCCGGAGTTCACAGAGTTCCTCCAGCAGTTGTGCGGTGAGCGGCAGGAGCTGGAGCGGCGCCCACTCAGCCGCCAGCGTCTCGGCCCGCAGGTGATCCAGCAGCGTGCGCGTCAGGGCCGTCAGCTCGTCCACCGCGCTGAGCGCGAGGCCAACCTGCCCGAGGTCCTGCCGTTTCACGGCCCGTTCCAGCCGACCGCGGATCACGGTGAGGGGGGTGTTGAGTTCGTGTGCGGCATAGGCCGCGAACCGGCGCTCCGTCTGCAAGGCGTCTTCCAGGCGGGTGAGCAGGGTGTTGATGGCCCGCGCCGTCTGCGCTGTCTCGTCGCGGGCGGTGGGCACGTCCAGCCGGGCAGACCAGTGCCCCTGTCGGGCGATGGTCACCGTGGCGCGGGCCAGGCGGCGGGCGGGGGCCAGGGCCGCGCGCGTGAGCCACAGCCCGCTCAGACTGCACAGGAGCAGGACGAGGGGGCCGAAGGTCCAGAGGTTGCGGCTGAGACGCTGGAGAAGTTGCCGGTCCTGCCCCAGCCACACGGCGACACGAGCACGGGCACCTCCAGAAATGTTCACGGTATAGAGCCGCCAGACACATGTGGCGCACGGCCCGGCCAGCGTCTGAAAGCCGGTCCGGTCGTTCAGGAGCGGCAGGGGCAGGGGCTGCACGCCCCAGTGGGCATGGCCTGCCGGGGTCGTGATCCAGACTTCGAGCTGTGGGGTGCCCAGTTCCAGGAGGGCCTGAATCTCAGCGGGCGTTCGCCCGGCCCCCAGCAGGTTCGTGATCCGGCCCGCGACCCCCCGGAGCTGACGGTCCGCATTCAGCGTCTGCGTTCGTTCGACGGCCTGGGCTACCCAAGTTCCCATCACCAGCAGGCACGTCCCCACCACCAGCGCCCAGACCAGTACGAGGCGCACGCCCAAGGTCAGCCGACGAAACAATAGCCCTGCCCCCGGCGCGTCCCGATGGCGTCCCCGGTCAGCTTCTGCCGCAGCAGGCGGACATGGGTGTCCACGGTGCGGGCGTCCGAGAGAGAGTCGTTGGGCCAGACCCGGGCGAAGATGCTCTCGCGCGTGAAATATCCTCCGGCGTTCAGCGCCAGGAACTCCAGAACGTCGCGTTCGCGGCGGTGCAGGTTCACCGGCTGCCCTTCCCAGAGCGGTGGGCCGCCCGCCAGATCCAGGGTGAGGCGCCCCACCGTGAGGGTGTTGCTGGGCTGGTCGTGGACGCGGCGCCACAGGGCACGCAGGCGCGCCACCAGTTCCTCGCCCGCAAACGGTTTGGTGAGGTAATCGTCCGCCCCGCTGTTCAAGCCCTGCACCCGGTCCGGCAGGGCGGAACGGGCGGTCAGGATCAGGACGGGCAGCCGCCGCCCCTGCCCCCGCCACGCCTGGAGGACGTCGAAGCCGGAGTGGCGGGGCAACATCAGGTCCAGCACGGCCACGTCGAACGAGTAGGTGCGCTCCAGATGGAGGGCTTCTTCTCCGTCCCGTGCCCACTCCACCTGAAACCCTTCATCCTGGAGGAGATCGCGGACCAGGCTCCCGACCCCCTCATGATCCTCCACCAGCAGGACTTTCATGCTCTTCCTCCTCGTCCGGTTCGCAGTACGCTGGCACGTCTATTCGACATCCTCGATGGTCAGCACGTCCTGGGGGGCGATGGTGTGACCCTGGTAAACAAACGGCGCGCTGCGGAAGTTTGCCACGACGGTGAGGCGTTTGTGGCCCGCCTGAAAGACGCTGCGCTGAACCTGACGGTCGTCGGTCAGCCACTGGAAGTCGGTCAGCGGGGCCGTGCCGTAGGTGCGGTGGAGGGGGCTGAAGCGGCGGTAGTAGGCGACGATCTCGGCGCGGTCCTGTGGGAAGGAATCCCGCGAGATATGGAATTGCAGGGGTTCCAGAAAGAGGAAACTGCGGGCACGCAGGGCCGCTTTCAGGTTGGAGAACTTGTTGGCGGACGTGAGCCAGTGGTTGGTGTTGATCACGCTGTCGTGCAGGGCGGCCTCGTACAGGGGGAGCTGGAACGCCGCATTGCCGTAGCGGTCCAGCAGGGAGGGCTTGAGGGGCACCGACTTGAAGAACACGTCGGGTTGCGCGGCGGGATAATAACGGCCCAGGAAATAGGGGGAATTCTTGTCGGCCAGATCCGGGTCCACCCAGCGGCCCAGGGCCGGGGTCAGGTAGCCTTCCCCCACGTGAATGAGGTCCGCGAAGAGGTACGAGCCGCCCTCGGAGCCGACCACCAGGTGGCGGTCCGCGAGCCACTTCAGGCGCTTGCGGCGGGCTTCGACCTGCTCGGCCATGCGGCTGGGGTGCCGGGGGTTGTAGTCCTCCTGCACATTGGCGGTGGCGTCCACATCCAGAAAGTAATAGTTGTAGGGCGCCGCCGTGAAGTTCTGCTGCACCCTCTTCTGAAAGAATGGGAAGGCGTAAGCCGCATTGAGGGTGCGCCCCACCCCCTGAAAGCCGGTCACGTACTGGCCCTGCTTGTTCATGACGCCGCCTTCCTCATAGGCGGGCGCGGGCAACTGCGCGGTGGGCCAGGTGCGGTCCGACCCGGCCCAAGCCCTGGGGTGAACGCTCTCGTAGGAGTCGTAGGGTCCCATCAGGTACCCCAGGGCGCGGGCACGCTGAACCACGTCGCGATGCCTGGCGGTATCGCTGGCGTCCTGAACCGCCAGCCGTGCCCGGTCGATGCCAGCGGCTTTCAGGTCGTTGAGCAGGGCCAGGGAAACCCCCTGCCCCCCGCTTGTTCCTGGGACGAACACGCCGGGAAACAGGCGTTGCAGGGCGGTGATGAGGCTCGCGGCGGCGGATTGGTTCGCGTAAGGCCCGCGGGTGGTGGCCTGGTTGATCCCTTCCACCAGGGTCCGCCGGACGTACGCATTCATCTCGTTGCTGGAGGCTGCCTGCTGGAGTTGCTTTCTGGTATCGGCATCCATCAGCTTCAGGAGGGACTGGCCCGGCGTGGAGGTCGTCAGGCCGCTCAGCAATCTTTTCCAGCCGTCAGGTCGAATGTCCTGTGTCCCGATCACGCCGCTGCCCCAGAGATAGGCGAACAGCGCGCCCTTGAGCTTTTCCGCGTCGGGGAGCGCGCCAATCTTGTCCGCGAAGCTGCGGAAATGACCGCTGCGTTGCAGGGAGGCGCGAAAGACCAGGGCGGGTTCAATGGGCGTCTTGCCGGGGGTCAGCGTGAGTTCATACGTCTGCTCTTCCGGCCCCTGGCGGTTCAGGAACTCGTGTTGCAGGGCGAGCCGGGCGGGTTGGAGCTTCAGGGTGTTGTGGAAGGGCGTCTCGAGGCGCCAGGTCTGGATGCCCTGCGCGCCCTTGAGCGCCACGAAAGGCATGTTGAGGTCCTCGGTGGTGTTCAAGCCATCGATGTCCGCGAGGAGGTCTTTCCGGTTCAGGGGAATGAGGCGACCGCTGCCCTGGGGCAGGATCAGGGCCTGCTGGTCCTGAAAAGGCAGGACGGGCCAGAGGAGGGTGGTGGGCTGATCGGCGCGGACGCGAACCTGCAAGACGCCGTTCTGGACGCTGGCCTTGATCACGAGGTGGCGTTCGGGCCAGCGCCAGGTCGAGGAGGTGGCCGACACTTGGAGCACCTCGACCGTGTTCGGGGCCGTGCCCTGGGCCAGGAGAACCTGCCGCGCCCCTTGCCGAAGTTCGACCCGGAGCGTGGATGGATCAAGCGCCATCGTCCCCCTGGGGGTTTGCAGGGTGATGGGGCGGGCGGCCGCCTGGGTCAGGCCCAAGGCGGCGATCAGCAGCAAGGCGTTATGCATGGCGCGAGTGTGGCGAGCAGCAGTGAACTGAGGGTGAACTGCCTGTTTCCTCAGTCGAACGGATGTTGCAGTTGACTCGGAGGGTGCCTCTATGGGGTTCTGGCAACTGAACCTGAACGGGGTGGATTTCTCCGGCAGGCGAGCTGAGTGTCAGACCGCCTGCCACAACACCTCCAGCCAGATGTGGAAAGCGGTGGACTGATGACAACGTTTCCGGGTCGCTGCATCCTGGGAGAGCTGGTCAAGCAGGGCGAGTCGCGCCCTTTGCGTGGCCCGGACGACGTGCTGCACGAATAAAAAGGGGAATATGCCGGTTCACCGTTCCATTGCTACCGCGAGGCCGTAACCAATGCCCCTGGAAGGGAAGTGGCGATGGTCACGGCGCTCAAGCACAAGCCCGGAGGCGTCACCCCTGCTGCTGATGTCGGTCCTGTGCCAGGGTCAGCTGCATGTTGCCGGTCAAGCGGTCATTGGCATACGCCCGGCAGGCAAACATGTGCAGATCACCCTGGCTCTCCGTAGGGGTGACTTCAAAACGGGCGGCCTCACCCGCCCAGCAAAAGTCCTGCGCCTCCACGCTGGCCCGCACCACCCGGTACGGCACCTGGCCGTTCCCGAGTTCAAAACCCGCCAGGTCGGCGAGTTGGCCCATCAAGATGGCCACGGGCAGCGCCGGATAGTGCTCGAAATGCCCGGCGCAGGCCTCGGTCGGCACGCGCTCCACGCTGCGGATGAGCGTGGAGCCACGCCGTTCCAGCCGTCCTGTCGGCAACGCGCCCAGCGCGGCGGCTCCCGAGGTGGGCTGACGACGCGACTGAAAAAGCCGGTCAAAGGCCGCCTCGGTCAGAATGGTGTATTCGACCTCCAGCCGCGCGAGCGGTGCCCCGGACACACTCGCCCGAATGGTCGCGCGAGCGGCACGCTTGGTCAGGGCATCCAGGTGGGCCTGCAGGGTGACGGGCGCCCCGTAAGGCGCGTCACTCGGGAAGCCCTCGTACCAGGCCTGCTGGGCCAGATAGTAGCGGCGCTTACCGTCACCCTGCGCCAGCGCCGCGCTACATAGTCCGGCGATGGCGGTATGTCGGCTGAGTTCCGCGCCCTGCATCGGGCCGACTTCGGCCCCCTGCGGCAGCCCGGCGCTGATCTTGGCACTGAACGTCTCGCCGCTGGAGGACAGGTCGCCCAGTGCGAAATACGGCGGGCGCACGCAAATACGGCTGAGCAGGGCTGCTTCGTCCACCGGCGTCGAGGTGGCAGGGCTGGGGGCAGTCAAGGGTACATGCAGCATGTTGGCCTCCCGAACGGCGGGGCACGCCGACTCTGTGGCGAGGTTGTGCGTTATTTAACGAAGTTGAGCAGAGCATCTTTATATGCTGCCGGGCGCATTCCGGATTTTAATGTTTCCTTAATCCAACCGGACGACTTTCCCTCAAGCCTGGCCCCACTCCCGCCTGGCTACCGGACCGGCTGGATGTGCGCTTCCAGTTCATGGGGTGGCATGGGCCGCGCAAAGTAAAATCCCTGGCCCAACTGGCACCCCAGGGCACGGACCATGGCCAGTTGGGCGTGCGTCTCGATGCCCTCCGCCACAACCTCGAGGTCGAGCGTCTGCGCGATGGTCAGGATGGCCTCGATCAACGCGAGCGCGTACTGCGGAGTGCGCCGGGGTGACCCCAGGTCACGCACGAACGAGCGGTCGATCTTGATGGTGCTGATGGGCAGGTCGCGCAGGTACGACAGGGACGAGTACCCGGTGCCGAAGTCATCGATGGCCAGGGTCACGCCCAGTCGCTGCAAGGCGCACAACGTCTGCTGCACCGCCCCGAAGTTGCCCAGCACGGCGCCCTCGGTCAACTCGAGTTCGAGCTGGTCCGCTGGCACACCCGCATCGGCGAGCGCGGCCTCGACCATGTTCACGAAGTCCGGCTGCGCGACCTGGAGCGGCGCGACGTTCACGGCCAGCCTGAACACCTGGCCTGTGCGCTGGTGCCAGCGCCGCAACTGGGCGCACGCCTCGCGGAGAACCCAGGTGCCGATGGGCACGATGGCGCCGCTGCTTTCGGCAAGGGGAATGAACTGCGCCGGGGACACCAGACCGAGCTGCGGGTGCCGCCAGCGGAGCAGCGCCTCGACCTTGACGAGCCTGCCGTCACACAGGTCGTACACACCCTGGTACTCCAGGTGAAACTCACCGTACCCGAGCGCGTTTTGCAAGTCGCGCTCGAGCAGCTTGCGGCGCTCCACCTCCGCGTCGACGTCCGGGGTGTACGGCCGCACCCCGTTCTTGCCGGTGCTCTTGACCTGGTACATCGCCACATCGGCGTGCCGCAGCAGCGTCCCGGCATCCTGCCCATCCTCGGGAAAGACACTGATGCCCACGCTCGCCGTGATATTCATCACCGCGCCGCGCAGGACCAGCGGCGCGCAGAGCTGTCTGAGCAGCATCCGGGCCGCGCGCACCGCCTCTTCCCGCCCCAGGTCGGACAGCACCACCACAAATTCGTCGCCGCTGATGCGCGCGGTCATGGCTCCCCCGGTGCCAAACGTCCGGAACCGCTCGGCCAGGACTCCCAGCAACTCGTCCCCGGCCTCGTGCCCCAACGTGTCATTGATCAGCTTGAACCCGTCGACATCCACGAACAGCACGGCCAGCCGCCGGTTCGAGTGCGCCGCCTCCTCCAGGGCACGCTCCAGCGACTGATTGAACTGCAAGCGGTTGGGCAACTCGGTCAACAGGTCGGTAAAGGCGAGGTGCTGCATCGTCTCCGCCCGGGCCTCGGCGCGGACCACCCGCTCCTTGAAGCCGATAAAGGCGCCGGTCAGGGCCAGCAGGGTCAGATTGGCGAGGTTGTACTGCGACAACGCGAAGACCACGCCGTAATTCAGGTGCGGCCCCCAGGAGGTGACCACGTACGCCGCGCTGAGGAGCAGGGTCGTGCCGAAGAACACGTAGGCCACCGTGCGCCCGGAGCGCACGTCCGGCACAAAGAACGACAGCACGTACAGGGCAGGCACCCAAAAAAACGTTTCGGTCATCTCGGCCTGCATCGATGTCCCCGGAGGGACCAGGAACAGAACGTACACGAACTTGGTCAGAAAGTACGTGCTGGACGCCGTGATGATGCCGAACACGACCAGGCTCGTGCGGTCACGCCGCAGGAGCAAGGTCAGCTCGAACGCGGTCAGGCCCAACGCGAGCAGCGGATAAGCAACCTCGTCCAGGCGGGTCCGCTGCCCGCTCAGGGGATCGAGGATCGCTCCCAGCACGAAGGCGAGGATGGCGAACGGCAGCGCGACGAGGAGGCTCCTGCGCCAGCCATCCTCACCCGAAACCGGGTGGGCCGTCGCCGCGCGCTCAAGTTGTTCCCGCCACCGGAATCTCGTCATGCCGCCGTGCCGTTCAGTTGAGCAGGAAAGCGCGGGAAACACAAGAAAATTCTTCACGAACCCGCACCCGCGCAACGGGGGTAGGTCCGCCAGGTCAAGACGCCGGTCCGCCGCCCTTGCGGCTCAGGCTGGGCGTGGCCGGTTCAGACGCCGCGGCTCTCCCCCCACCCGGCAATCCTTCCCCCTTCAACGCCCGCCGAAACCCCCGGACGTGATGCCCCGGATGAACGCACGGTTTCCGGCGATGAACACGGCGAAGATGGGCAGGATGGCGAGCACGCTCCCGGTCATCAGCAGCGCCCAGTCGGTGTTGTACTGGCCCCGCAGGGTGCTCAGGCCGACCGTCAGGGTGGCCATCTCGGGCCGGGTCGTCGTGATGAGCGGCCACAGGAAGTTGTTCCACTGGGCGATGAAGGTGAAGATGCCCAGCGCGCCGAGGGCGGGCCGCACCAGCGGCAGCATGACCCGCCAGAACACCTGGGCGTACGTCGCCCCATCGATGCGCGCGGCCTCCTCCAGTTCGCGCGGCACCGTCAGGAACGCCTGGCGCAGCAGAAAGGTCCCGAAGCTGCTGAAGGCGAAGGGCAGGATCAGCGCGGCGTAGCTGTCGATCCACCCCAGGTCGCGGATCAGGATGAAGTTGGGGATCAGCGTGACCTGCGAGGGGATCATCAGCGCGCTGAGGTACAGCAAAAAGAGGGCGTCGCGGCCCCAGAAGCGCAGCCGGGCGAAGGCGTAGGCGGCCATGCTGCACACCAGCAGTTGCAGCAGCGTGACGGCCCCCGACACGATCAGGCTGTTGAGCATCAGCCGCCCGAAGGGAATCACCCCGAAGATGCGCGCGTAGTTGCCGAACTGGGGGTCGGACGTGAGCAGGGTGGGCGGGTAGCGGAAGATTTCGGCGGGCGGCTTGACGCTCGTCGAGAGCATCCACACGAAGGGTGCGCACATCGCCAGGGCACCGGCGAGCAGGAGCAGGAACACCAGCCAGTTCAGGACGCCGGAGGTGACGGCGCGGGGCGGGACGACGGCCGCCGGGCGTTCCAGCACGTCAGTCATAGTGCACCCAGCGGTCTTGCAAGCGGTACTGGATCAGGGTCAGGATCAGGATGATGGCAAAGAGGATCATCGCGGCGGCGCTCGCGTAGCCCATCCGGTAGAACTGGAAGGCGTTCTGGTAGACGTAGTAGACGATGGTGTTCGTCGCGTTCGCGGGGCCGCCCTGGGTCATCACGAAGGCGAGGTCGAAGACCTGGAACGACCCGATCAGGCTCACGATGGTCACGAAGAAGGTGGTGGGCGACAGCAGCGGCAGCGTGAGGTAGCGGTGCTTGCGCCACCCCACCGCGCCGTCGATCTCGCCCGCCTCGTAGACCTCGTGCGGGATGCCCTGGAGGCCCGCCAGGAACAGCACCATCGAGTAGCCCAGGCCCTGCCAGATCGCCACGATGATCAGGGCGGGCAGCGCCCAGCGCGAGGAATTCAGCCACGCGGGCGGATTCTGCACGCCAATCATCCCCAGAAAGGCGTTCAGCACCCCGAAGTTGCTGTTGAAGATCCACGACCAGATCAAGGCCACCGCCACCGTCGAGGACACCACCGGCAGGAAGTAGATCACCCGCAGGGCCGTCTGCCCCCAGACCCGCCGGTTGAGCAGCAGGGCGATGAGAAAGGCGAGCACCATCTGCGCGGGCACGGTGCCGAGCACGTACAGAACGGTGTTGCCCAGGACCTTATGAAAGAGAGAATCACGCAGGATCAGGTCGGCGTAGTTCTGGAATCCGGCGAAGTGCGGGGCGGTGAAGAGGTCCCAGCGCGTGAACGAGATGCCGAAGGCGGCCAGGACCGGCAGCAGGACGAACACCAGGAAGAGCAGCAGGCTGGGTGCCAGGAACAGCCAGGCGCTGCGGGCCTCGGCGGCGGCCATCCGGCGGGACATCTCAGGCCTCCAGGCCGAAGATGTGGGCGGCGTTGCGGTAGAAGATGCGCTCCTGCTCGGCCTCGCTCAGCCCCATGTCGGTGAAGGCGGCGCGCCAGCGGGCCACGTCGCCCGCGATGCGGCGCAGGTCGCTGTCGCTCCCGTACACCAGCTTGCGCGGCGCGATCTCCCGCCCGATGTATCCGCCCTCCACGATGTGGTGGTGCACCACGTCGCCGCCGCTCACGTCGAAGTACAGCCGGGGCCGCCAGCGGGCGATGGCGCAGGCGGTGCGGTAGTCCGGCCAGCCCAGGTGCGCGCCGATGATGAACATTTCCGGGAAGTAAAAGGCGATGGTGTCGAGGTAGATGGGCTGCATCCGCGCGCTGGAAAAGCCGTAGGGCCGGGCGCGGATTTCCCGCCCCAGCCGCTGCACCAGCGCCTCCTCCTCGGCGCCCTCGGGGGGGGCCTTCCAGGCGTCCTCCTGGTCGCCCACGAGGTAGTCTACCGGGCCGCCCAGGATGCCGGTGTGAAAGAGAATACGCAGCCCGCGCGCCTGCGCCAGTTCGTAATAGGGGAAGTAGGCCGCGTCGTCGTAGTTGCGGCTCACGCCAATGATCTTGATGCCGTGAAAGCCGCGCTGGTAGAAGTCCTCCACCAGACTCACCGGGTCGCGGTCGAGGTCGAGCCGCCCCATCGCCAGCACGAGGTCCGGGCGGCTTTCCAGCGCGCGGGCCAGCGCATCGTTCCCGCGCCCCGGGTTGGCGAGCAGCCCCACCTTCACGATGCCGACCTCGGCGCAGACGTCCGCGAGTTCGTCGAGGAACCCCGCCTCGGCGTTCCGCGTGAAGAGGCGGTCCCAGTGGCCGTAATGCACATGCGCGTCGATGATCTTCAAGGGGCCTCCCGGTCTTGGGACAGGAGCGGGGGAACCGGGCACCGCACGTCCGACATAGCACCCGAGTTCCCGACTGGTGAACGACGACACGAATACGTGGAGCTGTGTCTTTTGCCCCTCCCCCTTGAACGCCTGATGTGCAATGCAGGACGGGCGGGCAGGTCGCGCAGAACCATTTTCCTCATCTGGCACGAGGGCGAGCTTCGCCCGCCACCCCTCTCCCCAACCCTCCGCTTCGCGGCTCTGCGAGTCACCCGCAAGGGGAGAGGGAGCAAAAAGCCCCTCCCAGACAGCAAGTTTCTACTGGACATCAAGCGTCTTGAGGGGGGAGGCCGGGTGGGGGTAAACGGCCAGAGCGGCCCCGAAAAATAGACGCACAACCTGCCGTGATCGTCTGCCAGGACACTCACTTCAGCAGCTTGTTCACGTCCGGCGCGATCTTGGCGAGGGCGGCGCTGGCGGTGCTTTCCCCGTTCCAGACGGTGTCCAGCGCGGGGTTGAGCAGGGTGTTGGTGATCTGCACATAGGACGCGAAGCTGGGGTAGACGCCGCCGCGTTCGCTCTCGGCCAGAAACACGTCCTTGAAGGGCACGTTGAAGGCCGCGCGGACCTGCGGGTTGCGGTTCATGGCGGGGACGGCGCCCCCGGCCTTGGCGAAGATGGCCTGCCCCTCGGGCCCCGCGAGGTACTTCAGGAAGGTCCACGCCTCGGCCTTGTGCCTGCTGTTGGCGTTCATCCCGAAGCCCGCGCCGCCCACGGTGTTCGCGCGCAGGCCGGTCGGCCCGGCGGGCAGGGGCGCGACCGCCCACTTGAAGGGTGCGGTCTTGAAGGTGGTTAGGCGCGCGGCGTTCGTCATCACCATCGCGGCCTGCCCGCTGGAGAAAAGCTGGGTGCTGTCCCCGATCTGCGCCATCTCCTGGAAGGCGGGCGCCACCTTGTCCTTGTTGATCAGGTCGGCGAGGAACTGGATGGCTTGCGCCCCCTTGGGTTGGTCGAGCAGGTATTGGGTGGGGTTCAGGGGATCGTCGAAGACCTTCCCGCCGTTCTGGTAGACGAAGGTGGGCCACTTGTTGTTCTCCAGCACCAGCCCGTAGCGCGTAACCCGGTTGCCGCTGCGCTGGGTGAGTTTCATGGCGGCATTCCGCAGGTCGTTCCAGCGCCAGTTCGCGGTCGGATAGGCCAGCTTCGCCTGGTCGAAGGCGTCCTTGTTGTAGTACAGCACCATCGTGTCGTTGTCGCGGGGGATGGAGTAGAGCTTGCCCTTGTACTGGTGAATCTTGAGAAACTCGGGGTTGTACTGACCAATCGGGAACTTGTCGCGCGCGATGTAGGCGTCGAGCGGTTCGAGCTGGCCCCGGCTGGCGTAGGTCGGCACGTTGGTGATGAACATCACGTCGGGTCCGGCCTTGGCGGCGAGCTGCGCGTCGAGCTTGGTCCAGTACCCCGACCAGGGCGCGTGCTGCACCTGAATCTCGATGTCGGGGTGGGCGGCCATGAAGTTGCGGGTGATCTCCTGAAAGGGCGGCAGCTCCGCCGGGTCCCCCCAGTACGAGAACACCAGCGTCGTCTTGGCGAGCGCGGGCGAGGCGAGGGCGAGCGAGGCGGTCAGGGCCGCGAACCAGAACTTGCACATGGCAAACCTCCTGTCCGGAAGGGACGGTGGAAGGCGGGGATCAGGCGCTCACGGGTGTGCCCGGCGTGCCGCACAGTTCCCGCGCGGCGGCCATCCGCAGGGCGAGGCCGATCTGGACAGCCGACCCTCCAGCGGCCTATCCGGGGTACGGCGCGGGGAGCCCCGGGCCAGCTCGGCGCGTGAGCCCGGGAAGGAGCTAGAACCTGTTGCGCGGTGTTCACGGCCGACTCCTGTACGCCTGCGCGCGATGACGGACCCACGAGCCTCTGGTTAAGGAAGGGAAATAAATGTTATTCTCCTCACAAGATCACGTCAAGCCCTTGTTCCTCCCGGACGCGAGGACGCGCCCGCTTTGCGGAACGACTCCCACGTCAGGCCGCGCGTCAGCCGAACGTGCAGCGGAGGTCCAGATGGACAAGATCGACCAAGCCTACGAAGCTGCCGTGGAGGTGCTGCGGGCCTGCGCCTCCCCGCTGGGCCTCAAGGCGAGCGCGCTCGCGGGAGGTTACCCGCACGTTTGGGCACGTGACGCGCCGATCACTTCGCTGGGAGCGTTGCTGACGGGCGACGCGGCGTTGCTGGAAGCCAGCCGGGCCAGCCTGACGACGCTCGGCGCGCACCAGAGTGAACTGGGCATGATCCCGCTGAACGTGGACACCCGCAGCGGACAGGTCACCACGGAGAACGCGGGCGCCATCGACGCCAACCTGTGGTTCGTGCTGGGGCACTACGCCCTTCACCGCCACACGGGTGACGACGCCTACCTGCGCTCGCAGTGGGGGCGCATCGGGGCCGCGCTGACCTGGCTGCGCTACCAGGACATGAACGGCTGCGGGCTGCTGGAGGCGCCCGAGGCGGCGGACTGGGCCGACCTGTACGCCACCCGCTACAACACCCTGTACGCCAACGCGCTGTACGTGGGGACGCTGGAGGCGGCCTCCCGGCTCGCGGCGGCGCTGGGGGAGGACCCGGCCCCCCACCTCGCCCGCGCCGACGACGTGCGCCGCAAGGTGAACCTGCTGCTGTGGCTTGACCGCCCGTGGGACGGGCACCGTTTCGGCGCCCAGCTCGAAACCCTCAAGGCCCTGCGGCTGGAATGGTTCCTGCTGTATCAGCACACCGGGACCCTCACCGAGAAACCGTACTTCCTCCCGTGGGCGGGCTTCCGGGAGTTCGGGGACACCTTCGACGGCTTCGGCAATATGCTCGCCATCCTGTTCGGGATTGCCGACGAGGCCCAGGCGGCGAGCATCCTCGATTACGCGCACGCGGCTGGCACCGACGCCCCGGCGCCGCTCAAGGCCTTCTTTCCGCCCATCTACCCGGGCGACCGCGACTGGCGCGAGTACTACCGCAGCCGCAACCTCAACCTCCCCGACCAGTACCACAACGGCGGCATCTGGCCGTTTCTGGGCGGCTTCTACGTGCTCGCCCTGCACCACGCGGGACGTGGCGAGCGGGCGCACGAGGCTCTGCGCGCCCTGGCCGACGCGAACGAGCGGGGCCGGACCCGCCCCTGGGAATTCAACGAGTGGCTGCACGGCCGCTCCGGGCGACCGATGGGCCACCCCCTCCAGGCCTGGTCAGCGGGCATGTATCTCTGCGCCTACCATGCGCTGCGGCGGGGCGAGGCGCCTCTCTTGCCCCCCTGCCCCCCCAGGAGCGGTGACCCCTGGGCGGGGGCCAGCGGGTAAGGCGTCGTCCGGCGGGGCGTCGAACTGGCCTGCGGCGGTTCTGGCAACTTCACTTTGCCTGACCCGGCGATCCCAGGAAGGCAGGTTCGCCGCTGCCTGAACCCCCAGGAAACATGAACCCCCAGGCCCCATCCCTATCGTAGCTTCTGCTTGACGAGTTGCCGCTTTTACTTTACGCTCGGGGGGTGACCATCCCACCCGTCACCCTCCACTCGCACGTTCGGGCTTTGCGGGAACGGGCGCATCTACGGCCCAGCGAACTGGCCCGGCGGGTCGGGATTTCGCGGCAGGCGCTGCACAAGATCGAAACCGAGGCCTATCCCCCCAGCACGCTGATCGCCTTCCAGCTTGCCCAGGCGCTGCATTGCCGCGTGGATGAGCTGTTCACCCTCGTCCCTCCCGGGGTCACCGCGACCCTCTGCGCGACTGTGACGGGAGACACCCGCGTTCAGTTGGCCCAGGTGGGGGAGCGCCTGCTGGCCTTTCCGCTGAGCGGCACCCCGGGCTTCCGGCAGACGGCCGATGGTGTCGTCCGCCCGGCGGTGGGCGAACAGGCCGAACCGGGTGAAGTGCACGTCGAGCTGCTGGGTTCACCCGACCGGCTGCCGCGCACCGCCGTGCTCGTCGGGTGCGACCCGTCGCTGGAACTGCTCACCTCCCACGCGGCGGAGCACGCGCCGGAGGTGAGGGTGCTGTGGCGCGCCGCCTCCAGCCTGGCGGCCCTGGAGGCCCTGACCCGGGGCGAGGCGCACGCCGCTGGCATCCACCTCTGGGACGCCGAAACCGGCCAGTCCAACCTGCCCTTCGTCGAACGCCTGTTCCCGGGGCAGGTCATGCACCTGCTCACCCTCTGGTCCTGGGAACAGGGGTTGATCGTGCCGCCCGGCAACCCCCGGGGCGTCACGGGACCCGCCGATCTCCTCCAGCCAGGCGTGCGCCTGGTCAACCGGGAAGCGGGCGCGGGGAGCCGCCTGCTGCTCGACGCCTGGCTGGGCCGGGAGGGCGTCACGCTCGCCGGGCGCCGCGCCCTCCCCGGCTATGGTGACGAGGTGCACAGCCACCTGGAGGCAGCGGGCCGGGTGGCCGCCGGGCGGGCAGACGTTGCGCCCGGCCCACGGTCTGCCGCGCAGGCGTTGGGCCTGGACTTCGTGCCGGTGCAGGTCGAACGCTTCGATCTGGTGGTGCCCGACGAGCACCTGCTCCACCCCGGCATCACCGCGCTGATCGAGGTCACCCGGACCGCGGCCTTCCGCGCCGACCTGGCCCTGCTGGGCGGCTACGACCCCGCCCATGCCGGAGAACGCTGGCACACCACCTAGGAGGCTTCATGCGCCAAGTCGCTTTCATTCTCGCCCTGCTCACCCTGGGGCAGGCGTCCGCCGCCAACCTCACCGTGTTCGCCGCCGCCTCCCTGACCGACGCCTTTACCGAACTCGGCCAGGCATTTGACGCGAAAACCGGGAACAAGACCATCTTCCAGTTTGCCGGGTCGCAGGCGCTGCGGACCCAACTGGAGAACGGCGCGAAGGCCGACGTGTACGCCAGCGCGAACGCAGCCCAGTACACGCCTTTGGTGGACAAGGGGTTGGTCACACCCGGACAGGCGTTTGTCAGCAACAAGCTCACCGTCATCGCCCCCAGGAACAACCCCAGGGTGGCCCGGCTGCCCGATCTCGCCGCACCGGGGGTCAAACTCGTCATCGCGGACAGGAACGTTCCGGTCGGGGACTACACCCGGCGGATGCTGGCGGCCATCGACCGGTCCGGCACCTACGGCAAGGACTTCTCCGCCCATGTCCTGAAGAACGTCGTGAGCGAGGAACCCAACGTCCGGCAGGTGGCCCTCAAGGTGCAGCTCGGGGAGGCCGACGCCGCCGTGGTGTACGTGACGGACGTGACCCCGGCCCTGAGGCCCTCGGTGCGGGTGATCGCGCTGCCCACCCGCTTCAACCAGAGCGCCACCTATCCCATCGGCGTGCTGAAGGGGAGCGCCAATCCGCAAGCCGCGCAGGCGTTCGTGCAGTACGTCCTGTCGCCCGAGGGCCAGCAGATTCTGAAGAAGTGGGGCTTTCAGGCCCCCCGTTGAAGTCGGGCAACAGTTCCGCCGTTCCCCACCCTCCTCCACGAAAGAAGGCGTCCCATGCAGATCAGCGCCCGCAACACCCTGCAAGGTCAGGTCACGTCCCTCAAGCTCGGGGACGTGGAGGCCGAAGTCACCCTCCAGGTCGAGGGCGGCGCCGAGATCACCGCCACCATCACCCGCGCCTCCGCCGAACGGTTGGGTCTGGCGGAGGGCCAGGTGGCCCACGCCGTCATCAAGGCCAGCGACGTGATGATCGCGGTGGACGACTAGGCCCACCGGCCCGATGAGCTGGAGTCTGACCAGGAGGCGTCAGGCCTCCCCCGAACCGACCCGGTCCGCAGTGCGCCGTCCCCGCCTGCCGGTGGCGCCGCTGCTGCTGGGCAGCCTGATGACGCTGTTCCTGCTCCTGCCGACGCTGGTGGTCCTGGGGCGCGGGCTGGGCGCGGGCTTCCTGCCCACCCTGCTCAGCCCGGTGGTGCTGGACGCCCTGCGGGTCAGCCTGTGGACGACCGCCACCACGCTGGGGCTGACAGTGCTGCTCGTCACCCCGGTCGCCTACCTGCTGGCCCGCTTCGAGTTTCCCGGCAAGGCGGTCCTCGACACCCTGCTCGACCTGCCCATCGTCCTGCCCCCGGTGGTGGCCGGGGTGGGGTTGCTGCTGACCTTTGGCCGCAGTGGCCTGCTGGGACCGCCCCTCGAACTGGCGGGGATCAGCCTGGCCTTTTCCCCGGCGGCGGTGGTGCTGGCGCAGCTCTTCACCTCGGCCCCCTTTTACCTGCGGACGGCCAGGGCGGGCTTCATGGCGGTGGACCGGGAGGTGGAGCAGGCCGCGCTCACGGACGGGGCGGACCGCCTGCGGGTCTTCCGGTTCATCACCTGGCCGCTGGCCTTTCCCTTCCTGCTGGAGGGACTGGTGCTGACCTGGGCGCGGGCGCTGGGGGAGTTCGGGGCGACCATCCTGTTTGCGGGGTCCTTGCCGGGCCGCACCCGCACCATCACCCTCGCCATCTACTCGGCGCTGGAATCGGACCTCGCCCCGGCCCTGGTGCTCTCGGCCGTGATGGTCCTCCTGGCGTTCGCGGTGCTGCTGTTCGTGCGGGGCCTGGCGGCGCGGCGCGGGGGCTGACTGGGCGAGGCGGGCGCCCGGGTTCCCTTGCCGGAGGCGACACGTCCGCCAGGGTCGCCCCGCTCCCATAGAACGCTTGATGTGCATTACAGGTCAGGCGAACAGGGCGCGCAGAACTGTTTTTCTCGTCTGGCACCAGGGCAAGCTGCGCTTGCCACCCCTCTCCCCAACCCTCTCCCTTTACGGGAGAGGGAGCAAAAGAACCTGTCCGGGACGATGAGTTTGCTATTGCACATCAAGCGTCCTAGAGCAGAGGGAGTTCCCGAAAGGCCGCTC
The DNA here is from genome assembly GCF_004758605.1 of Deinococcus metallilatus. Classification (NCBI taxonomy): domain Bacteria; kingdom Thermotogati; phylum Deinococcota; class Deinococci; order Deinococcales; family Deinococcaceae; genus Deinococcus; species Deinococcus metallilatus. Next base: position 508,061 of record NZ_CP038510.1, read on the forward strand.
CACAGCTTGTCGGTTCTGCCTTCGGAAGCCGCGCGAAGAAGGTGTTGACTGCTGCTCAACCCGGACCCCCTCTTCCTGAGCCTCTCGGTTGCCCCTTCACCGCTCGCTGCCCTCTGACCAGCAATTAATTTCAACGCTCCCCACCTTGACAAAAATAATTTTCACCTTATTGTTGAGGCATCTCATCCTGTCGCTGCGGCGACCTGGAGGATTCGCTTGGTCCGAATGCTGCCCGAATGTCTGGCCCCCGCCTGGAGAGGCCCGGTGTCCTCGCCCCTCCCTGCGGCGCGGGCGACCGGAACTTCCCGGTGGATCACCGGGGCCAGCAGGAGCGTCCCCACGCTGCCCCGCCGCGAGCTGTTGCCCAGGCTGGAGCCTGGCGCGTGAGCCGCACGCTGCGCGGGCAACTGGTGCTGCCCGGAGGCGTCGTGCCGGGTGAACTCCACTTTGGCCGGACGCTGGAGGCGGTCATGCCCCAGGCGGAGGCTCCACAGGACGTGTTCATCCTGCCGGGGTTCGTGGACACCCACGTCCACGGCGGAGGAGGGGGCGACACGATGGACGGCCCCGGAGGCATCCGCACCCTCGCCCGCCTGCACGCGCGGCACGGCACCACCACCCTGCTCCCCACCACCATCACCAACCCCTGGGAAAAGGTGCTGGCTGCCCTCCAGGCCGTGCGGGAGGTGATGGAGGCTGGAGGCGTGGTAGGCGGTGCAGACGTGATCGGTGCCCACCTGGAAGGCCCCTTCATCAGCCCTCAGCGGCTGGGCGCGCAGCCAGCACACACCACGCTGCCTACCCCTGACCGCGTGGCGGAAGTGCTGGACAGCGGCGTGGTCCGCGCGGTCACCCTCGCGCCGGAATTGCCAGGCGCGTGGGAGGCGGCCCTCACCTTCGCCCAGGCAGGCGTCCGCGTGGGCATCGGTCATACGCGGGCCGACGCGGAGATGGTGTCCGCCCTGCTGGACGCGGTTCATTCGGCGGGTGGACGAACCTGCGCCACGCACCTCTTCAACGCGATGGGCGGCATCGAGGGCCGCCAGCCCGGTCCCCCCGGCGCCCTGCTGGCCGACCCACACGCCTTTCTGGAGGTGATTCTGGACGGCATCCACGTCCATCCCACCAGTTTCCGGCTCGCCCACGCCGCCGCGCGGGGCCGGGTGGTGCTCGTGACCGATGCCATGCGCGCGGCCGGACTGGGCGACGGCGAGAGCGAGCTGGGTGGGCAGCCTGTAACGGTGCGGGATGGACGCGCCACCCTGGAGAGTGGCTCGCTGGCGGGCAGCGTCCTCACGCTGGACGTGGCGCTGAAAAATGCCGTGCGGGCGGGCATTCCCCTTCCCGAGGTCAGCCGGATGCTGAGTGCGGCGCCCGCCGCTTCTGTGGGCCTGACCGACCGGGGGTGCCTGGAACCCGGCCTGCGGGCCGATCTCACGGTCCTCGACCGCGACCTGAACGTCGTTCAGGTGTACGTGGCCGGACTTCCCCTGCTGGAGAACACCCCATGACGCTGTCCGACCCCCTGATGTTGCAGGAGGCGCGCGAGGCCCCCCGGGTCGTCCGCCGCCAGTCGCGCGAGAACGCGGGGGCCGTGCACGCCCTCGCCGCTGCCATCCGCGAACGCCGCCCGCCCTACGCCGTGACGGTCGCGCGCGGCAGCAGTGACCACGCCTGCACCGTCCTGAAGTACGCGCTGGAAACCCAGCTCGCCCTGCCGGTCGCCAGCCTGGGGCCGAGCGTGCATACCCTCTACGGGGCGCAACTGGACCTGCGCGGCGCGCTGGTGATCGCCGTCTCGCAGTCCGGCGCGAGTCCCGATGTCGTGGAGAATGTCCGCATGGCGCGGGAGGGCGGCGCGACCACCGTCGCTCTGGTGAATGTCGAGGACAGCGACCTGGCCCGCGAGGCCGAGTTCGTGCTGCCGCTGCGCTGCGGCGAGGAGCGGGCGGTGGCCGCCACAAAGAGCTACCTCGCCAGCCTGACGGCCCTGCTGCCGGTGGTCGCGGAATTGACGGGGGACGCCACGCTCAAGCAGGCGTTGGAGAAACTACCCGAAGCACTGGAGCGCACGCTGTCCCTGGAAGACCAGGCCCGCGACCTGGCGGAACGTTACCGCTTCGCGGACAATCTGCTGGTGCTGGCACGGGGCCTGCACTTCGGCGTGGCGCAGGAAGCGGCGCTGAAGCTGAAGGAAACCTGCGGCATCCACGCCGAGGCCTATTCCGCCGCCGAATTCAGCCACGGCCCAAAGCGGCTGCTGGCCGAGGGGGTGCCGCTGCTGGGCTTCACGTCCGCTGACGCCGCCGCCGCCGCGACCGCCCGCGCTTATGCCGACCTGTCGAGCGGCGGCGCGGACCTGCGGACTATCGGCCCGGCAGTGGACAGCACCCTCACCACGCCCCAGACCGGGCACGCCCTGACCGACCCGGTGCCCAGTGCGCTGGCCTTTTACCTGTTCGCCGCCCACCTGGCCCTGCACCGTGGCCTCGACCCCGACGCGCCACCGCTGCTCAGCAAGGTCACCAAGACGCGCTGACGGGGACAGCAGGCACCCCGAGCCCTCAGCCCAGGGCGGTGGGCTTCTGATCTGTCTCGTTCGGCTACACGACCCCAGCCGCAGCCAGCGGCAGGTGACCGGGCGCCTCGCCGCTGATCAGGGCCTGTGCGGCCGCTGCGGCGTGGGTCGGGCGTGGCGGCGCTTGCGGTGGCCCTGTCACGAACCAGCACAAGCTGACCGCAAGATGAATCCTTCTGTTAGACTGGCGACACCCGGCCAGTCCATCCACCTCGCCTTTCCCGCACCGTTGCCGCCTGGCGGTGACTCCGCGATTCCAGCCCTGGGGGTGAAACCATCTCCGACGACCTGCCCGCCATCCCCCACGCCCAGCTTCCGCCCGCCGAGGGGCGAGATCGGGTTCTCTTCGAGCGCGCGCCGGTCGCCTACCTCCTGCTGGATCAGGCGGGGACCATCCGGGACGCCAATCTGCGGGCGGGGTCGGACCTGGGCCTGCCACGCGCCCGCCTTCAGGGCCGCCGCTTTTCCTCCTTGACGCCCTCAGCCCATGCCAGCACCCTCACGCTGTTCCTGCGGCAGGTGTTCGGCCAGCCGGGACCCGTGCGGGTCGAACTTCCCCTCCTGCGGCAGGGAGGCTCCCCCTTTCACGCCCAGATCGAGGCGGAGGCGGAAGGGGACGTGTGCCGCCTGACGTTCATGGATATCAGCGCGGGGCGGGCCGCGCGGGAGGAACTGCTCCGCGTCCAGCACGCCCTGGAAAGCCAGGTGGAGCGGCACGCCGCCCAGGTGCAGGAAGTCACTCAGGAGCTGGAGTCCTTCGTGACCGCCGTGATGCAGGAGATGGACGGCCCGCTGAGGCGCATCCGGGCCTGCGCGGAGCCGCCGCACCGCCAACCGGAGGTGCCCGCCGGGGAGCAGGCCCTGGCCACGGGCCGGATTCTGGATGCCGTAGACCGGCTCGAGGCCCACATGCGCGCCCTGTCCTTCTTCTCCAGCGCGAGCCGACAACGGCTGAAGTTCGTGTCCGTGGATCTGAACCGGGTGCTGGCGGCGGTGGTCAGGAAGCTGTCCCCGGAATGGGCAGGCCGGGACGTGCACCTGACCCACGACCCCCTGCCCGTGGTGCGCGGGGATGTGGGCGCCTTGCAGACAGTCTTCACCCAGCTCCTGACCAACGCGCTGAAGGCGACCCGGGGGGCGGCGTCCGCCCGGATTCACGTGGGGGTCAGGGAACTGGAACGCGAGCTGGCGCTCTTCGTCGAGGACAACGGGATCGGCTTCAACATGCGCTACCGGGAACGGCTCTTCACCCCCTTCGGCCACCTGCACCGGGAGGAGGACTTCGGGGGGCCTGGCCTGGGGCTGGCGCTGGTCCGGCGGCTCGCCCTGCGGCACGGTGGCCGGGTGTGGGCCGAGGGACGGCCCGGCCAGGGGGCCACCTTCTGGCTGGCCCTCCCCAGGAGTGCGGCGGAAACGTAACCCGGCCCCGCTGGGCAGCCTCAGCGTTCATCCTGCCGGAAGAGGGCCTCCAGTTCGCGCACAGACTCGTCACGGGGAAAGGCGAGGACGACCCGGCCCCCATTGATCCGGGCCTCGGCCCAGGCCCAGCCGCCATGCCGCGCCAGGATGCGCCGCACCTGCACCAGCCCGCTGCCCGGGAGCAGCGGCACCGCCTGTTCGGTCCGCACCACCAGGTCAAAGAGGGTGGCCGCCTCCTCCCCGGTCAGCCCGATCCCGTCATCCTGCACCGTCACCCACACCTCGCCCTCGACCTCCTGGCTGCTGACATCCACGTACCGCGCGCCCCGCGTCTCACTCAGCGTGAAGGTCAGCAGCACCTCCAGGGCCTGCCGCAGCAGCGCCCGGTCCCCCCGCACGATGGGGAGAGGCTGAATCAACCACTCGGCCCGGCTCCCCGCCGCAGCGGCCCGCACCTCCGCAAACAGCTCGCCCAGCGGCAGCAGGTCGCGGTTCAGGTGCTGGTCCTCCAGCCGGGCGAGCTGCCGCAGGTCCTGCGAGACGCCCCTGAGCCGCGCCAGCTCGTCCTGAAGGGCGGAGGGCGCGTGGGGCGGCAGCTCCACGAGGAGGTCCACCGGGCGCCCAGGGTCCAGAAACCGGCTGAGGTAGCCCACCGGGACTTCGAGGTTCCGGGCGGTGCGGGTGATCAGGGTGCCCAGTTCGGCGTTGAGGTCGGCGAGGCGGCGGGTGCGTTCCTCCACCCGCTCTTCGAGGGTGGCATTCAGCACGCGCAGCGCTTCCTCGGCGCGGGCGCGTTCGATGCGCGGGAAAACGCGGCTCGCAATCTCCTGCAAAAGCTGGATTTCGTCCGCTCGCCAATCGCGCGCCTCTCTGCTCGTTACGGTAATGTTTGCCGTCCAGCGTCCGTGCCGGTGAAATGGAACAGTGACGAAGCCACCGAGTTGCAGCCGGGCGCAAGCCTCCGCGTTCGTGCGTTCGTCGCGGGCGGTGTTGCGGACGATGACCGTTTCGCCAGCGCGACTGGCGCGGGTGAATTCTTCGGTAAAATAATCCGCCAGCCGAAAGGTTTGCCTGAGGCTGGGAACGTCTGCGGTGTTCCAGCCGTAATGAATGGCGGTTTCGCCTTTGGCTTCGTCAACGTCCGCAAGAATGCAGCCCGAAACTTGCAGGAATTCGCCGAGGCGCGCGCCGACCGTCTGTATAATCTCGTCCGGCGTGGACAGGATGGATAACTTCTTGCCGATTTCGTCGAGCAGGGCGGTGTTCAGTTCGCGGCGTTTGCGTTCCGTGATGTCGTCAAAGACGCTGGCGACTTGACGGCTGCCTGCCTCGCCGACACGCGAGATGTAAGCCAGATACCAACGCTGCGTGTCGTCATTGTAGGCTTCGATACGCTGCGGCTCGCCCGTCCGCGCCACCCGGTCAAACGTTTCGAGCCAATACGATTCGGCGTTCGGCGAAATCTCGCTGCCCAACTTGCCCGCCGCGTTTTCGAAACCCGTCACCCGCTCGAAGGCGGGATTGACTTCCAGAATGTGGTAATCAACCGCTTTGCCCACCTCGTTATGGATCAGTTCGGCGATGTGGAAGCCTTCGTCAATTGAGTCGAACAACGTGCGATATTTTGCTTCCGATTCGCGGAGCGCGTCCTCGGCACGCGCCCGCTCCACCGCCGCCCAGATGCGCTCGCCCACCTCGCGCAGGAGCTTCACCTCGCTCTCCTGCCACACGCGCGGGCGCGAGGCCGTGACGCACAGCGCCCCCACCAGCCGCCCCTTCTTGATCAGGGGCGTGCCCATGCAGGCGATGATCCCCAGCCCGGCGGAGGCGGGGCGGTCCTGTGGGGGCACGAGGTCCGAGGTCTGCGTGTCGGCAATGACGTGGCCCTCCCCACGGCGCAGGATCGCCACCGACCAGCCGAAGTCCGAAATGCGGTGTTCACCCGCCAGCGAGGGCGCGCCGCCCCGCACCCAGTCCCGCGCCACCCGCGCGACGCCCGCCGCCTCGTCCACCTCGACGTAGTACGCGCGGTCCACGTCCAGTTGCTCGGCCAGCAGACGGCACGCCTCGCCCTGCACGGCGACCGGGTCGACCAGGGGGCGCAGGGCGTCGCTGAGCGCCAGCAGGAATGCTTGCCCTTCGCTTTCGCTCGAAACCTTCGCGGCCTCGCCGGGTGGCAGAAGGCCCCGGCCCGCCAGCAGGTCGGCGATGGCGCGGCCCAGGTCGCCCAGCGGCAACACCCGGTCCACCACCCCAGCCTCGGCCACCGCGCGCAACAGTTCGGCGGGGTCAGCCGTGGCCGGGTCCCCCACCAGCACCGTCCCGCCCACGCCACGTAGGGCGCGCGCGCCCATCACGCCGCCTTGCCCCGGCCCCGCCAGGATCACCACCAGCACGCGCGGGCCGAAGCTCACGGCCAGCGACGCGAGCAGCCGGTCGAGCGGGCGTTCCGAACGCAGTTCACCCTCCGGCGGCGTGACGGCGCAGCGTCCACTGGGCCGCACTTCCAAGAGCATCCGCGGCGGGCTGACGTAGACGTGGCCCGGCTGAAGCACCGCGCCGTTCGCGGCCCAGTCCACAGGGAGCGGGGTGTGGCGGCGCAGGAACTCCACCAGGGGGACCTCCCGACCCAGGGACGGCCCGATGAGCACCGAGGCGGGCAGATCGGTGGGCAGGTCGGCCAGCACCGCGGGCAGCGCCCCCGTCCCGTCAGCCGGGGGGAGGAGGGCCAGCACGTCGAAGGGTGCTGCGCTCGAGTCGGGACGTGCAGACATAGCTGGGGTGCATTTTAGAGACGCACATGCTGCGGCTGTGTGCATTTGGGTTCAGGAGCACCCACGGGTCTTTAGCGTTGCCGCCGCCAGCAACGAGAATCAGGACATGACGGCGGAGCACCTCTCCTTGAAAGCGTGTGTGGATGTCGATTACCGGGCGCAGGAAGCCGTCTCCGCCTGTCTGCTGTTCGAGCAGTGGACCAGCGCCCAACCCACGCGAGCCCTCATTGAGCGCGTCGCCCCCGTGGCCCCCTATGTGCCCGGCCAGTTCTACCGCCGGGAATTGCCGGGCCTGCTCGCGCCCTTGCGTCAGGTCGTCCACCTCGTGGACGTGGTGATTGTGGACGGCTATGTCTGGCTGGATGCCGGGGGACAGCCCGGTCTGGGTGCCCACCTGTACGGGGCGCTGGGAGGGCAGGTCGCCGTGATTGGCGTGGCGAAGACGGCCTTTCGGGGAGCACCGGCGGTCGCCGTGCGGCGGGGTCAGAGCGGACGACCCCTGTACGTGACGGCGGTGGGCATCAGGCCTGAAACGGCGGCCCAACACATCGGCGAGATGCACGGGGCGTACCGCCTGCCGACGCTGCTGCGCCAGGTCGACCAGCTTTCCCGCACGGCCTGAGTGAATCGACGACGTATTGAAGGGTTTACGTCAGCAGCGACGCGGAAACAAACGCCAAGCCCAGCCGTCCGCTGCGGCGGTGCCAGCGAGGGGGCCGGTGGTGAAGGCGACCAGCCGCAGCTTGTTCATCACTCTCTCGTTTGCAGGGGCGGGTCAGTACTTCTTTTCCACGACGGACTCGGCGGTGACGCGCAGCATGGCGTGCGCCTCGGGGCGGCGGGCCAGGACCGCCGCGTATAGCAGTTCGAGCATCAGGGTCTGGCTGCTGAGGGTGGACAGCACGGCGTCGGTCAGGGGGTCTTCCTGCGCGGCGCTGAAGAGGACGGCGCTGGCGTAGCGGGTGATGGGGCTGCTCGCGCGGTGCGTGAGGGCGACGGTGTAATGCCCGTGCGTCTGGGCCAGGCGCAGGTGCTGCACGGTGTCGATGGTACTGCCGCTGCTGGAGACGCCGATCACGACGCCGCCCCGGGGAAGCGTGCTGACGCTGACGGCCGCGATGTGCGGATCGGTGTAGGCGATGGCCGTGATCCCGATCCGCATCAGGCGGTGGGCGAAGTACTGCGCGACCAGGCCGCTGTTGCCCTGGCCGGTCAGGTTCACCCGGGGCGCGCGGGCGATGGCCTGCGCCACGCTCTCCAGCACGGCCGGGTGGGCCAGTTGGGCGGTGTCCTCCAGCGTGCGGCAGGTGTGGCGCACCAGGCGGGCGGTGGGGTCCAGGTTACCGTCATCGGCGGGGAGAGCCTCCCGGCTCGCCACGTCGGAGGCCAGCGCGATCTTGAAGGCGTGGAATCCGGCAAAGCCCAGTTTGCGGCACAGCCGGGTGATGGTGGCCTCGCTGACGCCCGCGCTCGTCGCCAGCTCCGTGATGGTCTGATGGACGACAGTTTCGGCGTGGCGAATCACATGCTCGGCGACCCTTTGCAGCGTGGGCGAGAGCGGCGCAGCCTGCTGACGGAGACGGCCAAGAGCGCCGCCCGGGTTGGCGGGAGGAAGGACAGTTCGCGTCACGGGCACTCCTGAGCGGAACAACAGGTGATGGGCAGAGCGTACTCTCTAAAAATTATTTTGGTCAAGTATGCCTGGAGAAGAGAATCGTTTTCTGTTTTCTCGCTGGAGCGGCCAGCACGAAACGATCTGCTGGGCAGCAGGCAGGGTTCAAGCACCTTGTTCATGCCCATCCAGAGTGCGGGATGCTGGGGGCAGCACCGGCCTCCCTCACGCCCGCAGGCTCCGTGTCATCAGCCCGGACCTCGCCACGATGGGTGACTGGCGCCCGGGACGGACGGGCAGGGCATTCCTCTGAAGGGGCAGACGATGCCTCCGCCCCGGCGGGCGGCCCCGGGATCAGAAGTCCTCGACCTCGTTCTGCACGTCGTCGTCCGCCACGGCGACATACCGGCGGGTGGTGTCCACCGAGGCATGTCCCAGAAACAGCCCGACGCGCGTGAAATCCCGGGTCGCGCTGTAGAGCCGCGTGCCCGAGTGTTTTCTGGCCGCGTGAAAGCCGCGCCAGGCGCCGCCGTGCCCCGCCATCCGGAACGCCTTGTGCATCCGGTACGTCGCCTGCGCGTACGTCCAGTCGAAGAGGGAGCCGTCCGCGCGGGCGGGGGAGAGCCCGGCCAGCGCCGCCCGGACCCGCTTGCCCAGGGGGACGCGCCGGACCTTTCCCCCCTTGCCGGACACCGTGAGGCGCGCGCCCTGGAGGTCCGTCCCCTTCACGGCCAGCGCCTCGCTGACCCGCAGGCCCGCGTGGGCGCAGAGCAGCAGCAGCGCCGCGAGCCGGGGTTCACAATGTTCGAGCACCGCGTCGATCTCGCGCAGATAGGGCGGGTTCTTGACGATGCCCGGCGTGGGATCGGGCGGCACGTGCGCGTCCTCGAAGGGCTGCGCTTCCGTCGCGCCCGCCCAGCGCAGCGCCCGGTAAAGCGCCCGCGCCCCCGCCACATACTGCGCGACCGTCGCGGCCGAGAGCTGGCCTTGCCGTCCGCGCCCCTGTGAAGGCCGGGTCTGGAGCTGCGCCACGTACCGTCCGCCGTCGCGCCGCCCCGGGCGCAGGAGCTGAACGCCGTGTTCGTGCGCCCACGGCACGAAATCCCGCACGGCCAGCGCGTAGGCGTCCAGCGTTTTCCGACTCGTCCGGGCACCCTGGCGGCTGGCGGTGGTCATGTACGCCCAGGTGACCTGCACCAGCGTCTCGGTGTCGTAGGTGCTGGCCGCCTCCACCGCCCGGACCCGCAGCGCCTGGTCGGTGAGATTTGCCAGCGCCAGCCGGTCCTCCGAACGGACGAGAGTCACGCGGCCTCCGGGGGCAGCGGACGAACCTGCAACCGCGAGGACGGCGGGAGGCGGACATCGGGGGTCACCATGCCGGGCAGTGTAGCCGGTTTCTCTCACTTTTGAAACTAAGAGCGATTAGTGTGAATAGTTGGCTCCCCAACTCGCCCCCTGGACTGACCCTCCAGCGGGAACGGCCGTCAGGGCTCTCCCCGGCGCCCAGCCCGACAACCCCTGTGGGACTGTGCTGCCCCGGCCGACCCGGAACACGTCCACCTCACCGGACCACAACTGCTGAAGGTTCTCCCGCCTGAAACCATACTCAGCGTAGACCGCCGACCCAACCTGGACCCCTCAGAACATTTCCGAGGCCCCTTCCTGGCCCTCCTGTGAGGAAGGTATTTTTAATGCCGTCTGGGACGGCGTCCAGCAGAACACAATTTCTGTTCATTTGCGAAAGCAGACGTAGAATACGGCGCTTACATAACAGAAGGGCTTCAGTAGGCGGCTTTGTACCGCACAGCCTTCTCCCAGAATCAATTCACCTGTCCAGCGCCCCCCCTCCAAGCTGTTGCCGGTGAGCTGACGGACCCAGTCGCCTTCATGCGAATGGGATTCTTCTCAGAAGCCCGAGAAACCCAAACATGTTGCCTGCGGCGGACAAATACCCCTGCGTAGCGAGAGTTTGCTGGCGTGCTCTGCCAGGGGTGGACAGCTTCTACCTCGCATGTTAGAAAGTTGTTATAACGTCATGTATAGAATGTGCTCGGGCACCTGCTCACGTGAAGCGTGGAGCGTCTGCCTTGAAAGGAGTTCAGTGAAACAAGGAGCAATTTTCCAGGCAGCCGTTGGTCTCTGCACCGTAGCCCTGATGGTCGGCTGCGGGCAGCAGGCGAGCGCGCCCCCCCAGGCACAGGTCTACCGACCTGCCTACGTCCTCAGCGTTCATCCCCAGGCGGGTGCAACCGCCGCCAGTCTGGAGGCCACCTATCACGGCCGCGTGATGGCCTTCGATCCGGAGGCCGGGTACGCCCTGATCGGGATGGACGCCGCTTCTGCCAAGCAGCTCAACCACAGCCATGTGGGGGCTCTCGCCCTCGAAGCCGACGCGGAGCCGAATCTGAACGTGTTCGGCGCAGGCGGTTCGATGAGTGTGTGGTCGGGCGGCTCCATGAGCGTGTGGTCAGGCGGCTCGATGAGTGTCTGGTCCGGCGGCTCCATGAGCGTGTGGTCAGGCGGTCAATACACCCCCGTCCCCGGCAATACCGCCGCCTTCACTCAGATTAACCTTCAGTACGCTCAGCTCCTGGCGCCCAATCTCGGCAAGGGGGTCAAGGTCGCCGTGATCGATACCGGTGTCGATCTCACGCACCCCGCCTTTGTGGGCGCACTCGATCTCGCCAACGCCAAGGATTACGTGGACGGCGACAACATCCCGCAGGAGGAAGGCACGCTCGGCGTCGGCGGCTACGGGCACGGCACGGCAGTCGCCAGCATCGTCTTGCAGGTCGCCCCTGCCGCCACCATCCTGCCCATTCGCGTTCTCGGCCCGGACGGTTCGGGCGACGCGGCCAACGTGGCGCTCGCCATTCGCTACGCCGCCGACAGGGGCGCCAAGGTCATCAACCTCAGCCTGGGTAGCGACGAGAGGGTGGACGCCGTGCAGCAAGCGATTGCCTACGCCGCTGGCCGCAACGTTATGGTTGTGTCCTCGGCGGGCAACAACAACCTGAACAGGCTGACCTACCCGGCTATGGACGCGGACGGCAAGGGTGCTGTGGGCGACCACAGCGTGAGCGTCGGCAGTGTGGACAGCACTGACCGCAAAGCCTCTTTCTCAAACTACGCCACGCAGTTGGAGACGGTGGCTCCCGGCGTGTCCATCTATGCGGCGGCTCCCGACGGCATGCTCGGGGCCTGGAGCGGGACCTCGATGTCCGCCCCTATGGTCACGGGCAGCCTGGCGCTGGCGGCCGGACAACTGGCCACCCTACCACCCGACCTGGCAAGGAAGCTCAGGGACAATGCGAACAACGCCATTTACTCGTCCAACCTGAACACGAACTATGCCGGGATGCTGGGCAAGGGACGGCTGGACATCAGCAAGTTCCTGAAGGCGGCCAAGGCGACGGTCATCCCGTAACCCTTCAGCCGCGTGAAGCGGACAGCGTCGGACGGATAGGCCAGCCCCATCCGTCCTTCTTTTTTATAGAAAAACGCAGCGGTTGTAAGAACGCGGGAAGAGCGCAGGCGGCACGATCAGGGCATGCTGGAAGCTCGTGACGCGATGACAGGCGGAGACAGCGCCGAACAACTGCGGGCGCGAGTGGACTCCTTGAACGAGGCGGCCTCCTCGCTCCTCAAAACCGACGACCGGCAGGTGCTCGAACTCGCGGGGACGGCAGCCCGGCTTTCGCGGGAGCACGGGTATGCCCCGGGTCTGGCCCGTGCAAAGCTCATCGAAGGGCACGCCTACGTGGGCCAGGGAGACAGCGATCATGCCCTGCCCTGCTTGCAGGCCGCCTTAGAAACCTTCAGGGAACTGGGGGACCCGGGCGGCCAATGCAACGCTCTCGAATCGCTGGGGCGTCTTTACCTCCAGATTGGGGAAATGCCTACCGCTGAGGAGCACCTTGAGGCTGCTCTTGCGCTGTCCCGTGACTGTAAAGACCAGGCTACTGAAGCAACGGTGTTGAATTTGTTGGGCGGCGTATATCATCGTAACGGCGCTTACATGCGGTCACTTGATTGTTTGCACGAGGCTCTCAGGCTCCATCACGAAACAGGCAACAGGGTGGGCGAGGCCAGCCTTTCTGCCAACATTGGCGTTCTCTACATTAGCTTGGGTCAATACCCAGAAGCCCTCGATCACCTTACAAAAGCATATGCACTTTTGCAAAACGGGGGGCATGATGAGCGCACAAAGGGCAACGTACTCATCAACCTCGGGCACCTGTATTTGAATATGAGCAAGCCGCAAAGTGCTCTTCCTTATCTGGAAGAGGCTTTGCAGATTGTCAGGACACAACAGGACCGACTTAGGGAAGCCATTGTCACCTGTAATATCGGGACTGCCCGGGCACAGACCCAGCAGGAGCGTGAGGCGGAAATCGCCTTTCGGGAAGCTCTGACCCTCTTCAAAGAAGTGCAGTCCAGGCAGGGAGAAGCCAATGCCCTCAACGGGCTGGGCGGCCTGCTGGCGAGGCGCGGCGACGGGCGGGCGGCAGCGGAGGCGCACGCCGAAGCGGTCCGTATCGCCCAGGAGATCGAGGACCTCGAGGTCGAACTCGACGCGCTGCTCCATCTCGGTCAGGTGCAGGCCGACCTGGGCGAGCTGCCTGCCGCGCTCACGACGCTCCAGCGGGCACTCACGCTCGCCGGGGAGGCCGAGCACAAAAAGACCGTGAGCGACACGCACCGCGCGCTGTCACAGGTGTACCGGCAGGCGGGCGACTTCGAGCGCGCCCTGCACCACCACGAGCTGTACCACGACGCCGAACGGGCGCTGTTCAACGAGGAAAGCGACAAGAAAACGCGCGAACTGAGCGCGCGTTTCGATGTGGAACGTGCCCGGCACGAGGCGGAAGTCGAGCGGGTGCAGCGTGAGGCCGCGGAGACGGCGCGGGGGCAGGCCGAGGCCCTGGTCAGCGAACGCACGCGCGAGCTGGAGCAGGCGCAGGTGGAAATCGTCACGCGCCTCGCGGTGGCGGCCGAGTACCGGGATGACCTGACGGGCGAGCATACCTGGCGGGTGGGCCACGTCAGCGCGCTGATCGCGCGGGAACTTGGCCTGCCCGAGGAGGACGTGTCCCTGCTGCGTATTGCGGCGCGGCTCCACGATGTGGGCAAGATCGGCATTCCCGACGCCATCCTGCTCAAGCCCGGCAGATTCACCCCCGAGGAGTTTGAGCGCATGAAGGCACACCCCTTCATCGGCGCGCATATCCTGTCGGGGGGGCAGTCAAGGCTGCTGCGGATGGCCGAGGAAATCGCGCTCTCGCACCATGAGCGGTGGGACGGCACCGGGTATCCCCTGGGCAAGCGCGGCCGGTCCATCCCCATCACCGGGCGCATCGTGGCGGTCGCGGACGTGTTCGACGCCCTGACCAGCGAGCGGCCCTACAAAAAGGCCTGGGCGCACCAGGAAGCCCTGGAGGAATTGCGGCGCGGCGCAGGCAGCCAGTTCGACCCCGAGGTGGTCGAGGCGGGGCTGCGGGTGTTCACTCGGCGGGACTTCGCGGCCCTGATGCGCCCCGAGGGAACCCCTCCCCCACCCACCCTGCGCGCCGTTCTCGCCACCGAGGCCTGGCCGCCCGTCATTTCCCCGGCGCCCTGAAGCCGGTGCCCTGAAGAAGGGGCCGCGAGCCTGGGGCAGCCAGGGGGACCTTTTCCGGCCGGTCGGCTACAGTTCAGGTATGACCTCTCCGACTGGCCCGGCCACAGGTTCAAGCTTGCAGGACGCCGTCCTGATCTACAACGCTGCGGCGGGGGGCCGACAGGGGGCCTCGCCGGAAGAGCTGGTCGCCGCCCTGCGTGAGGCGGGCTTCGAGGCCGAGTACCGGGAGACGGCTTCCGAGGATGACCTGGACCGCGTGCTGGCAGATACCCACGGAACGGTGTTCGTGGCGGGCGGCGACGGGACGGTCCGGGGGGTGGCGCTGCGGTTGATCGGCCGTCAGGGCGTGCAACTCGGCCTGATCCCGATGGGTACCTCCAACAATATCGCCACGACCCTGGAGATCATGGGCAGGCCGCTGGACGTTGCCCGGGCCTTCCAGGGCGCCCGGGTGAGGCCGCTGGACGTGGGCCGGGTCAGCGCGCCCTGGGGCGAGGATCTGTTTCTGGAGGCCTGCGGCTGCGGGGCCTTCGCCGAGGTGCTGGCGGCCTACGACCCCGAGGAGCCGAAAAGCCCGCTGCGGGCCGTGACCGCCCTGCTGAAGACGCTGACATCCTTCGAGCCGCTCCCGCTGACCCTGACCACCGACGACCGGCCCCAGCCCGAGGTGCTGACGGCGGTGCTGGAGGTGATGAACATCAAGGCCACCGGGAATGGGCTGCGGCTGGCGACGACGGCCGACCCCAGCGACGGCCGGTTGAACGTGGTTCAGGTGGACGCCGGGAACCGCGACGGGCTGCTGGCCTACCTGGCCGCCCTGGCCCGCGACGACTTCGAGGCCCTCCCGAGCGTCCAGGCGGATGAGGTGAGCCGGGTCGAGATCCCCTACTTCGGGCAGGTCTTCCACCTCGACGGCGAGGTGCGGTCTGCCCTCCCCGGCGTCCTGGGCTGCGTCCGGATCAGGGTCGAGCCGGGAGCGTTGCAGGTGCTGATTCCCCCACAGGCTGCTGAAAAACCGTCGGAACAGGGTTGAGGCGGTCCATGATCCGGACGGCACGGAGGACACTCCCCCACTCCGCGAGCCGTCCCAGGTCCCGGCCCTCTCCGGTGTAGGCCTGTATGAAAAGGGGACGGCCGGGAACGCCTTTACCGCCCCGTTCCCGCTTGCTGGTGAACCAGCGGCCCGGCGTGTTCCAGACGGTTCAGAAAGGCCAGCATCCCGCTTACCAGGGCGTCCCCGAAGTGCGAGGCGCCCAGGTGCGGCCCGGTCAGGCGCAGCAGACGGCTTTCGGGCGAGGCGCTGCGCGCGTAGAGGGCTTCCCCGTTGCGGGTGAAGGCCACCACCTGATCCTCCGCGCTGCCTGCCACCAGGAGCGGAAGCTGCGCCGCGTCCTGGCCCGCGAAGTCGTGGTAGGGGTCGCGACCGGGGGGAAGCGCCGCCTGCCCGTTCAGGCCGTGCGAGGCGGTGACCTCGGCGCTGAAGGTCGCATTGCTCCCCCGCCACACGTCGAGGAGGTTGACCTGCGCGTCGAGCAGGATCACGCCCGATACGGGATAGACCCCCTTGTACGCGGTGAGCAGGGCGGGCAGACCGCCCATCGAGTACCCGAAATTGTAGGTGTGCCCGTTGAAGGGGAAGGTCCTCACCGCGCGGGCGTGCATGTCCGCGAGGTACGTGAGGGCCTGCGGCGCACCCCAGGTGGTCGGTCCGGCGTCGTTGCTGATCAGGACGGCGTATCCGGCCTCCGTCAGCCGGGCGAACAGGGACCGCAGGTGCGGGCGCGTCAGGCTCAGTTCGGCACTCATGCCGCGCGAGTGCGACACCACCACCAGGGGACACGCGGGGGCACATGAGGCAGGCCGCAACAGGAAGGCGTCTCCCAGGGGATGCGTGAAGCGCAGGACGGGCGGCAGCGCCGCGTCCGTCACCGGAGGAGGGGGCGAGGCTGCGAGGGCGGCGGACGACAGGAAGAGCGAGAGCACCACGCGCTGCATTGCCGCAGAAGGTAGCAGAAGCTCAGGTCCCTGTGGACCGGATGGAACGCGGCGCAACCTTCAGCGGCCGAACAGCCAGCGTGAAACCGGCGTGCCTGCCAGCGCCCAGGCCAGCAGCACGGGCACGCCCAGAGCGAGGACGGCATAGCCCGCGAGCACCACGACGAACCACAGCGGTTTCCCCGGCAGGCCCCAGTGCTCCAGCGGCCACATCACCGCCGGGTGCAGCAAGTACACCTGCAAGCTCACCGTCCCGAGCGAGATCAGGGCCGTGCGCCCCCACGTCCGGGTGTGCGCGAGGACGTGCGCCGCGCCGAACAGCCCGAGCGCCGCTGCGGTCGTGTACGCCCAGTTGGCCGCGCTGTAGGTCAGGGTGTTCACTTGGGCGCCGCGCAGGGCCGCCACCGAAACCGGCACGTACCAGACCAGCGCCAGCAGGGCCGCCGCCAGGGCCCATGCCCAGCCCCGCCGCCAGAACGCCTCGAACGCGCCGTCATTCGCGCCGAAGTACATTCCCAGGGTGATCGCGGGGATGTACCACCAGGCCATCGTCCCGGGAAAGCGGAAATGCACCAGGCCCGCGCGGTTGAGGAAATACACGGCGAACTGCAACGCGAACGCCCCCAGGAGCACTGCCAGAAAGGGCCACGCCCGCCGCCACAGGGGCAGCAGCAGCGGCAGCACGAGGTAGAACTGCAAGACGATCAGCAGGAAGTACAGGTGGAAGTACCCCTTGCCGTACTGCAACCACACCTGCCAGCGCCCCGGGTCGCCCAACGCCGCCGCGCGGTCCTGCCCGGTGGCCACGCGGAACAACACGTACAGCACCGTCCAGAGCAGGTACGGCAGCAGCGCCGTGCGGACGCGCGCCCAGTAATACGTCCGCGGTTCGAAGTGCCGCAGCGCCGAGCGGGTCAGCACCACCGCCGTCATGAACACGAAGGCGGGCACCACGAAGTGCAGCGTCCGGTTGAGGAGGGCCAGCCCCTCCCCCAGCGCCGACCCGTCAGCCGCCTGCCTCAGCGCAAAGCCCGTGAGGTGATGCGCCACCACCGCGATGATCGCGAGTCCGCGGAAGATGTCCACGGCGGGCAGCCGCGCCGCCGTACCCCGCCGCTCCGGTGCCAGCACGGGAAGTGGCGCGGCGGGTGCGGAAGAACCGCCCCGGGCGGAGGGCCTGGCCATCAGCAGTGTTCAGTGTAGGGACGCCCTTTCCGGCCCGGGTGCGGGGCGGCTCAAGAAACGTGAAGAATTCGACATCCGGGCCACTGTCCCCGGCAGTCACCCGCCCCGGCGCTTTGATCATCCGGCGGCAGCGGGTGCCCTGCTCACGGCTTGGGGCGTGGGGGCGGCCTACGTTCTCCCGGCGGTCCCCGGTCCTCCAGCAACTGTCCACTCTTGCGGTCGAAGCGCAGCTCGGCCACGACCTGGGCATCGCTGAGCAGGTAACAATGCACCTGCGGCCCCATGACCCGCGCAAAGCTCGACACGGTGAGGGCCGCGACCTGGGCCAGCAGCCTGCGCTGGGCCTGGGGAGAGAGGACCGCGCCGGGGGCGTCCGGGAGGGTCCGTTCCTCGCCGCGCGGCACCAGGGCACCGTCGGCCGTGACAAAGGCCCGCGCCACCGGCCGACCGGAAAACAGCAGCGGCACGCTCAGGCGCGGCCCCGCAGGCGTGTCCTGCAAGACCGGCAGGCCCGGCACCAGGGCCCCCGCCACCAGCCGGGCGCGGCCCAGGTACGTCTGCGCCTCCTCGAAGCCGAGCAGTTCGGCCCGGGGCGGGGGCGGCGGCTTTGCCGGGGGCGCGGCCAGGGCGGTGGGGGACAGCAGCGCGAGGATCAGCAAGGCGGTACGCACGGCAGGCTCCATCGGGGGAGCGCCGGGCCTCCCCCGACGCTGCCCCGACTGTACTGCGGGCGGGTGACGCCGCGCTGATCAGCGGGGCCGGGCGTGCTGGGCGCCCAGCAGGGCCTCGGCGGCGCGCAGCAGGGCGCGGCCTGCCTCCTGCCGCGCGCGGTCGGCGCTCTGAAGGTAGGCGCGTGCGTCGTTGAGGTACCCGCGCACCCGGGGGTCAGCGGTGCGGGCTGCCAACTCATTGATGTACGCCAGGCGGGTCATCCCGGCCTGCGGGCGGCATTCGCCCAGGGCATGCGGCTTTTTGTGGGAATGGGCCTTGCCGGGGGCCGGAGGCGTCAGGCCGGGCCGCACGGCAGGGGCAGCCGGACCGGGCGGCAGCGGTCGCGCCCCCGGCTGGCTCCCGCTGGGGCCGGGAGGGGTGGCGCGGGCAGCCCTGGCCTGCGGGCCGCAGCTGGCCCCGGGCGCGGCCATCCGGGGGGACAGCCCGGGCTGACTGCCGCGCGGGCCGGGCAACGGTTGCCCGGGTCTGGGGGCGGCCTGGGGCAGCGGCATCCCCGGCGCGGGGGCAGTGAGCGGCGCGGCCTGGCCGACCAGGGGCGCGGGCGTGGGCGACTGGGTCTGCCCTCCGGCAGCAAAGGCGGTGGCCCCCAGGCCGAGCAGCAACGTCGTGATGATTCGCTGTTTCATGTGGTGCTCCTTCCGGGCGAGGTGCTCTCCCCCGCGAGGAGCAAGGTAGGTGCGGAGGCTGAAGGCGTCAGGGTGACTCGCTGAACGTCGGCTGAACGCCGTCCGGCAGGGTCAGGCCCACCTCCAGCCCGGCAGGCGTGTTGCGGGCGTAGGCCTCCCCGCCGTGGGCGCGGGCGGTGGCCCGCACGATGGCGAGGCCCAGGCCGCTGCCGTCCCCACCCTGGCCGCCCCGCACAAAACGGTCAAACATCCGCCCCAGGAGGTGCGGCGGCAGGGCGCCCGGATTCACGACGCCCAGGGTGACACCGCTGGCGTCGGCGCGGGCCAGCAGGGTGACCGTTCCACCCTCCGGCGTGGCGGCGACGGCGTTGCGCACGAGGTTCCACAGCGCGTCCTCCAGCCGCGCGCGGTCGGCCCACACGGGCGGCGCGTGGCCCTCTGCGCGCAGGTGCAGGTGGGGCGCGAGGTCGGCTGCCGTCCGCGCGACGCCGCCGAGGAGCGCCCCCACGTCCAGCCATTCCCGCTGGAGCGGCTCGCCCGCATCGAGCCGGTTGAGGGTGAACAGGTCGTACACCAGGCGGCTGGCCCGCCGCGCCTCACGCCGCAGGCTCTCCAGCAGGCGGTCGCGCGCCGCCGGGTCGTCCTTCACGCGCTCCAGCACGTCGAGCCCCCCCGCGAGCGCGGCGATGGGCGTCCGCAGCTCGTGGCTGGCGTCGGCGGCGAAGTGCCGGGTGCGCTGCTCGGCGGCCTCCAGGCGCGCGAAGGCGTCCTCCAGGCGGGCCAGCATGCGGTTGAGGCTCGCGGCCAGGGAATGCACCTCGTCGTGGGCGGCGGGCACCGGCAGGCGTTCCGAGAGGGACGCGGCGGAGAGGTGTTCGGCCCGCCGGGCCATGCTCCGCAGCGGCGCGAGCCCCAGGCGCAGCAGCGCCGCCCCCAGCAGCCCGGCCAGCCCGCAGGCCAGCAGGGCCCCCAGGCCGTAGGCGAGCAGCACGCCCCGCGTGAGCGCCCGCACCTCGTCGTCCCGCACCGCGAGTCCGATAACGTTATCCGAGGCCCGTGCGAGCTGAATTCCGCGCCACTGCCCGGCCCCGACCGCCTGCACGCCCGCGATCACGTCCGCCGGGGGACGCGGATGCTCGCCGCTGTCCGAGTACAGGACGCCGCCTGGCGTGACGATCAGGCCCCAGGTGCCCCGGGAGAGGGCCAGACTGAACAGCTCGTAGCGCAGCAGGGTGAGGCGGTCGGCCGCGCTGGTATCGCCCTCACCGCTGCGGGCCACGACGGCCAGTTGCCCCGCCAGCGCGCGGGACGCCTGCTGGCGGGCAAAGTCCTCGACCCGCAACCCCAGGTAGACGCCCAGCGGCACGAGGGTGGCGGTCAGCAGCGCCAGCAGTGTCAGCAGCAGCCGCCCGCGAAGGCTCACCCCGTTCCGTCCTTGCGGCGCAGCGCATAGCCCGCCCCGCGCACCGTGTGGATCAGGTCGGGGCTGCCCAGCGCCCGCCGCAGTTGCCGCACGTAGACCTCCACGATGTTGTCGTCCCCCAGAAAGTCCGCGCCCCACACGCTGTCCAGCAGCAGCGCCTTGGAGAGCACCCGTTCGGGATAGCGCAGAAAGGTGGCGAGCAGATCGAGGGCGCGCGGACTGAGGTCCAGCACCCGCCCGGCGCGGCTGGCCTCGCGCAGCTCGGTGTCGAGGCGCAGGTCGGCGTAGCGCCACTCCCGGTGCAGGTGCGGCTGGGCGCGGCGCAGCACCGCCTGGACCCGCGCGACCAGTTCACCGAACACGAAGGGTTTGACGACGTAATCGTCCGCCCCCGCTTGCAGGTGGGCGATGCGCTCCTCCACCCCGTCGCGGGCCGTGAGGATCAGGACCGGCGTGGTGTCCCGCGCCCGGATGGCCCGCAGCACCGCACTCCCGTCCAGGCCGGGCAGGCCGAGGTCGAGGATCACCACGTCCGGTCGGCACGCGGCGAAACGCTCCAGCGCCTGCGCGCCGCTCCCCGCCCGCACCACCGCGTAGCCCTCGTAGTGAAAGCCGAGGTCCAGCAATTCACCGATGCCCGGATCGTCCTCGACGACCAGCACGGTGGGTCTGGCAGCGACCATAGGCCACTCTACCGGGATGAACCTGAAGGCACGCTGAAGAAGGTGCCTTTGGGGTAGCCTGCCGCGAAATAGACCCCTGTGACCGGGCAGGTGGCCTTAAGCTCGCCTTAAGCCAGCGGGGGCAGTAGCGTTCCACTCCAGTTCGAGGCCCGGCTCGGCACGTGCTCCTGTCCCCTCACGGGCTGTCTGGCAGTAGGCTGGGGCTAAGAATGACTTCCCCTCTTGAATCAACCTCTCACGATATTTTTGCTGGTGGCGGTGAGATGGCCAGGCGCATGCGGGCGCACGACTGGTCCAGAACGCCACTGGGACCGCCGGAAACCTGGCCGCAGAGCCTCAAGACGACCGTGCGGACCATGCTCACCTCACGCTTCGCAATGTGGATGCTGTGGGGCGACGACTTCACCTTCTTCTGCAACGATGCCTACCTGCCCACCCTCGGGATCAAGGGTGACTGGGCACTGGGCAAATCCTCCAATCAGGTCTGGGCCGAGATCTGGAAGGACATCTGGCCGCTGATCGAGCACGTGCTGACCACCGGCCAGGCCACCTGGAACGAGGGAATGCAGCTCTTTCTGGAGCGCAGCGGCTACACCGAGGAGACTTACCACACCTTCTCCTACAGCCCCCTGGCGGACGACGACGGCCGCGTCATCGGGATGCTGTGCGTCGTGGCCGAGGAGAGCGAGCGCGTGATCGGGGAGCGCCGCCTGCGGGTGCTGCGTGACCTGGCGGCGCGGACCAGCGACGTGCGCAGCACAGAGGGCGTGTTCGGCGGCGTCGAGGCCTGCCTGGCCGCCGACGCCCACGACCTGCCCTTCGCCCTCACGTACCTGCTGGGGGAGGCGGAACAGTCCGCGCACCTGGCCTCGGCGGCGGGGTTCGGGGACGTGCGGCCCGGGGTGAAGCTGGACGCGGCGCTGCCCGGCGACCGGGGCACGCTGGCGGAGCTGCTCAGGACGACGGCACCCGTGCTGCTGGACGACCTCTCGCCGCTCGGGGAGCTGCCGAGCGGGCCGTGGGACCGGCCGCCGTCGCAGGCGCTGGTCCTGCCTATCGCGCAGCAGGGTCAGGCGCGGGCGGCCGGGGTGCTGATCGCGGGCCTCAACCCCTACCGGCCCCTCGACGACAGCTACCGGGGGTTTCTCGACCTCTTCGTGGGGCAGATCGCGGCGAGCCTGGCGAGCGCGAACGCCTACGAGGAAGCGCGCGAACGGGCCGAGGCGCTGGCCGAACTCGACCGCGCCAAGACCACCTTCTTCTCGAACGTCAGCCACGAGTTCCGCACGCCGCTGACCCTGATGCTGGGGCCGCTCGAAGAACTGCTGGCGCACCCGCAGGACCTCTCCGAGCGGCAGCGGGGCGAACTGGAGGTGACCCACCGCAACGCCCTGCGCCTGCTGAAGCTGGTCAACACCATGCTGGACTTCACCCGGATCGAGGCCGGGCGGGCCGAGGCGACCTACACGCCAACCGATCTGGCGGCCCTCACGGCGGACCTCGCCAGCGGGTTCCGCTCGCTGGCCGAAGGCGCCGGGCTGCGCCTGACGGTGGACTGCCCGCCGCTCCCCGAGCCGGTCTACGTGGACGGCGGCCTGTGGGAAAAGGTGGTGCTGAACCTGCTCTCGAACGCCTTCAAGTTCACCTTCGAGGGGGAGATCGAGGTGCGGCTGCGGGAGGAGGCGGGCCAGGTCCGCCTCAGCGTGCGCGACACCGGCACCGGCATTCCCGCCCACGAGCTGCCCCGGATGTTCGAGCGTTTTCACCGCATCGAGGGCGCGCGGGGCCGCAGCTTCGAGGGTACCGGCATCGGCCTGGCGCTGGTCCGGGAACTGGTCAGCCTGCACGGCGGCGAGATCACGGCCGAGAGCA
The DNA here is from genome assembly GCF_004758605.1 of Deinococcus metallilatus. Classification (NCBI taxonomy): domain Bacteria; kingdom Thermotogati; phylum Deinococcota; class Deinococci; order Deinococcales; family Deinococcaceae; genus Deinococcus; species Deinococcus metallilatus. Next base: position 530,580 of record NZ_CP038510.1, read on the forward strand.
CGCTGGGGCAGGGCACGACCTTCACGGTCACGCTGCCGCTGGGCCACGCCCACCTGCCCGCCGAGCGCGTCGTCCACCGCGCCGGGGCGGGCAGCCAGCGCGTGCCCGTCCCGTTTCTGGAGGAGGCCGCGCAGTGGCTGGTCCCGGCCCCGGCGCCCGAGGTGGAAGCGGGCGCGGCCCCCACGCCGCCCGCCTCCGGCGCCCCGCGTCCGCGCGTGCTGCTGGCCGACGACAACGCCGACCTGCGCGAGTACGTGACGCGGCTGCTGGGGGACCAGTACGACGTGCGGGCCGTGACGGACGGGCAGCAGGCCCTGGAGGCGGCCCGCGCGCAGGCGCCCGACCTGGTCCTCAGCGACGTGATGATGCCCCATCTCGACGGCTTCGGCCTGCTGCGCGCGCTGCGGGAGGACCCGGCCACCCGCGACATCCCGGTGATCCTGCTCTCGGCCCGCGCGGGCGAGGAGGCGCGGCTGGGCGGGCTGGAGGCCGGGGCGGACGATTACCTCGCCAAGCCCTTCTCGGCGCGGGAGTTGCGCACGCGCGTCCGCACGCACCTCGAACTGTCGGGCCTGCGCCTGGAGGCCGCCCGCCAGGCCCGCGAACGCGGCGAGGAGCTGGGGCGCGAGGTGGCGGCGCGCACGGCCGAGCTGGAACAGCGGACCGCCGCCCTGGACGCCTTCGCCCGCTTTACCGAGACGGCGGGGGACACCACCGACCCGGCAGAACTGGCCCGGCACGCCCTGAACGTGCTGCGCGTCATGCTGCCCGGCCTGCACGGTACCTACTTCGAGCTGGACGGGGCCATGTGGAAGGGCCGGGTCTGGTCGGGCAACCTGCGCGAAGACGTGGTGACCCTGGTGCGCGCGGGCATCCCCCAGGACACCCCCAGCTTCGCCCGGCCCATGCAGGAGCGGCAGGCGGTGTTCGTCAACGGCTGGGAGGCGGCCGTGGAGGGCCTGGAGGCCACCGAGGGCTACGGGGCCGGCGCGTTCTACCCCTTCTTCACGCGCGGCAAGCCCCACAGCCTGCTGACGCTCGGGACGGTGCAGGCCCGGCGCTGGACCGGGCGCGAGCAGGACATCATCCGCGCGGTGGGCCGCAGCCTCGACCTGGCCTTCGAGCGGACCGAGCAGACGGCGCGGGTGGCCGCCCAGAACGAGGCGCTGGCGGCGCGCACGCAGGCCCTGGAGCGCAGCAACGCCGAGCTGGAACAGTTCGCCTACGTGGCCTCGCACGACCTGCAAGAACCGCTGCGGAGCGTCACCAGCTTCTCGCAACTGCTGGTGAGCCGCTACGCCAGCGAGCAGGACCCCCGGGCGCAGCAGTACGTGCGCTATATCAGCGAGGGCACCGAGCGCATGGCCCGGCTGATTCAGGACCTGCTGGCGTTCTCGCGCGTGGCGACCCACCAGGAAGCCTTCCAGCCCACCCCGACCGCGCAGGTGGTGGAACAGGTGCTTCAGGACCTGCGGTCCCAGATCCGGGAAACCGGCACGCAGGTGACGCTGGGCGAGCTGCCCACCGTGGTGGGGGACAGCACCCAACTGCGCCAGCTCTTCCAGAACCTGATCGGCAACGCCATCAAGTTCCGCGCGCCGGACCGCGTGCCCGAGGTGCAGGTCGGGGCCGTGCGCGAGGGCGAGTGCTGGCGCTTTGACGTGCGTGACAACGGGGTGGGCATCGCCCCGGAGTTCTTCGAGCGGATCTTCGTGATCTTCCAGCGCCTGCATACCCGCGACCAGTACGAGGGCAACGGCATCGGCCTGGCCATCGCCAAGAAGATCGTCGAGCGGCATGGCGGCCAGATCACGCTGACCTCCCGCGAGGGCGGGGGCACCACCTTCTCGTTCACGCTGCCCGCCCTGCCGGGGGGAGGCCCGGCTTGACCGGCCGGACAGGGGCCGCGCTGTTCGAGATTCTGCTGGTCGAGGACAGCGGCGCGGACGTGTTCCTGATGCAGGAAGCCTTCGAGGAGGTTTCGCCGCAGGTGCGGCTGCATCTGGCCAGTGACGGCGTGGAGGCCCTGGCGTTCCTGCGCCGTCAGGGCGAGTTCGCGGACGCGCCGCGACCGGACCTGGTGCTGCTGGACCTCAACCTGCCCCGCAAGAGCGGCCTTGAGGTGCTGGCCGAGGTGCGTGGGGACGCTGGCCTGTGCGCCCTGCCGGTGATGGTCCTGTCCACCTCGGACGCCCGGCACGACGTGAAGCGGGCCTACGAGCTGGGCGTCAATGCCTACATGCTCAAGCCCCGCGACCTGGCGGGCTTTTTCGAGCGGGTGCGCCTGATCGAGCAGTTCTGGCTCTCGGCCGTCCGCCTGCCGGACCGCTGAGGCCGGGCGGGCGGACGCCTGCGAAACCAGCTTGCCGCCGGTAATGGGCTACATCGCGCCGGGCATTTCATGTGCGCGTTAGGGGCGGGTCCCATCCTGCGCTCGGAGGAACCCATCATGCAAAAACGCCTTTGCCTGGCCCTGACCGCCGCCCTGGTCCTCACGCCCGCCTTCGCGCAGGGCACGTCCAGCCCCACCAAGAGCACGGCGCCCACCACATCGGCCGCCGCGAAGAGCACGGGGACGAGCAGCGCCATGAACATGAAGGGCCACATGGGGAGCGCGGCGACCATGCGGGCGGTGAACGTGAACACCGCCACGCTCGCGCAACTGGAGCGCATCCCCGGCATGACGCCCAAGCTCGCCCAGGCCGTGATCGCCGCCCGCGCCAGCGGCCCCTTCAAGAATGAACAGGACTTCGTGAAGCGCGTGAAGGGGATCGGCGCCAAGAACGTGAAGCAATTCGAGAAGTACCTGATTTTCAGCGCCTGATACGGATTCCGCTCCCGGAAGTCCCGGGGAGGGACGCCGGTTCCCGCACAGGTGTGCCCGCCAATTCATCCCCGGCGGGCACGCCGCTTACAGAAAAGGGTCTGGGTGGAAAGCCCACGGCTTCAGCCGTGGGATGCAGAACCCAGGCCGCCGACAGGCGGCGGTGCCGACGCTGAAAGTTGAAGCGAAAGCGCTGCTGTGCCGCGGTAGCCTGAATGAGCAATGCCCCCGCGCTGCTGATACAGCCGGGAGCGTGGCAGACACCTTTAGAGGAGGTGCCGCACATTCAGACTACCACCCATCTCAAGACGTTTCGCTACCGGCTGCGCCCCAAGTTGAGGCAGGAGGCCGCGCTGAACGAACAGTTGCGCCTCTGCCGCAACCTATATAATGGTGCATTGCAAGAACGCCGGGACGCCTACCGCAAGGCCGGGAAGACCGTCACCGGGTACGACCAGATGAAGTACCTGACCGAAATCAAGGCCGCGCTGCCGGAGTACAAGGGGGTCTACTCCCAGGTACTTCAGGACGTTCTCAAGCGGCTGGACAAGGCGTTTCAGGGCTTCTTCCGGCGCGTGAAGGCGGGGCAGACCCCCGGCTACCCCAGGTTCAAAGGGGCGGGCTGGTACGACTCCATCTGCTACCCCCAATCCGGCTTCAGCCTCTCCGGGGACGTGGCCTACTTCAGCAAGATTGGAAACATTCGGCTGCGCTTAAGTCGCCCGCTGGAAGGCAAGCTCAAAACCGCGACTATTCGCCGGGAATGCGGGGAATGGTACGTGTCCTATGTCTGCGAGGTGGAAACTCAACCGCTTCCGGCGACGGGTTCGGCGGTGGGCCTGGACGTGGGCACAACATGGTTCTGCATTACCTCCGATGGCGAGTTCGTGGAGAATCCCCGGCATTTCCAGACCGCCATGAAGAAGTTGCGGGTCAAGCAACGCTCGCTCAGCCGCAAGAAACGCGGCTCTCAGCGGCGAAAGAAGGCGAAGCAGGCTGTAGCCAAGTTGCACCGGAAGGTGGCGCGGCAACGGCTGGACTTCCACCACAAGACGGCCACCAAGCTCATCCGAGAGAACGACTTGGTGGCGCACGAAGACCTCAACGTATCGGGGATGGGCCATGGCAACCTCGCCCGGTCGATCCACGATGTTGGGTGGGGCCAGTTCTTCTCTCTCCTGTCCCTCAAGGCTGCAAGTGCCGGAAGGACAGTCATCCGCGTAGACCCCCAGTACACCTCACAGACGTGCCACAAGTGCGGCCATATCTGCCGGGAGAACCGGGTCAGTCAAGCGGAGTTTCGGTGTGTCGCGTGCGGTCATCGGGAGAACGCCGATCTGAACGCAGCGCGGAACATCCTGGGCAGGGCATGCCCTTCAGCGGTCAACGTAGCGCAGAGCGCAAGCGTTCGCTGAGAATCCCACGGTTGAAACCGTGGGAGCGTCAAAGGCGTCTCCCCCACAGCGCCCGCGCCAGGGCGGGCAGCGTGGCGGCGGTGGACAGCAGTCCCGGCGCGAGCAGCACGTACTCGCCTTCCCAGCGGGCACCTGCGAACTGCGCCTTGAAGCGCCGCAGGCCCCCGCAGTTGTAGGCGTGGGCCAGGAGCGGTCCCAGCTGCCGCGCGGCCCGCTCCAGATGGAGGGCGCGGGCAAACGTCTCGTCCGGCAGGGCCACGTCCGCCAGCGGGGCGCATCCCAGCGTGACGGTGCGGGCACCGGCCTCACGCAAGGCCAGGATCGCGTCGTGGACGAGCAGGGCCGCCGTGCCGCCAGGAGCGTCCGGCGCGCGCACCACGTCCTCCAGGTACCAGCCCTCCCGGGCGGGGAGCGGACTGCACGCCAGGAAGGCCAGCAACGGGCCATCTGAGCGCCGCGCGACGAAAAAGCGTCTGTGGCTGGCATGCTGCCGGGGCGTCAGGGCCAGCACCCAGCCCAGGGCGCGTCCACCGGAACGGGCGGACAGCCAGGCGGCGCTCAGGGCGTCGATTTCCGCCCAGGTGGGCGCGTCGGGGCAGGGCACGGCGCTCACCTCCACCCCCGCGCGCCGCGCCCGGTTCAGGTTGTTGCGGAGGGTGCGCCCCGCATGGCCGCGCGGGGACCAGGTGCGCGCGTCCAGATACGGTGTGGCGCCGAAGCGCACGGCCCGCCAGCCCTCCCGCACCGCCGCCTGCGCGAAGGCCGCCGAGCCACCGGCCAGCGCGGGCGTCACGTGCGCGGCCCGCGCGGCGGACAGAAAGGCGCGGGCGAACTCGCCCCAGCAGGCGGGCGGCGCGAGCGGGTCCCCCGCCGCCAGCCACACCCGCCCCACCGGCGTATAGGGCAGCGCCCCCGGCACGCCCGGAAGGGTGAGGGCCCGCACCCCTTCCGTCAGGGTGGCGAAGGTGGCGGGCGCGTGGCCGTACCTGCCGTGCAGGGCCAGCCAGGCCCGGGGAGCCAGGCGGACGTGGGCTGCCGGGCGCGTGGAGACTACCGGAACGGGCCGGACGAGCGTCGAGGTCATCGCGGGGACCGTAGCCGCGTCACCTCACGGGCGGATGAAACGGCAGAAGGGGCATTTCATGTGGGCCTGAGGGACCCGCCGCAGGGTATCCGCATGCCCAGAACCCTCTCCCGTCAGACGCTGCTGCTCGCCTCGCTCCTGCTGGCCGCCGGGCCGCTCAGCACGTCGTACGCGCTGCTCGACAAGACGCGCTTTGCCGCGCACCTGGGCGTGGCGTACTACGCCTTTCACCACTGGGTCCTCACGCCGTACCGCGCGGGGCAGTTCGCCAGCGGCGCGGCGGGGCGCACCGGCAGGCTGGTGAAGGGCGGCCTGGCCCTGCTCTTCGCCGCGCATGAGGTGAACGTGGCGGAGAAGATCGCGCACAGCAGCAAAGACCCCCTCCTGCAACGGCTGGACGGGGCGCTGGTCAGCCTTAAGTCCTCGTTCACCGACCTCGGCAGCCAGCTCAGGGCGGGGCAGCTCAACCCGGCGGCCCTCCAGAACCTCGGCGGCGCCGTGGACCGCGTGGGACAGACGGCGGCGGCGGGCGGGCAACCCATCCACGACGTCGCGGCCCCCATCCCCGGCCTCTAGCATCAGTCCCCCTTCCGGCTGTCCCTTTCCATCTTCCATCCTGGCTTGAGGTGAGGCGAGTACCCTCGGGGTATGCGTTTTCTGGTGGTGGAGGACGAACCCGAGATCCGGCGGCCGCTGGTGGCGAGCCTGCGGGAGGCGGGGTACGCCGTGGACGAGGCGGGCAGCGCCGGGGAGGCGCGCGAACTGGCGGTGAGTTTTCCCTTCGACGCGCTGATGGTGGACGTGGGGTTGCCGGAGGGGCCGCTGTCGGGCTTCGAGCTGGTGCAGGAGCTGCGCGCGCAGGGGCGGCAGTTCCCGGTGCTGTTCCTGACGGCGCGGGACGCGGTGGAAGACCGCATCGCCGGGCTGGACTCCGGCGGGGACGATTACCTGGTCAAGCCCTTTCATCTGGGCGAGGTGCAGGCGCGGCTGCGGGCGCTGGTGCGGCGGGGCCGGGTGGAGGTGCAGAGCACCCGGGTGTGGCGCGACCTGAACCTCGACTGGACCGCCCGCGCCGTCTTCCGGGCGGGGCAGCGGGTGGCGCTCACGGCCAAGGAGTTCGCACTGCTGGAGGTGCTGGCCTCGCACCCGGGGCGGGTGTACACCCGTGAGGAACTGATCGACCGGGTCTGGGACGGGCGCTTCGACGCCGAGTCGAACGTGGTGGACACCTACGTGCGGAACCTGCGCCGCAAGCTGGGGGACGACGTGGTGCGGACCCTGCGGGGGCTGGGCTACAGCTTCCCCGAGGGGGAGTGAGCCGCCTGACCCTGCGGACCCGGCTGACCCTGCTCACGTTCGGCGTCCTGCTCTGCACGCTGCTGGCCTTTGCGGGCGTGGCGGGCGCGGTGCTGTGGCAGGTGGAACTGCGCAGCATCACCCGGCAGGGGGCGGCGCAGGCGGACGCCCTGCTGGCGGTGGTGCAGGCCACGCCCGGCCGCCTGCCGGACCTGGCGGACGACATTCTGGAGGAGAACGGCGTCACCGCCGCGGGACGGGTGTACGTGGCGGGCAGGCCGCGCTGGGCGGGCGGCGCGTCGGGGCCGGACACGCTGGACCCGGCCTTTCTGGCGGGGCGCGGGGCCGCGCAGACCCGCACAGTGGACGGCTACCTGGTCACGTCGCGCCGCGAGGGGGACGCAGCGGTACAGGTGGGCCACAACCTGCTGCCGCTGCGGCACCTGATGGGCCGCTACGTGTCCATCGCCGCGCTGACGCTGCTGCTGCTGAGCAGCCTGGGCGGGTGGCTGGTGGCGCGCGAGGTCCGGCGCACCCTGCGGCCCCTGGAGACGCTGGCCCGCCGCGTGCAGCACCTCGACACGCCCGAACCGCTCCCCGCCCTGGGCGAACGCGACGAGGTGGGCGCCCTCGCCCGCGCCCTCCAGAACAGCCTGGAGGCGCTGCGGGCCGAGCGGGAACGCGAGACGCTTTTCCTGGCGAGCGCCTCGCACGAGCTGCGCACGCCCGTCACGGCCCTGCTGGCGGACCTGCAACACACCCTGGCCCGCGAGCGGCCCCCCGAGGAATGGCACGCCGCGCTGGAACGCACCGAGCGCACTGCCGCGCGGCTGCGCCAGCTCACCGGCAACCTGATGGCGCTCACGCGGGCGCAGCGGCTGCCGGCGCTGGGGCCGCCCGACTGGCCGGTCCTCGACCTGCTGCCGCTGGCGGGCGAGGCGGTGGACCTGCTGCAACCGCTGGCGCTCAAACGCGACCTCGACCTGTGGCTGGACGGCGACCCCGCCCCGCTGCCTGGGGACAGCGCCCTGCTGAGCAGCGTGCTGGAGAACTTGATCGGCAACGCGGTGAAGTTCACGCCGCCCGGGGGGCAGGTGCTGGTGCATGTCGGTCCGCTGGCGGGGGGCGGCGCGGCGCTGACGGTGGAGGACTCCGGCCCGGGCTTTCCGCCGGGGACGCTCACGGCCGCCTTCGTGCGCGGGCAGACGGACGTGGAGGGCTTCGGCCTGGGGCTGGCGGTGGTGCGGCAGGTGGTGGAGGTCCACGGCGGCACGCTGCACCTAGGCCGGGCGGCGGGGGGCGGCGCGCGGGTGGAGGTCACCCTGCCGGGGGCGGTGTTCCCCAGGAAAGTGTTCCTGGGAGAAGGGGGGGTTTCAGACCAGCTTTAACGAACCCTCACAGGATGCCGTATGAGTGAGCGCACGCCGCCGGTCTTCTCCGATCCCCAGGGTCACCGCCGCCGTTACCTGAACCGCTTTGCGGCCCTGCTGGCGGGCGTCCTGCTGCTCTCGGGGGCCGGGATGGTCGTGGCGCTGTGGCGGCCGGACGTGCTGCCGCCCCTGCCCCTGGCCGCGCGCCCACCCGGCCTGCGGCCCCTGACCGGCGTGGGGCAGGGACCCCACCTGCGGGACACGGCGCTGGACGGCGGCTGGACCGGTGCCCGCGCCCCCGCCGGGGCACCGCTGAACGTGACGGGGTTCTTCGTCGCCTGGGACGACAACAGCTTCTCGTCCCTGAAGCGCAACCTGGGCGCGCTGGACGTGCTGGTGCCGGAGTGGTGGCACCTGGGACCGGGCGGCACGCTGCTGCCGGAGTCGCCGGGCAAGAACGCGAACCTGCGGCGGTACGTCGCCGCGCAGCGCCCGGGGTTGCCGGTGATGCCGCTGGTGAACAACTACGACCCCGACGCGCAGACCTGGGCGTCGGCGCGGGTGGGAGCCGTGCTGCACGACCCCGCGGCGCGGGCGCGGCTGGTGCGGTCACTCGTGGCGGGCGTGGAGCAAAACGGCTTCGCGGGCCTGAACGTGGACTTCGAGAACCTGCCGGACAGCGCGCAGGGCGACTACGTCACCTTCATCCGCGAACTGGGCGGGCAACTGCACGCGGCGGGCAGGCGGCTCACGCTGGACGCGCCGCTCGACGACCCCGCCTTCCAGTACGCCGCGCTGGGACGCGCCGCCGACCACGTGATCCTGATGGCCTACGACGAACACGAGGAACAGTCGGGCGCGGGGCCGGTCGCCGCGCAGGGCTGGGTGCAGCGCAGCGTGCAGGCCCGCCTGAAGGCGATTCCCGCCGCGCACCTCACTGTGGCGCTGGGCAGTTACGGCTACGACTGGACGCGCGGCGGCCCCGCGAGCGAGCTGACCTTTCAGGACGCCCTGAGCCTCGCGCGGGACGCGAACGTGGCCCCCACCCTGGATGCCCGCACACTCAACCCCACCTTCGGCTACACCGACGACGCGGGCCGGGCGCATACCGTGTGGTACCTCGACGCGGTGAGCGTCTTCGACCAGGCGCAGGCGGTCCGGGCGCTGGGCGTGCGGAACGTGGCGCTGTGGCGCCTGGGCAGCGAGGACCCCGGCGTGTGGCCTGCCCTGAAAAAGACCGGCGCGGACGCGACGCGCGCCCTCACCACGCTCCAGGCCGGGTACGACATCGACTACCAGGGCGAGGGGGAACTGCTGCGGGTGAGCGGCCATCCGCAGGCGGGCAGCCGGACCGTCACCCGGAACGCCGCGAGCGGCCTGCTGACCGCCGAGCATCTCCGGCGCTTCGCCACGCCCTATGTGATCGAACGCTGGGGCGCGAAGCAACCCCGGGCGCTGGCCCTCACCTTCGACGACGGCCCGGACCCCACGTACACGCCGCAGCTTCTGGACATCCTGAAGCGCGAGCAGGTCCCCGCCACGTTCTTCATCGTCGGCCTGCACGGCGAGGAACACCCGGAGCTGCTGCGCCGCATGCTGGCCGAGGGGCACGAGATCGGCAGCCACACCTTCACGCACCCCGACCTGGGCCTGGTGAGTCGGCGGCAGTTCGACCTGGAGCTGAACGCCACGCAGCGGTTGCTGGAAGGCGAGACGGGGCACCGCACGCTGCTCTTCCGCCCGCCCTTTGCGGAGGACGTGGAACCGGAAACGCCCGACCAGGCGGGCATCGTGGAACATGCCAGCCGCCTGGGCTACTCCATCTCCGGCATGGGCGTGGACCCCAACGACTGGCGCAGGCCCGGCGCGGGGCAGATCGTGAGCCGTGTGCTGGTGCAGGTGAAGGCGGGCGACGGCCACGTGATCCTGCTGCACGACGGGGGCGGCGACCGCGCCCAGACCGTCGCGGCCCTGCCGGAACTGATCGCGCGGCTGCGCGCCGAGGGCTACACCTTTACCACGGTGTCCGAACTGGCGGGCATCCCGCGCCAGCAGGCAAACCCGCCCGTCTCGCCGGGGCAGCGGTGGCTGGCGCGGCTGCTGGGCGTGAACTTCACGGCGCTGGGCCTGCTGGGAACGGCCCTGGCCTGGCTCTTCAAGGTGGGCGTGACCCTCAGCGTGGCGCGGCTGCTGCTGATCGTCGGCCTCGCCCTGCGCGAGCGCCTGCGCCGCCGGGAACCCGGCGAGAGCGGCGGGCCGCTGCCGGGCGCGACGGTGATCGTCCCCGCCTTCAACGAGGCCCGGGTGATCCGCGCGACGGTGGCGTCCCTGCTCGCCTCGGACCTGCCCGGCCTGCGGGTGCATGTGGTGGACGACGGCTCGACCGACGGGACGGCGGAGGTGGTCCGCGCCGCCTACGGGCACTGCCCGCAGGTGACGGTGGAACGCATCCCCAACGGCGGCAAGGCGAACGCCCTCAACCACGCCCTGACGGTGACGGGCAGCGAGGTGGTGATCCTGCTGGACGCCGACACGCAGGTGAACCCGGAAGCGGCCCGCCGCCTGGTGCGGCACTTCCTCGACCCGCAGGTGGCGGCGGTCGCCGGGAACGCGAAGGTCGGGAACCGCATCAACCTGCTGACGCGCTGGCAGGCGCTGGAGTACATCACCGCGCAGAACGTCGAGCGCCGCGCGCTGGCGCAGCTCAACGCCATCGGCGTCGTCCCCGGCGCCATCGGGGCCTGGCGGCGCGAGGTGCTGCTGGGGCTGGGCGGCTTCGCCCACGACACGCTGGCCGAGGACGCCGACCTCACCCTGCGCGCGCTGCGGGCCGGGCACCGGGTCACCTACGAACTCGGCGCGGTGGCCCGCACGGAGGCGCCCGACACCCTGCGCGCCTTTCTGAAGCAGCGGGACCGCTGGATGTTCGGCACCCTCCAGGCCACCTGGAAGCAGCGCGGCGCTTTCCGCAGCCGCTCGCGCGGCCTGGGCCTCTTCACGCTGCCCAACGTGCTGCTGTTCCAGGTGCTCTTCCCGCTGGTCGGGGCGCTCCTCGACCTGAGCTTCCTCACGTCGCTGGCCTGGGCGCTGCTGCAATGGCGCAACCACCCCGACGGGGGCTTTTCCCCCACCGGCCCGGTGCTGCTGTTCACCGCGCTGTTCCTGCTGGTGGACCTGCTGGCCGCCGGGATCGCCTTTGCCCTCGAACCCGGCGAGGACTGGCGGCTGCTCCCGCTGCTGCTCCCGCAACGCGCCGTCTACCGGCAACTGATGTCCTACGTGGCGATCCGCGCCGTCCTGAACGCCCTCCAGGGCCGGGAACGCGGCTGGGGCAAGCTGGAACGCAAGGCCACCGTCGCCCCCCTCGCGCCGCTGCCCGCCGGGGACTGAAGCCTGCCCGCCCTCGCGGGAGCGGCGGTGGGCTACCCTGGAGGCCGACACCCAGGTCCTTCGCCAGAGGTATGCCATGAGCCAGCCATCCGACGTCCCTCCGCACCTCCCCCAGAGCGCCGAACTGCTGGGGGCCATCCAGGCCTGGCAACGGGGAGAACTTCCCCGGGAAGCTTCAGTCGGGCCGTTGATCCTCCTGGGCAGCGAGCAGGGCGCGCTCGTCCGGGAGTTGATTCAGGCCCTGCTCCAGCACGTCCCGGCGGGGCAACCTGCTGGAGCGGGCGAGAGAACTACGGACGACTGGCGCGCGGAACTGCTGGCCTGCCGCGCCCGGGCCTGGGCCTCACCGGACAGCGCCGGGCTGCTGGTCGGCCCCACGGTCCTGATCCTGACGGACGGCGACCAGGGCGCCCTGCTCAGCCCGGCCGGGACGCGGCGGCTCACCGGCAGCCTGAGCGCGTCCCTGCTGCTGCTCTGCCAGACCATCGTGATGGCCGACAGCGCCCTGGACGGCCAGGAACTCGGCAGGCTGAGGCAGCAACGGATCGAGTCCACCTCCACCTCCCTCTCGGAGATCAAGCCGGTTTCCTGACGCCTTCACGCCTCCGCGAGCAGCGGGTGGAGCTGCTCCTGGGCGACCAGTGCCAGCAGGTGCAGGCCGCGCGAGGCGCTGACGTAGAGGAGCCGCGACTCGAACGGCGTCCCGGGGTCGTAGTTCTGCGCGTCCGCCCCGGCCACGATACAGCCGTCGAACTCCAGGCCCTTGGCGAGATTCACCGGGAGAATCACCACCCCGCCCGTGTACCGCGCCTGCTCGTTCAGGATCGGGTGGGCGTCCACGTCATGCCGCTGGAGCTGCGGCACCAGCCGCTCGGCGTCCGTCACCCGGCGGGTCACGATGGCGATGTTGTGGTGCCCCTGGGCCTGCATCGCGTGGACGGCCCGCGCGGTGAGGGCGGCCAGGTCGCCCCCGGTCAGGCGCATCACCTCTCCCCCGTCGCGGTCCACCCCCACCACCTGGCCCGCGCGGTTGTACGTCGCCGCGACCCGCGCGCCCAGTTCGGTGATCTGCCGGGTGGAGCGGTAGGTGCGCCCCAGGGTCATCAGCCGGGTCCTGCCCTCCCCGCCCAGCGCCGCCTGCACGTCCGCCCAGGACCCCGGCCCCTTGTACCCGTGCAGGCCCTGGTTGAGATCGCCCAGCGCCGTGAGGTGCCCGGGCCGCGCCGCGCGGGCCAGCAGGGCATACAACAGCGGCGAGTAGTCCTGCGCCTCATCGAGCACGACATGGCTGTACGGTTCCAGCGTCCGGCCCACCCGGCGACCCACGCCGTCGAGCAGGGCAGCCACCGCGAGCATCAGGGGCAGCTCGGTCACGTCCGCGAACGAACGGCGGGGTTTGGGGACGGCGGCGAGGGGATCGCCCAGCAGCACCCGGACGGTCCGTTCGTCGAGGACGCCCTCGGCGGCGGCCCGGAGGCTCGCCTCGTCGCTGGCGATCCGCCGCCCCTCGCTGACCGGAAGCAGGCCCGCGAAGACCCGGCCCGAGAGGCGGGTGAGGTCGGCGGCCAGCGTCCGCAGCAGTTGTGTCTCCTCGTCCGGGTCGGGCAGATTCACCCGGGCCAGCAGTTCCTCCTCCAGCGCGGTGCGGAAGGCCGCCCGGTACCCTTCGAGGGGCGCGCGGCCCAGCACGTCGTCCAGCAGGCCGTGCAGCGCCGGGTTGTCCAGGGTCAGCGTGCGGTCTTCCCCCCGCACCTGGATTTTCGTCTGGAAGGTCAGCGTGCCCAGGTTGTGCCGCAGCCTGCCCGCCAGGTGGTTCTGCACGACCCGGAGCATCCGCAGGTCCCCCAGCGCCTTGGCCCGGCGCCACGCGGCCTTGCGCCGCTCGTTGTCGCGGTCGGTCAGGAGCAGGTGCAGCGTGCGGTCGGTGACCTCCATCTTTTCCAGACCCAGAAAGCTGGTCGCCCAGGCTTCCGGGGTGGTGACCGTCACGCCTTCCAGGTTCAGGCCCGGCAGCACGCGGGCGGCATACGCGGCCAGGACCCGGTTCGGCATCAGGACCAGGGTGGACTCGGGGGCCGCGCGGTGCTCTCCCCGGTCGGAGTGCATCAGCCAGGCGAGCCGGTGGAAGCCGATGGTCGTCTTGCCGGAGCCCGCCGCGCCCTGGATCAGCGTGCTGACCCCGGCAGGCGCGCGCATCGCCTCGTTCTGCTCGGGCTGGAGGGTTTCCACGACGTCGCGCATGGCGGCGGTGGACGCTTCGGAAAGGCGCTGGAGGAGCACCTGCTCGCGGCCCCCCGTGTCCCCTCCCGCCTCGTCGTCGTACAGGTCGGTGATGCGGTGCAGTTTCTTCCCGCCCACGTCGAGCTGGCGGCGGCGGCGGATGCTGCCCTTCAGGCCCTTCTTGCCCTGCCAGGACAGGGCCTCGGAATAGAACAGGCTGCCCACGTCCGATTCCCAGGAGACGACGCTGTGGGGGCCTTTCAGGTCCCGGAAAGCGTGCTTGCCGACGTAGAGCATCTGCTCGCGGCCCCCGATACGGACCCGCAGGCTGCCGAAGTAGGGCGCGGGAACATGCACCGAGAGCAGCGCGGCGTGTTCCTGGGCGGTGTCCGCCAGGGTCAGGCTCGTTTCGAGGTCGGCCCCCACGTTGCGCTCCCGGTCCTCCCAGGTTTCGATCTGGCGGATGAAGGCGGCCACCGTTCCGGCCAGGTGCTGCTCCTCGGCGGGAAAGTCGGGGTGGGTGGGCGGGGCGTCAGGCAGGGTCGCGGTCATTGCCGTTCAGAGTACGTGCGGGCGGGGACCGGGAGCCGCAGATGTGCGGGAGGCCCCGGCCGGAGCGCCGAGCCGGGGCCAACAGTGGACAGCATCTGGACTCGGCCGACTTGCTCGTCACCAAGACCCGCTCCTCGCCGCGCCCCTTGCCAGACCAGAGGCCCCGGTGTACCTTGAGTTCACAACTCAACAGTTTAGATGTAAACCTCCTTGTCGCCTGACCCCATCCCTCTCCCCCGCTGAGGTTCCGAGGAGACTCATGACGCAGCTTTCCCGTCTTTCTCCCCCTGACCCCACCCACATTCCTGAGAGGTGCTGACGTGCATGTCCTGACGCTGGGGGGCGGCCCCGCCGGGCTGTACTTCGCCCTGCTGCTGAAAAAACACCGGCCAGAGTTCGAGGTCACGGTGCTGGAACGCAACCGGCCCGGCGATACCTTCGGTTGGGGCGTGGTGTTCAGCGACCAGACGCTCGGCAACCTGATGGACGCCGATCCCGAGAGCGCACGGACCATCCACGCGGCCTTCAACCACTGGGACGATATCGAGATTCATTTCGGGGGCGAGGTGCTGCGCTCGGGCGGGCACGGCTTTATCGGTATCGGGCGGAGGCGACTGCTGAATATCCTGCAAGACCGCTGCCGCGAACTGGGCGTGAACCTCGTCTTCGAGACGGAGGTGCGGGACGCCGAGCAGGCCGCGCGGGAGTATCAGGCCGATCTCGTCATTGCCGCCGACGGCCTGAACAGCCGCACCCGCCAGCGCTACGCCGAAACCTATCAGCCCGACATCGACCTGCGGCGCAACCGCTTCGTGTGGCTGGGGACGCACCGCAAATTCGACGCCTTCACCTTCGCGTTCAGGGAAACGCCCCACGGCTGGTTCCAGGCGCACGCCTACCAGTTCGACGCGGACACCAGCACCTTCATCGTGGAAACGCCGGAGGAGGTGTGGCGAGCTGCCGGGCTGGAGGACATGTCGCAGGAGGAAGGCATCGGCTACTGCGAGGCGCTGTTCGCGGACGTGCTGCAAGGGGAAAAGCTGATCTCCAACGCCGCCCACCTACGCGGCAGCGCGATCTGGATTCGCTTTCCCCGCGTCATCACCCGCGAGTGGGTGCATTGGGCCGACATTGACGGCAGGCAGGTGCCTATCGTCCTGATGGGCGACGCGGCACACACGGCACATTTCTCCATCGGGAGCGGCACCAAGCTCGCGCTGGAGGACGCCATCTCGCTGGTGAACCATCTGGAGGCACAAGGCTATGACCTGGCCCCGGCCCTGCGCGCCTACCATGCCGAGCGCAGCGTGGAGGTGCTGAAGATTCAGAACGCCGCGCGGAACTCGACCGAGTGGTTCGAACACGTGGACCGCTACGCCCGCCTGGAGCCGCAGCAGTTCGCCTACAGCCTGCTGACCCGCTCGCAGCGCATCTCGCACGAGAACCTGCGCGTGCGCGACACGCCGTACCTGGAGAACGTCGAGGCGTGGATCGCTGGCCATTCCGGCCTGCCGCCGCAGCCAATCCCGCCGATGCTGACGCCTTATACGGCCCGTAGCGTCACCCTGAAAAACCGCATCGTGATGAGTCCAATGGCCGTCTACTCAGCGGTGGACGGCGTGCCGAACGACTTTCACCTCGTCCACCTCGGCGCGCGGGCGCTGGGCGGGGCGGGGCTGATCTTCACCGAGATGACCTGCGTGAGCGCCGATGGCCGCATCACGCCCGGCTGCTGCGGCCTGTACAACGAGGCGCAGCGGGATGCCTGGGCGCGGATCGTGAACTTCGTCCATACGCAAAGTGACGCGAAAATCGGCATGCAGCTCGGCCACGCCGGGCCGAAGGGCAGCACCCGCCGCGCCTGGGACGGCACCGACCTGCCGCTGAGCGACCCCGCCGAGCCGAACTGGCCCCTGCTGGCCGCCAGCGAGCAGCAATATCTGGAGGGCGTCAGCCAGGTGGCCCGCGCCGCCACCCGCGAGGACATGGACCGGGTCAAGGCCGACTTCGTGCGGGCTGCCCATCGGGCGGACGAGGCGGGCTTCGACTGGCTGGAACTGCACTGCGCGCACGGTTACCTGCTGTCCAGCTTCATCTCGCCACTCACCAACCACCGCACCGACGAGTACGGCGGCAGTCTGGAGAACCGCCTGCGCTTCCCGCTGGAGGTCTTCCGCGCCATCCGGGAAGTGTGGCCGCAAGACAAGCCCATCAGCGTCCGGATCAGCGCGCACGACTGGGTGGAAGGCGGGATCACGCCGGACGACGCGGTGCAGATCGCGCGGGTCTTCAAGGCGGCGGGCGCGGACATGATCGATTGCAGCAGCGGGCAGGTCACCAAGAAGGAACAACCCGTCTACGGGCGGATGTACCAGACGCCCTTCGCGGACCGGGTGCGCAACGAGGCCGGGATTCCCACCATCGCCGTCGGCAACATTTTCGAGGCCGACCACGTGAACAGCATCATCGCCTCGGGCCGCGCCGACCTGTGCGCCATCGCCCGCCCGCACCTGGCCGACCCGTTCTGGACGCTGCACGAGACGGCCAAACTGGGGTATAGCGGGCTGCCCTGGCCCAAACCGTACTATCAGGGCAAAGTCCAACTGGAACGCAACCTGGAACGCGAACGGCAGATGCAGGCCGCGCAGGTCGGGCAGGAAGCGAGTCTGGCCCGCTTGCGCGCCGAACTGGAAGGCAGCGCGTGAAGGGCCTGCATGCCGTAGTGACGGGCGGCGGGCGCGGCATCGGCGCGGCCATCGCGGCGCGGCTGGCGGCGGAGGGCGTCACCCTCACGCTGATGGGCCGGAACGAGGAGCGGTTGCGGCAGCAGGCTGAGCAGCTTGGCGGGGCGCATATCGTTTGCGTGGACGTGACCGACGAGGCGGGCGTAAACGCGGCGTTCGAGAACGCACGCGCCGCACATGGCCCCGTCCGCATCCTGGTGAACAACGCCGGGCAGGCGGAGAGTGCCCCGGCCCTGAAAACCGACCTGGGGCTGTGGCAACACATGCTGGACGTGAACCTCACCGGAACCTGGCTCTGCACGCGGGCGGCGCTGCCTGACCTGCTGGCGGAGGGCGGGCGGATCGTGAACGTCGCCAGCACCGCCGGGCTGGTCGGCTATCCGTACGTCGCGGCTTACGTGGCAGCCAAGCACGGTGTCGTCGGCCTGACCCGTGCGCTGGCGCTGGAGTTCGCGGCGCGGGGCGTCACCGTGAACGCGGTGTGCCCCGGCTACACCGACACTGACCTGATCGTGGGGGCGGTGCAGACCATTCAGGACAAGACAGGCCGCAGCGAGGAGCAGGCCCGCGCGGCGCTGGCCCGCAGCAATCCGCAGGGGCAACTGGTGCAGCCGGGGCAGGTGGCGGATGCCGTCGCCTGGCTGTGCAGTCCGGGCGCTTCGGCGATCACCGGGCAGGCCATCGCGGTGGCCGGGGGGGAAGTGATGACCGGATGACCGAGACAGTTCTGGATTTTGAATCGCGCCTCGCGCACGGGGACCATCAGGCGATCAAGGTGTGGTTGAGGCTGCTGACCACCACCACCCTGATCGAGGGCGAGATTCGCGCGCGGTTGCAGGAGCGCTGCGGCATCAGCCTGCCGCGCTTCGACCTGCTGGCGCAACTGGAACGCGCCCCGGCAGGGCTGCGGATGGGCGAACTCAGCCAGCGCCTGATGGTCACCAAGGGGAACGTGACCGGCCTGGCCGACCAACTGGAGCGCGAGGGGCTGGTGGAGCGCGTCAACGGCCCGGACCGCCGCAGTGTGGTGCTGCGCCTCACCGAGAGGGGCCGGGAAGCCTTCGCCGCGATGGCGAGCGTCCACGAGGACTGGGTAATCGAACTGCTGAGCGCCCTCACCCCGGCAGAGCAGGAACAGCTCCACGCGCTGCTGGGGCGGTTAAAAGGCCACCTGCAAACCGGAGGAACCGCATGACCCGCCCCCTCGAACCGCTGGCCCTGCCCGGTCACGGGCGTTCCTTTGCCGACTACCAGCCGCAGCACTTCCAGTGGAGCCTCTCGGACGGGGTGGGCACGGTCACGCTGAACCGCCCGGAGCGCAAGAACCCCCTCACCTTCGAGAGTTACGCGGAACTGCGCGACCTCTTCCGCGACCTGACGTATGCGGAGGACGTGCGGGTGGTCGTCCTGCGTGGCGAGGGCGGGAACTTCTGTTCCGGCGGGGACGTGTTCGAGATCATCGGGCCGCTGGTGGGCGCGGACATGCCCAGCCTGCTGCGCTTCACGCGCATGACGGGCGATCTGGTGAAGGCGATGCGCGGCTGCCCGCAGCCTATCGTGAGCGCGGTGGACGGCATCTGCGTGGGGGCGGGGGCGATCCTGGCGATGGCGTCCGACCTGCGGCTGGGCACGCCGGGGACGCGGACGGCCTTCCTCTTTACCCGCGTGGGGCTGGCGGGGTGCGACATGGGAGCCTGCGCGATCCTGCCGCGCCTCATCGGGCAGGGCCGCGCGTCCGAGCTGCTGTTCACGGGCCGCACCATGAGCGCCGAGGAGGGTCTGGCCTGGGGCTTTTTCAACGCGCTGCACGCACCGGAGGAGGTCCACGCGCAGGCGCTGAACCTCGCCGCCGAACTCGCTTCCGGCCCCACCTTCGCGCACGCGATGACCAAAAAGATGCTGCATCAGGAATGGGCGATGGGCGTGGACGAGGCCATCGAGGCGGAAGCGCAGGCGCAGGCCATCTGCATGCTGACCCGCGATTACACCCGCGCGTATGAAGCGTTCGCCCACAAGCTCAAGCCGCAGTTCGAGGGGGACTGAAGTGGACTACCTGGACTGGCCCTTCTTCGAGCCGTCTCACCGGGACCTGGCGCGGCAGGTGCGCCGCTGGGCCGGGCGGGAACTCATGCATGCGGACCACCATGACCCAGACGCGGCCTGCCGCACGCTGGTGCGTGCGCTGGGGGACGGCGGCTGGCTGCGCTACGCAGTGGGTGGGACCGCACACGGGGGTATAAACGAACAGATCGACACCCGCGCGATCTGCCTGCTGCGCGAGACGCTGGCGGAGTTCGACGGCCTGGCCGACTTCGCCTTTGCCATGCAGGGCCTCGGCAGCGGGGCGATCACGCTGGACGGCACGCCGGAGCAGAAAGCGGCGTATCTCCCGGCGGTGGCTGCCGGGGAAAAGATCGCCGCCTTCGCCCTGACCGAGCCGGAGGCCGGATCGGACGTTGCCGCCCTGACCCTGCGGGCCGAGCGGGACGGGGAGGGCTTCGTGCTGAACGGACAGAAAACCTGGATCAGCAATGGCGGGATCGCGGACTTCTACGTGGTGTTCGCCCGCACCGGCGAGGCCCCCGGCGCACGGGGCATCAGCGCCTTTGTCGTGGATGCCGGGACGCCTGGGATGGACGACAGTGAGCGCCTGGAGGTCACGGCCCCGCACCCCCTCGCCACGCTCACGTTCCGGGACTGCCGCCTGCCCGCCGGGGCGCTGCTGGGTGCCTCCGGCCAGGGCTTCAAGCTGGCGATGCGGACGCTGGACATCTTCCGCACATCGGTGGCGGCGGCGGCCCTGGGCTTTGCACGCCGGGCGCTGCGCGAAGGCGTGACCCGCACTCTGAACCGGCCCATGTTCGGCAGCACGCTGGCCGACCAGCCGCTCGCGCAGGCGACCCTGGCGGACATGGCGACGCGGGTGGACCGCAGCGCCCTGCTGACGTACCGCGCAGCCTGGCAACGCGACCAGGGCGAACGGGTCACCCGCGAGGCCGCGATGGCGAAACTCACCGCCACCGAGGACGCCCAGCAGGTCATCGATATGGCCGTGCAACTGCATGGGGCCGCTGGCGTCCAGAGCGGCGGCATCATCGAACGCCTCTACCGCGAGATTCGCCCCCTCCGCATCTACGAAGGCGCGACCGAGGTGCAGCGCCTCATCATCGGGCGCGAGGTGCTGAAGGCGGCCCAGGAGGCGCAGACGCAGGAGGCCCCGGCATGAATCCGTCCGCCTATACCGACACCTTCGCCCGCGACCACCTCCCGCCCCGCGAGCAATGGCCGGAGCTGATCTTCGACCTCCCCGAATTGCAGTATCCGGCCAGGCTGAACGCGGCGGTAGAGCTGCTGGACCGTCAGGCGCAGCAGCACCCGGAGCGCGTCGCCCTGCTGGCCGAGGGCCAGCGCTGGACGTACGGCGAACTCCAGGCAAGATCCAACCAGATCGCGCACGTGCTGCGGGAAGACCTGGGCCTGGTTCCCGGTAATCGCGTCCTGCTGCACGGCCCCAACACGCCGATGCTGGCCGCCTGCTGGTTCGCCATCCTCAAGGCGGGGGGCATCGTGGTCAGCACCATGCCGCTGCTGCGCGCGCCGGAACTGGTGAAGATCATCGGCAAGGCGCGGGTCAGCCACGCGCTGAGCGATGCCTCGTGCCTGGACACGCTCTTGCAGGCCCAGCGGGATGCTCCCAGCCTGACCACCCTGCGGAGCTTCAGGGCGGACGGTGGGGAGTTACTGGCGCTGGCGGAAACCAAACCGGCCGACTTCACGCCCGTCGAAACCGCCAGTGACGACGTGGCCCTGATCGCCTTCACCTCCGGCACGACCGGGCAACCGAAAGGCTGCCTGCACTTTCACCGGAATTTGCTGGCGATTTGCGACACCTTCGCGCGGCATGTCCTGCGGGCCTCCGCCGACGATGTGTTTATCGGCAGCCCACCCTTCGCCTTCACCTTCGGCCTGGGCGGCCTGCTGCTCTTTCCACTGCGGATCGGCGCGAGTGCCGCGCTGCTGGAAAACGGCGCACCGCCGAAGCTGGCCGAGGGCATCCGGACCTTCGGGGCGACGGTCTGCTTCACCGCCCCGACGAGTTACCGGATGCTGGCGGCCCTGCCCGACCCCGGCGTGCTGCGGACGCTCCGCAAATGCGTCTCGGCCGGGGAGGCCCTGCCCGCCGCGACCCGCGAGCTGTGGCGGCAGGTGACCGGGATCGAATTGATCGACGGGATCGGCTCGACCGAGCTGCTGCACATCTTCATCAGCGCCGACGAGGAACACGCCCGCCCCGGCTGTACCGGCCAGGCGGTGCCTGGCTTCCAGGCCTGCGTGCTGGACGAGGAGGGGCGGCCTCTCCCGCCAGGGCAGCCCGGACGCCTGGCCGTGAAAGGTCCCACCGGCTGCCTATACCTGGACGACGAGCGGCAAAAGAACTACGTGCAGGACGGGTGGAACATCACCGGGGACACCTACCTGATGGACGAGGACGGGTACTTCGTGTACCAGGCCCGCAGCGACGACATGATCATCTCCAGCGGGTACAACATCGCGGCGCCGGAGGTGGAGGGGGCGCTGCTGAGCCATCCGGCAGTGGCCGAGTGCGCGGTGGTGGGGGTTCCGGACGAGCTGCGCGGGCAGGTGGTGAAGGCGTACGTGGTGCTGAACGAGTCTTACCAGCCCGGCCAGGCGCTCACCTGCGAACTGCAAACCTTCGTGAAGGCCGTCATCGCACCGTACAAGTACCCGCGCCGGATCGAGTACCGGGACGCGCTGCCCAAGACCGCGACCGGCAAACTGCAACGCTTCCTGCTCCGGCAGGAGCCCACATGACGCCGCAGCCCCTCCAGCCGCCGGGCTGGGCACAGCCCCGGGGCTTTGCCAACGGCATGGCCGCGCGCGGCACGCTGGTCTTCACCGCCGGGATGATCGGCTGGAACGCCCGGCAGGAGTTCGAAACCGACGACTTCGTGGAGCAGGTGCGGCAGGCGCTGTGCAACGTGCTGGCCGTGGTGCAGGCGGCGGGGGGCGAGGCGCGCCACCTCGTCCGCCTGACCTGGTTCATCACCGACCGGGACGCCTACCTGGCGAACCAGCAGCGGCTGGGGGCCGCCTACCGCGAGGTGCTGGGCCGCCACTATCCGGCCATGAGCGTGATCGCCGTGACCGCCCTGATGGAAAGCCGCGCCCTGGTGGAAATCGAGGGGACGGCGGTGATTCCCGCGCCAGACGGGCAGCCGTGAGGCCATATCGCCTCACGGGCCCGGTCCAGGGCACACTCGCTGACCTCACCTGAAGCAAGCGAAGCACGGCCAGGTTCCCGCGACGCCACTGCGGGGCAGAGAGCGGGCGCCGTACCATTGAGCAGACCTCTCTCCTGAAAGGACCCGATGATGCACACTGCACGTCTGCGCTCCGGCCGCGTTCTCGGTGTTCTCGCCCCGCTGCTGCTGGGGAGCAGCCTGGCCAGCACCTACCAGGTTCAGATTCAGCGGACCTCTTACGGTATCCCGCACGTCCGGGCGGCCGACCTGGGCAGCCTCGGGTACGGCCTGGGCTACGCCTACGCCCAGGACAACCTGTGTCTGCTGGCCGATCAGGTCCTCACGGTGCGGGGGGAGCGATCCAGATACCTGGGCACGGCGGACAGCACCATCGTCGGCTTCCAGCAGGTGAACAACCTGGACAGCGACTTCTTCTTCAGGGCTCTCATCGACCTCCCGGCCCTGCGGCGGGCCTACCAATCCGGGCCACCCGAACACCTGCACCTGATGCAGGGCTACGCGGCGGGATACAACCGGTATCTGCGGGACACGCCCCCCGGGCAGCGCCCCGAGGCGTGCCGGAACGCCGACTGGGTGAGGCCCATCAGCGAGGACGACGTGATGCGTCTGCTGGAGGAAAAGGCCATTCAGGCCAGCGCCGGTTCGCTCGTCACGGCCATCGCCCGCACGGTGCCGCCGGGTGCGGGGGCGGCCCTGCCCGCACCAGACCTGGCCGCCTTCAATGCCCAGTACCGTCTGAACGACCTGCCGATGGGCAGCAACGGCTGGGCCTTCGGCGCGCAGGCGACCGAGAACGGGCGCGGCCTGCTGCTGGGCAACCCCCACTTCCCCTGGCAGACCACCAACCGCTTCTATGAGCTGCACCTGACCATCCCCGGCCAGCTCGACGTGATGGGCGCCAGTCTGGGCGGCATGCCCATCGTCAACATCGGCTTCAACAGGGATGTGGCGTGGACGCACACCGTCTCCACCGACAAGCGGTTCACGCTGTACGCGCTGCACCTCGCGCCGGGCGACCCCACCCGGTACGTCAAGGACGGCGTGACCCGCCCTCTGCGCCGCCGGACCGTGATCGTGGAAGTGAAGGACGGCGACCGGATCAGGGTGCAGAGCCGCACATTGTACTCGACCCCCGACGGTCCCCTGATCAGCCTGCCCCAGGCGGGCCTGAACTGGACGGCCACCACCGCCTTCGCGCTGCGGGACGCCAACCACAACAACACCCGCATGATCGCGACCTGGCTGGACATCGGGCGGGCGAGCAGCGTGCAGGGCGTCCGCCGGGCCCTGGACCAGCAGGGCATTCCCTGGGTGAACACGCTCGCGGCGGACCGCAGCGGCCAGGCGCTCTACGCGGATATTTCCTCCTCGCCCAACGTCTCGGCGGCCCAGCAGGCCCGCTGCACGCCCCCGGCCCTCGCGCCGCTCTTCAAGGCGGCGGGTCTGGCAGTGCTGGACGGCAGCCGCTCGGCCTGCGACTGGGCCATCGACCCCGCCTCCAAGGTGCGGGGGCTGCGTGCCCCGGAGCACATGCCCGCCCTGATCCGGCAGGACTACTTCGCCAACAGCAACGACAGCGCCTGGCTGACCAATCTGAACGCCCGCATCGAGAACCTGGACCCCATCGTGGGGGACGTGAACGTGCCGCAGCGGCCCCGCACCCGCATGGGCCTGACCGAGATCACGCGCCGCCTGAACGGCGAAGACGGCCTCCCCGGCAACCGGTTCAATCTCGGCAACCTTCAGGAGATTCTCCTCAGCGACCGCAATTTCACGGGCCTCCTCCTCGCGGACGATGCGGTAAAGCTCTGCCAGGCCGAGCCGAAAGTGACGCTGGCCTCCGGTGAAGCGGTGGACCTGCAACCCGCCTGCGACACCCTCGCCCGCTGGGACCGGCGCAGCGACCTGCCCAGTGTGGGGGCTTACGTGTGGCGCGAGTTCTGGCGGCGCGCGAGCAGTATTCCGGGCGTCTACGCCGTGCCGTTCGACCCGGCCGACCCCGTGAACACCCCGCGCGGCCTGAACACCGCCGACGCCAGCGTTCGGAGCAAACTCCTGCAAGCCTTCGGGGACGCCGTGGCCCTGCTGAAGGCCAACCACATCGCCCCGGACCGCCCTCTGGGCGAGGTGCAGGGCGTGATCCGCAACGGCGTCCGCATCCCCCTGCACGGGGCCCCCGAATTCGAGGGCGTGCTGAACAAGATCGAGCCGCCCCTGCTGAACGAGCAGGGCTACGTCGGCGTGGTCGGCACCAGCTCCAGCTACATCCAGACTGTCACCTTCGACGAGGCGGGGCCGGTGGCGCAGGCGATCTTGACCTATTCGCAGTCCGCTGATCCCGCCTCACCGCACTACGCCGACCAGACCGTGCTGTTCTCCCAGAAAACGTGGGTGACGCTGCCCTTCACGCCCGCCGCAATCCAGGCCGACCCGGCCCTCCGGACCCTGGAGCTTTCGGAGTGAACCCCGGCCGTTCATAACACCTGTCGGAACGCTGCCCGGGAGGGCGGTCAGCCTGAAAAATCTGCTGGCCGACCTTCCGGCTTTGCCGTCACTGGTGAGGCAGCGCCATCGTCCGCCGCAAACTTGCGCTTCCCCGGTGGACGCTGTCGCCCTCGCGGCAGGACAGGACTGGGACAAAGAAGGGGATGGACATCGCCGGGGCAAACGACCTTGTTCCTTATTTCTCAAGCGGGTACGCTTCGGATGTCCTCAAGGACCCGGTGGGACCTTCCCCGGTTGTACCTTCTTCGTCTCTCCCCTCACCGTCTGGAGAATCCCGATGCACGAACTGCTCTGCACCTGGGTGCCCGGCACCCTGGACGTTGTTCGGCTGTCCCTGCCAGGCCGGACACTCGAACTGAAGGACACCCGCCTGGCGCGCATTTTCGGGCCGCAGGCCCTCAACGACCTGTACCTCAAGGGCCGCGCCATCCTGAAGGCCGATCCGCAACAGGTCGCCTTGCTCGCCTGAACCGGCCTGCTGCCGCCCCGTCCCCCGCTCTCCCTGCGGCGGTCCGGGGCGCTTCCCTTTTGGGTCCCAGCAGCGCGCGGCCGAGCCGGGCAAAACCGCTCACCCCCGTGCGTTACCCTGCGGGAACCATCTGCTTCCCGAGGAGTAACCCATGACCCTGGACCCCCCCGAACACCACTACGAACTCGACCGCATGGCGGAGGACTCCTGGCGGATGTTCCGCATCCTCGGGGAATTCGCCATCGGTTTCGACCGCCTCGCCCACCTGCGCGTCCCCGCCGTGACGGTCTTCGGCAGTGCCCGCACGGCGATCACGGACCGCTACTACGGCCTGGCCGAAGAGCTCGGACGCGAACTCGCCCAGGCGGGCTTCGCGGTGATGACCGGGGGCGGACCCGGCATCATGCAGGCCGCCAACAAGGGGGCCTACGAGGCGGGGGGCGTCAGCGTGGGCCTCAACATCATCCTGCCGCAGGAGCAGCGCCCCAATCCGTACCAGACGCTGTCACTCAACTTCGAGTACTTTCACGCGCGCAAGGTGATGCTTGCCAAGTACGCCTCGGCCTTCGTGGTCTTCCCGGGGGGCTTCGGCACCCTCGACGAATTCGCGGAAGTCCTCACGCTGGTCCAGACGCGCAAGATGCACCCGCTGCCGATCTACCTCGTCGGTGAAGAGTACTGGCGGGGGCTGGTGGACTGGTTCGCGCGGACGCTGGTGACCGAGGGCGCGATTGCCCCCGACGACCTGAAGCTGTTCAAGGTGGTGGACGACGTCACGGCGATCCCGGGGGACGTGCACCGCTACCACGATCCGGCCGTGAACGACGGCTTCAAGCGCCCCACCCCGGAAGACCGGGCACGCGCGCGGGGCGAGGTGGCGTGATCACTCCCGCGCGTGGTCGATGGCGCTGCCGATCAGGCTGGTGACATGCTGGTCGAGCAGGCGGTAGTAGACGACGCGGCCCTGCTTGCGAAAGGTCACGAGGCGGTGGGCGCGCAGCAGGCGGAGCTGGTGGCTGACGGCGCTCTCGCTGATCCCGACCACGGCGGCCAGGTCGCAGACGCACAGTTCCTCGGTGTTCAGGGCGCTCAGCAGCCGCAGGCGGGTGGGGTCCGCGACCACCTTGAGGAGCGCGCTGGCTTCCTCCACACACGGCGCGTCCGGCAGAGCGGCCCGGACACGGGTGACCGCCTCAGGGTGGACGCACGGTACCTCACACGCCTCGTCTTGAGAAGCGGTTCTCATATCTTGACCATAGCGTAAGCGGCCTGCTGTCAGCCAAACCAGCGAGGTCTACTGGCAGGCCCTGGCGCGCCTGGAGGCGATTCAGAGCATGAGCCGAAAGGGGGAGTATTGGGATAACGCCGTCGTGGAGAGCTTTTTCGCCACTCTCAAGCGGGAGGAGGTCGCCGAGACGGTCTATGCGACGCGGCAGGAGGCCCGGTCGGCCTTGTTCAGCTATCTGGAGGTGTTCTACAACAGGGAACGCAGGCATTCGTCGTTGGGCTACCTCAGCCCCGCCGAGTTCGAGCAGTCGTCGCGGGCCGCTTAACTCCCTGTCCACCGCAGCGGGTCAACTCCAAACCGCTGCTGGCCCACCAGCTTCAACAGCCGCTCGTTCTCGCGTTCGAGCTGACGGAGCCGCCGGGCCTCGTCCACCGTGGCGTCGCCGGATTTGGCCTTCCAGGTGTAAAAGGAGGCCGTGTTGCACGCGGCCTCCCGGCACAACTCCTCCACCGACTGTTCGCCCTTTTTGGCTTCTTGGAGCAGCTTGATGATCTGTTCCTCACTGAACTTCCGCTGTTTCATGGGTCATCCTCGCTTTCTCGCGGGGGTCAGGGGAAGTCCCCTATCCCCGCCGGGGAGCGAGCCGATGGCCTCCAGTCAGTTTTGCCCAGTTTTTAGGGGGCAGACCAGTTGAAAGGTTCAGCCCTCCAGTTCCCCCAGCGCGACGGCACCGAGCAGAGCCAGGGCCAGGACCAGAGAGACAAAGGGCGGGGCGCTCAAGGTGAGGGGACAGGCCACGAGTAAGGCCGCTGCTCCCAGCAGGCGTGGGTGGGAGACGGTGCGGGTCAGCACCCACACGTACCAGGTCTGCATCAGCAGCACGAGCGCCGGACCCCCGAACACCAGCAGATTGAGGGCCAGGGAACTGTGTCCGTTGGAATGAACGATGACCTTCTCGATGCCGACCGCCAGCAGGATCAGGCCCGCCACGATGCCGGTCATGGAGTTTACGGCGTACATGGCAGCCCGGATGGGATTCCGCGTCTCTTCCAGGTCACGCACGGCCACAGCGTTCGGGCGGCCAAAGGCCAGACTCCACAGGCTGACACTCATCAGCAGCCCGGCGCTGCCCGTCAGCACGGTCATCCACGTGGGCGGTGCCTCACTGATCGCCGTTCCCGTCACCAGCACCGTCTCACCCAGGGCGATGATCAGGAACAGCCGGGCGCGTTCCACCATGTGATCCCCGTCGAACCCGACGTTCTCGGTTGAAATGGACCGCCCCGGAAGCGGGTGGGCCAGCGCGGCGCCCAGGAAGTCAATGGCAGTGGCGGCAGCCCACCAGGACAGGCGCGTCTGCTCATCCGCGCTGGCCCCCACAACCCAAAGCGGCGCGGTCGCCAAGATCCAGATGAGGTAATTCGTGAAGTGCTTCCGGAACAGGGGACTGTGCGTAGACAGCAGCGTCCAGACACTGCGCCCGAGCTGAATGGCGAGGTACGGCAGGACGAACGCCCAGGCAGATGCCCCAAACGCTTCGGGAATGAAGGCATTCATGAAGAGGCCCGGCAGCATGACCGCCAGCATCTTGGCGCGGGACACAGCGCGGGTGACGGAGGTGATGGTGGTTTCCCAACTGGTGTACGACCAGACGGTGAAGATGGCCAGCAGCAGCACCAGCGTTTCGGCAGCGCCACGCCAGGTCAGGTGTTCGAGCAGGTGGTGGGAAAGTTGCGAGACGCCGTACACGAACACCAGGTCGAAGAACAGTTCAAGCGGCGTGACCTCATGTTTCTGCTCTTCAGGAAGCGGCGGCCGTGCGGTCAGGCTGGATTCGGACACGGGGAACCTCAGGGGCAGATGCGAAGGGCGTCCGGGGGTGGGCATGGCCTGATTCCACGGCTCGCACAACCTTGCCAGCGAGTCAGAACGGGTCCTGAACGTACAGCGCTCGGGAGGATTGCCTTTTCACAGCGGCCACGTCCTGCGCTGGCGAGGTGCCGAAAGCCCGGCGGTATTCCCGGCTGAACTGCGACGAACTTTCATACCCCACCCGGAAGGCTGCCGTGGCCGCGCTCACGCCCTCCGTGAGCATCAATCGTCTGGCCGCGTTGAGGCGCAACCACTTCTGGAATTGCAAAGGACTCATCCCCGTGAACTGACGAAAATGACGGTAGAAGGTGGCTGGACTCAGGCTGACCAGTTCCAGCAGGGCCTCCAACTGAAACGGACTGCGGTAGTGGGTGGTGAGGTACTTGACTGCCGTCGCCATCCGGTGGCCTCGTGTGCCCACCGACACCAGTTGGCGGAGCTGCTCCCCCTCACGGCCCACCAGCAGCCGGTAGTAGAGTTCCTGCTCGACCAGCGGCGCGAGGATTGGAAGGGAGGGTGGATCGTCCAGCAGGGCCACCAGTCGGGCGACCGCCTCCACGAGCGGCGGTGTCACGTCGCCTGCCATCAAGCCTTGCGGGGCCGACTGCACAGGCGGGCGTGGCGGCAACTTGAGCATGACCTCCGTCAGGAGGTGCAAGTCGAGTTTGAGCGCCACCCCGAGGTAGGGCTGCCCAGGGCTGGCCTCGGTGACCTGTGTTCTGGCGGGCAGGTCGAGGGACGTGACCAGGTAACGCGCTGAATCCAGAACGCAGGCCAGTTCACCCTGCACCATCTGTTTGGCCCCCTGCACCACCAGTCCAAACACGGGTTCCAGCAACACGTCCTCCAGGGACGTCGGGTTTTCCCGGCGGTGAAAGCTCAGGGCAGGCCAGGGAACCGGCCTGTTCCTGCTGGTGGCCCAAGAGTCGACCGCTTCGATCAACCCGCCGAGAGGCTGTTCGGGTGGAGGGCTGCCGCCCTGGGAGGGTGAGGATGGAAACATCACGGCTGCTTTGAATGTACCCCTCTTTGGGGCTATCAATGAGTCGAGTCATGTTCCGTTGAGAAGATTGGGCAAGTTTGAGCGCCAATCGTATTACCCCATCGGGGCCGCGCTCTGCAACAATCTTCCTGAATCCTTCCCCATGTTGTCTGTAGCGAGAACTTTTGCAGGCGGGGAGTGATGAGGAGCAGGGAGGAGCGTGACGATGAGGATGTGACTCCTGTTGTGCTGACGCTCGGGCAGGCCAAAGGACACCCCTGACCCATCGGGTGCCCCGCATCCAGATCATTTGAAGGTTCACGACGATTCTCCCTGCTGCTCCAGCGGAGGCCATCCATGACCGCCGCTAAACACGACCTGGGCGAAAACGACGTTCTCATCACCGACGTTTTGAAGAACATCGGTGAAACGGTGGTGGACTCGGTTTCGCACAAGCTTCATCCCATGATCGAGGCCTACGCGCAGATGTTCGCGCACGGCGCGCGCACGCCTGTCTTGAGGCGCCCCAGCGACATCGGACTGGAGTATGAAGAGGTCTTCTTCCCGTCTCTTGACGGCATTCCCCTCGAAGCGTGGCTCATTCCCGCCGATTCCGACCGGCTGCTGATTGTCAACCACCCGATGACTTGCAACCGCTACGGCTTCCCGGGCCACCTGCCCCCCTGGAACACGATGTTCGGCGGCTTCGAGGTGAACTTCCTGCCGGAACTCAAACATCTGCACGACGCCGGGTACAACATTCTGACCTACGACCTGCGGAACCACGGGCAGAGCGGCCAGGCGAACGGCGGGATCAGCGGTCTCGGGCTGCTGGAGTGCCGTGATGTCGTCGGCTCGGTCCGGTACGCGAGGAGCCGCCAGGACCTGGCGTCGATGACGACGGGACTCTATAGCCGGTGCATGGGCGGCAACTCCACCGTGATCGCTCTGGCGAAGTGGCCCGAGGAGTTCACCCACATTCAGGCCCTGGTCCTGCTCAATGTCGTGTCCGGCAAAACCTTTATCGTGCGTGGCGCGCAGAACCTGCACCTCGATCCCGAGAAGGAAGCCCACAAGCTGGACGAGCGCCTCCGCGAGCTGACGGGCTTCCGTCTCGATGAGGAGACCCCGTTGCCGTATGCGCCGCAAGTCAAGGTTCCGACGCTGATGGCGCAGCTTCGTCGGGACTTCCTCATCGAGGGCGAGAAAGACGGCCAGGCTATTTTCGATGCCCTGGGCGCGCAGGAGAAGGAGCTGCTGTGGATTGAGGAATCCAACCAGCGGTTCTACGCTTACAACTATTTCGGACAGCATCCCGAGCGCCTAGTGGGTTGGTTCAACCAACATATGGGGGGCGCGGCGCAGTTGCACCGCTCGAAGGAGTCGCTGGCTGAACCGGTTTAGGGTAGTGACTGAACTAACGTGACGAGTTGTAGCGGTGGAAGGCGAGGGTCAGCGAGGCTTCGAGCATCTCGTCGGATTTGGAGAACGAGAGGGATTTGCGGACCAGCCGACCCAGGCGTTGTCGAAGGGTGCAGTTCAGCCGCTCGACATGGTGGGTTTCCCCTCGGCGGGTCAGGCGTTTGACGCCCAACAACGGTTCGTCGTCGGCACGCCAGAGGTAGGACTCAAGTCTTGCACCTGGGTAGGGTGAGTGAATAGCCGTGCTGGCGCAGGAATTCTTCCTCCTGCCAAAGTTGTGCAGCGAGTCGCTGCACAACCAGCAGGGGGAGGGCCACCCGGGCAGCGACCTCCGCCGCTTGTGCCAGGGACAGTGTGTCGGCACAGCAGAGCGGCGAAGACCAGCAGCACCCAGCGGTCCAGCCCCTGGGCGGTCCGCAGCGCGCACCGATTCAGCCCAAAGCTGTGCTTGGCTTCCTTGAAAAAAGATTCGATGGCCCAACGCCGACCCCCCTCCCGGGCGACACTGTCGCCCGGGAGCAGTTGGGAGGCGACGGAACAGAAGGTTCGCTCGCCTCGCTCGA
Source organism: Deinococcus metallilatus (assembly GCF_004758605.1). NCBI lineage: Bacteria > Thermotogati > Deinococcota > Deinococci > Deinococcales > Deinococcaceae > Deinococcus > Deinococcus metallilatus. Next base: position 561,801 of record NZ_CP038510.1, read on the forward strand.
CCCGAGCGAGGGTGAGGGGTTCCCAGGGCCAGTTGGCCAGATGAATCCAGCCCCCGTGTTCACAGTCCGCGACAGTGACGTGCCCGGGATGGTCCGTGCGTCGGGTCGAACGAACACCAACCACGCACTCGAAGCCCAGGTCTCGCACGCCCTGAAGGAAGGCCGACGACTCGAAGCCGCTGTCCGCTAGGCCCCACACGTCGAAGCGGCGGCTCAGCTCGGCGGGCACGGTCGCCAGCAGGTCCAGGGCGAGCCGGACGGGGGCAGGGGTTCCCTTCCCCCGGTACACTCGATAGCCCACGGGGAACTTCAGGTCGCCGTATACCGCGTACAGCACCACCAGATGAATCCCGTAGACCTCGTTGTAGACGCGAACGAAGGGCAGCTCGCGTCCCGTTTTCGGGACGCTGGTGAGGTCCACGCACAGCCGCAAGCGAGGATGCTGTTTGCGCCGTGCCGCGAGGAGCAGGGCGTCCCATTGGGCCTGGCCCAGGGTCGCCCAGCAGGCCGCCGTGTCCCACTCGTCCACGTTCAGGCGGCGACTCAGGGCACTGGCGCTGCTGCTACAGGCTGCTGGGGACTGACAGAAGCGCGTCTGCCAGAATGGAGGCGCGCTCCCCGCGAAGCTTGAGGTTCCACACACCCTCCTTCTCGCGTCTGGGAGTGCTCTTTCGCTACCTCTTCAGGTGCAAGAGACGAGTTCCCCCTCCCAACCTCCCCCGCAAGGGGGGAGGAGCGAAAAGCGCTGTGTTTATCTGGGTTACTTCTTTTATGAGAGAGATACCCGCATCACTCAGCCCTCAAAAGGGAGCTGTTCGAAGACAGCATCTTTGAGAACCGTGCCGCTGCACAACAGGCAGTTTCATTGAGGTCTTCTACAACCGCCAGCGACGCCACTCCACTCTCGGGTATTTGACGCCCCTGGAGTTCTACAACCGCTTACCTTCAACTACACACAAGCGGGGCAGGCGCTCCGACCCAGCGGCGGCCCGTCCTGATCGCACCCTTCAGATCAGGTTACCATCGCGGACGAAGGAGTCAGGCCAGGGGCGGCCCGTTCGGACATGTTCAGGCGAGAGCGCACGACCCGAGTGTGGAAGAAAGCCCCTCGCTTCGTCACCGGAAGCGCCCAGCCGCTCACCTGGGCAGCAGGGTGTTGGTGAAGAGCGCAGCGTAGTTCAAGCCCCTCACCGGCTGCCCACTCGGCTGTCTGACGGCCCCCGACTGCACCAGGAACCTCGGGTAGTCCGTCCACATCTTCAGGGTCTGCTCGCCCCAGGGGTGGCCCGGCCGGGCGTACGCCCCCCGGTCCACGAAATACCGCACCCCCTCGCGCAACACTCCCGGATCGGGGAAGGTGTTCTTCGGCGCCGCCCGGAGCATGAGGTCGGCCGCCTCTGCCGGATGCCGTCGGGCGAACTCGTACCCACGGGCCGTCGCCCGCAGGAAGCCCTGGAGCTTCACGCGGTCCGGCCCCAGCCGGTTGCGGTTCGCGGTGAAGACCGGCGTGTAGGAATCGGGCACGCCGTACTTCGTCAGCGGGAAGCTGCGCAGCGCGAGGCCCTTGCGCCGCGCCTCCACCCCCTCCACGCCCTCGAAGATCCACATGAAGTCCGCCTTGCCCGCCAGCAATGCGTCGAGCCCAAAGGTGTTCAGCACCGGGCTCCTGAAGTTACCCCGCCCGCCGTCCGCCGTGATCAGCCGCTTGATGATCGGCGTCTCGTAGGGCGCCCCGAACGCCGCGTACACCTTTCCATCCAGGTCGCGGGGGCGCCGGATGCCGGACTTCGTCAGCACCGCGAAGGCGGCGGTGTTGGTCGTGTAGATCGCCGCGATGCTCACGACCGGCTGCCCGCTCGCGGCGGCAGACGTCACCCCCTCGGCGCTGGAAACCCCCACGTCCGCGCGCCCCGCCGCGACGAGGATGTCCGGAGAGGTGGAGCCGTAGGGCAGCACCCGCAAGTTCACACCCGCCTGTTCGTACCAGCCCTTTGCCAGGGCGACGTACACGCCCACGTGATTGACGTTCGGCACCCAGTCGAGGGCCAGCGTGACGGGCTGGGGGGCGGCACGGACAGAACCGAGGCTGAGGGCCGTCAGGATGAACAGTCGTTTCATGGGGAATCCTCCCGGGGCAGCCAGCGCAGGACGCGCCGCTGCACCAAGCCAATCAGGGCGACGAACAGCACGCTGTACAGCGCGCTGAGGAAGATGGCGGCGAAGACCAGATCGGTCGCGCGGGCGTTCGCGCTCGTCTGGATGAAGATGCCCAACCCCACGTACCCGCCCACGTACTCCCCGAAGATCGCGCTCGTCACCGCGTACGTCGCGGCGAGCTTGAGCCCCGAGAAGAAGGCCGGGAGCGCTCCCGGAAAGCGCACGAGCCAGTCCACCTGCCCTTCCGAAGCGTTCATCGCCCGCAAGACCCGCACGAGGTCCGGGTCGGCGCGCGTGAGGCCGTCGAGGGTCGCCACCGTGACCGGGAAGAAACAGGCCAGCGTGACGATCACGACCTTGGGCAGCAGCCCGAAGCCCAGCCACACGAGCAGGAGCGGCGCGAGGGCGATCAGGGGAATGGTCTGCGACACCACCAGCCAGGGCAGCACTGCCCGCCGCGCGGGGGCGAAACGGTGCAGCGCGAGGGCGGCCAGCAACCCCAGCACGACGGCCGCGCCGAAGCCCAGCAGGGTTTCCGCCAGGGTCTGGGCCGAGTGGGCCGTCAGCTCGGGCGCGTTGTTCCAGAGCGCGGCGGCGACCGCGCTGGGGGCGGGCAGGAGGGAGGAGGGGACGAGTCCCAGGTGCGACAGCCCCTCCAGGGCGGTGAGTACCGCCAGGCCCAGGACGAGGGCGCTGCCCCAGCGTCTCACGGGCGCTCCTGCCCGAGGAGGGCCGTCAGCAGTTCCCCTTCGAGGGGCCGGGGGTCGGCACCCGGCGAGCGCAGCGTCGGCAGGTTGCCCCGTTCGAGCACGACGCGGGCCGGTTTCCCTCCCAGCACCACGACGCGGTCACAGAGGGCGAGCGCCTCGCGCACGTCGTGGGTGACGAGGACGACGGTGGGTCGCCACTCGGCGTGGAGCCCTGCCAGCCAGCGCTGGAACTCCAGGCGGGTGAGGGCGTCGAGGGCGCTGAAGGGTTCGTCGAGCAGCAGGAGGTCCCGCGCGAAGAGCGCCGCGCGCAGCACCGCCACCCGCTGCCCCATCCCGCCGGAGAGCTGGTATGGCCAGAGGTTCGCCGCCTCCGCCAGGTTGAACTGGGCCAGCAGGTCGAGGGCGCGCCGCCGGGCACCCGGTCCCCGCTCGCCGCGCAGTTCCAGCGCCAGGGTGAGATTGCCGAGCACCGTGCGCCAGGGCAGCAGGCTGGGCCGCTGCGGCACGAAGCCGCTCTGGCCTCGCCGCTCCCGGGTCGTGGTCGCGCGCCCGGACAGGCACACCTCCCCGGTATCCGGCTCCAGCAGACCGGCGAGCACGTGCAGCAGGGTGCTCTTGCCGCTGCCGCTCCGGCCCAGCACACCGAGCACCTGTCCGGCCTCCACCCGCAGGTTCACGCCTGCGAGGACGGGCTGGCCCCCGTACGCCAGGGCCACCCCATGCAGTTCCAGGTCCGGCGCGGTCACCGTGCGGCGTACACCGTGTCGTAGAAGAGCCGCTCGAGGCCGTACGTCCGCCTCACCGTTCGCGTGACCAGCTCACGCGCCTCGGATGTGCTCGCCAACTCGCGGAGCAGGTCCGTCTCGCCGACGTTTACGCCTTCCTTGAGCCCGTCGTGGAGCGGGAAAAAGGCAACCTGTTCGTCCGTGAAGCCGTACCTCTCCCGCAGCGCGGGTCCGGCAAGGTCGCAGATGGCGATGAAGACGCTCTCGCTGGCAGCGATGCTCGCCAACATGCCCAGGAAGCCGTCGCGGGCCAGGGCGTAGTAAAAGTGGGCCGTGAGGGCCGCGCAGCCTGGCAGGGGCTCCACCGCCTCAAAGTCCTCCGGGCTGAGGCCGACGGCCGCGCCGAAATGCACCAGGCTCCCCTCACCCGCAAAGACGGCCTTGGGTTCGAGCTTGCGGGCGAGGACCGTGCGGGCGTGCTCGTTCGGCGCATGGGCGATCAGCAGCGTTTCCAGTTGCAGCGAGTGCCGCACCAGCCAGTGGTCTTGCAGGGCAAAGGCGCGCAGTTGCGCCGTCGTGGCCGTACCTTCCACCACGTCCCGCCAGAGGGGATGGTCCAGCAGTTCGGCCTGGACTTGGGAGAGGTCCTGGGTGAGGACGTCCGGGATGAAGTTGTAGGTCAAAGAAAATTCCCCCTTCGCGGGGGAGAGCATGGCTTCGGGCGGCCCGGGCGGGCTGGCCGTCACGCTCCCCACGGCGGTATGAACCGCATCAGGTCCTGGGGTCTGATCTCAGCCTCGCTGACGCGAGACACCCCCGGTGACGGGTGACAGCCTACTCCCTTCCAGGAAGCGAACACAAGGCGCAGTCGACGCGCCCGGCTGAAGCCACCTTCCTCGCCGCCGGACTCGCGCCTCGCCGCCGGACTCGCGCACTCAGGACCCGCCGTTCGCCCCGGGGCAGGGTCGGGAGCCACACCACCCGGAAGAGCAGGTGACCGCCGACAGTCAGCGAGCCGGGACAGGCTGCACCATGCCGAGCAACAGCTCACGCAGGCGCCCCAACTGCCGGTCGGGGAAGGTCAGGTGGCGCTCCAGGTCCTCGCGGATAGGTGTGGACTCGGCCACCCGCAGGCGGTTCTCCTCCTCCGCCTGCATCGCCAGCACCTGCCGTCGCCGCGCGAGCAACAGGCGGACCACCTCCACCTTGGCGTACGCCCCCCGCGTGTTCACGCTCTCCCCGAGTGATTGAGCACTCTCAGCCAGGCTCGCCTCGTCTGGTGGCTACGGCCTGGCTGCCCCCAAGGCGCGCAGCCGTTCCTTCGTCACGACCATCACCCGCGTGCCCCGCTCCAGCAGCACCACCACGACCGGCAATTCCCCACGGTGGATGGCCTGGACCAGCACGGCGGCTGGCCGGAGGGCGCTGATGCGCTCAGCCAGCTGGGTGACACTCTTTTCCGGGGAGGTGTCCTCGGAGAAGTTCTCGCCTATCGGTGCCACCGTACCCCGCCATGCCTCCCGCGTGTATCTCAGCCCGACGAACAGGTCCGGCACTTACGCCTCCTCAGAAGGGGATGAGCAGATTGAGCAGTTGCGAGAGCGGGTTGGGGGAGACATTCGCGTTTTTGGTCGCGGCATAAGCCGCCAACTCGCAAAATTCCATCTGGGAGGGCAGACGGGTAGCGGCCACGGTCAGGGTATGCGCGTGGGGCACCCGGCCTTCCCCCCATTCCACCTGCACGTCGCCTGGGCTAGAGCAGCAGCCCGGCTCCAACTGAAAGTGAGCATGCAGGGCACCTTCCGGCGCGATGATCGTGAAGACGAAGAGGGAGGACATCGCTGGCCTTATTGTGCGCTCCTTAGGACTGCCGTGCCGTCACCACCTGCACCTCCACGTCCTCCCCCAGATCCCGCCGGATCCGCGTTTCCAGGCTCAACCGTAGGTGTTCGAGCAGCCCCACTTCGCCGGGGCAACCGGGATATCGCCCCGAGATGGAGGGTGATGGAGCAGCCTGCGAGTGACGCTCGGCCCCCGCGCGTTCAACATGAAGATTCTTTAGACCCCGCGTCATACGGTCCTCTCCGTTACGCCTTAAACTTATTCCTGAGGGACAGTTATGGCAATGGAAGACCTGAAGAAGAACCACATGATGGCCCATCTCACCGACGCTCTCGAAAATGGGAAGGACATCGGCCACTATGGCCGCCTGGTGTACGCCATCATCGCGCGGCACTTCCTGAGTGACGACGAGCTCGCAGCGCAGCTCGCCAAGGACCGGGACTTCAGCGAGGACGCTGCCCGTGATCTCGTGCGGCAGGTGCAGGAGGCCGACTACAATCCGCCGCGCCGCGACACCATCGTGGAGTACATGGAGAAGCAGGACTTCCCCATCCTGCCCGACAATGATCCCAACGAGGGCAACGTCTACCGCGACCTGGAGTTCCCGGAGCACGTGTACGACCGCATCCGCGAATACCACCACCAGCAGGCCGAGTAAGCGCTCCAGGCCAGATGGGCGCAGCAGGGCTGGCGACAGGCCCTGCTGCTTTTTTGTCTGCACCCGTGCCCTCCACCATACCGCCCGGAACTTCGCCGAAGGGCGGAGCGCGGAACTTACTGCCGCAGCACCTGCAGGGTGAGGTCACGCGGCACCGTGAAGGTCAGGGGACCCTGCACGCGGTGGTACGCGAATCCCCGCGTTCGGCCAGGCGTCCACTGCGGGAATGCCTTGCAGCAGCACACTTTTTCCCAACGGGCGGAGCACCTCGCCTGCCACCGGGCCCGTCCCGCGAGGGCGAGCGTCCACCACCAGTCACTCAGCAGGGCGGGGAGGGATTCGCCGCTGAACTGCGCGACATTGGCCAGGCCAGTGCCGCTGCTGCTTCGGACCCACGGGACAGGCCTCTGCTCCTGTCTCTCCCAACGGATGAGCAGGGGACGCCACAGTTCCTCGAAGGCTTTCCACCACAGCGGCTTGATCAGGTCCGCCGCGACACCCCACATCATCACAGACACCACGGCGCACCTGTTGTCCAGGGTCCTGTACAGCGCCGCTGACACCGCCCAGCGGACCCTGGCGGGCATCTGGCTGAGCCGTTCGAAGCCTTTGTTCAGGGGCCTGTTCACGTCTCGCAGCACGTGATCGGGTCGTCCCTCCTGCCCGGGCCACAGCGCCTGCCCACCAGACCTTCCCTCGGCGCTGAACTCACGAGCTTCACTGGCCGGTTCCATGTCATCCTCCTTGTTCCGGCGGGATCAGGGCGCCAGAATGGGGACCAGGATCAAGTGCCAAGGTCCGGGGAAGGGCGCGGCGGACCGGTGCTCGTGCCCCAGGCCGGGGCCACGGTTTGGTCGAGCAGGTCCAGCGCCGGGGAGGTTTGTGGACGACGCGGCCACCACCTTCGTGCAACTGCTGGGGAGTCCGCAGGTCCGGCTCGGCCCCCAGGTGCAGCCGTTCCTTCCCGACAAACGTCACCACCTGCTCGCCTACCTCGCCTGGCGAGGGGGCTGGGTGGACCGCGAGCGGCTCGCTTTCCTGTTCTGGCCGGACGAGCCGCAGGGGACCGCCCGGCACAACCTGCGCCGCCTGCTGCACCGGGTGCGCAGGCTGGGCTGGCTTGCGGACCTCGCCGTCCAGCCCCAGTGCCTGTGCTGGGCCCCACCCACCGACGTGACCACGTTCGAGGCCGCCGTGCGGGGGGAACGCTGGACCCGGGCGCTCGCGGCCTACGGCGGCCCCCTGCTGGAGGGGCTCGGCGGGGACGGGGAATTCGGGACCTGGCTGGCCGCCGAGCGCGAGCGGCTGCGCGGCCTGTGGCGCCTGGCGCTGCGGCGGCGGGCCGAGGAACTGGAAAGCGGGGGGGATCCCGGGGGGGCCGCCGCCCTCCTCACCCCCCTGCTGGGGGGGGACGAGTTCGACGAGGAGGCGCTGGCCCTGTACATGCGCGCCGCAGCGGCGGCTGGGCAGGCAGCCCAGGCGCTGAAGGCCTATGCGGCGTTCGCCGGGAGCTTGCGCCGCGCGTTCGGCCTGTCTCCCGCCCCGCCCACCGAGCACCTCGCCCGCCGCCTCCGGGGGGAGGAGTTGGCGGATGCACCCGCGCCCGTGAGCCCGGCGCCCGCCTTGCCCGCCGCCTCCACCCCGCTGGTGGGGCGCGAGCTGGAACTCGCCGAGATCGCCCAGGCCCTCGGGCGGCCGGAATGCCGCCTGCTCACCCTGACCGGGCCCGGGGGGGTGGGCAAGACGAGAATCGCGCTGGAGGCCGCCCGTGTCCTCGCCCCGGGGTACCCGGACGGGGTGTCCTTCGCGCCGCTCGCCGCGCTTGCCGACCCGGAACGGGTGCCCGCCGCTGTGGCGGAGGCCGTGGGCCTGACCCTCGGGAGCACCCGGCCACCCACTCGGCAGATCATCCGTCACTTGCAGGGGCCACCCCGGCTGCTGGTGCTGGACAACTACGAGCACCTGCTGGAGGGCGTGGGGTTCGTGGCGGAGCTGCTGCGGGCGTGCCCGGAACTGCGGGTGCTCGTCACCTCGCGCGAGCGGCTGCGCCTGGCGGGAGAGTGGCTGCTGCCCGTGGACGGTCTGCCGGTGCCCCCACCCGGCACCGGGCTGGACCAGGCCCTGACGTACGACGCGGTCAGGCTGTTCGTGGAGCGCGTGACCCGCGTGCGCCCCGGCTACGTTCTGGGTGAGGAGGACCTGCCCTTTGTGCTCGCCCTCTGCCGCCTGGTGGGCGGGTTGCCCCTGGGGCTCGAACTCGCCGCCGCGTGGGTGCGGGCCGTCCCCCCGCGCGAGATCGCGGGGGAGATCGCTCTGAACCTCGACTTCCTCACCTCGGACGCGCGGGACGGAGACGCCCGGCACGTCAGCCTGCGCGCGACCTTCGAGCATTCCTGGCGGCAGCTGAAACCGGCCGAGCAGGTGGCCCTGCGCCAGCTCGCGGTCTGCGAGGGGGGCTTCCGGCCGGGGGCGGCGCGCGAGGTCGCGGGGGCCAGCCTGCCGCTGCTGGCGGGCCTGGTGGACAAGTCGCTGCTGCGCGCCTCGCCCTCCGGGCGTTTCCACCGCCACCCGCTGCTGTATGGCTACACCCGCGAGAAGCTGGCGGCGCATCCGGGGGAGGAGGCCGGAGCGCGGGAACGGCACGGCCTGCACTTCCACCGCCTTCTTCAGGACCTGTCGGGGGCGCTGCGGGGTGCCGGGCAGAAGGAGGCGCTCACGCGGCTCGACGAGGACCTGGAGAACGTGCGCGCCGCCTGGGGCTGGGCGGTGGCGGAGGGGCGGGCGGACGAACTGGGGCGCTCCGCCGCCCCGCTGGCGACCTACCACATGGCCCGCGGGCGCTACCGTGAGGGGGCCGAACTGCTGGCTCAGGCCGAGGCCGCCCTGCGGGAGGAAGCCCCCGCACACCACCCCGCGCTGTGTCGGCTGCACGTGGAGGGCGCGCCTCTCCTCTACCGGCTGGGGCGCCACGCCGAGGCGGAACGCTGGGCGGCGAGCGGCCTCGCCCTGGCCCGCGCCCTGGGCGAGCCGGGCGCGGCCCTGTCCGGTCTCACCCTGCTGGGCGACTTGGCCTGGCGGCGGGGCGACCGCGCTCAGGCCGCCGCGCTGCTGGAGGAGGCCCTGCGCCTGGGCACGGCGCGGGGGGACCGGGCGGCGCTCGCCGACAGCCTGAACCTGCTGGGCAACGTCGCCCTGGACAGCGGCGACCTCGTGGCGGCACGGCGGCGCTACGAGGCGGCCCTCGACCTGCACCGCGAGCTGGACAACCTCAGCGAGGTCGTGCGACTGCTGAACAACCTGGGGTGCCTGGCCGCTTACCTGGGGCAGCTCGGGGTGTCGGTGTCCCTCCTGGGCGAGGGCGTGGCCCTGGCGCGCGACATCGGCCTGCCGCGCCTGCTGGCCCAGCTCCTGTCGAGCCTCGCCGAAACCGCCCACGAGCAGGGCGACCTGGCCGGGGCCGAGGCGACGGCGACTGAGGCCCTGGCGCTCGCGCGCGCCAGCGGCGACCGGCGGCTGGAGGGCATCCTCCTCGTCGATCTGGGCCGCACGGCAACGGCCTCGGGGGACCTGGACCGCGCCCGGCAGGAACTCCGCGAGGGGCTGGCCGTGCTGTGGGACCTGGGCGAACTCCCCCAGGTCCTGCGCGCGCTGGCGCGCTGGGCCGAGTGGCACCTGGCGCGCGGCGAACGCGGACGGGGTGCCGCCCTCCTCGACCTGGTCGCGCGGCACCCCGCCACCAAGAGCGTGGACCGGGACCCGGCGCGGCGGATGCGGGCGGAGCTGGCCTCCCCCCACAGCCCCGCCGCAGCCCTCCCGGAAACCGTGGCGGCGCTCCTCGGCTTCCAGTCCTGAACGGGCGTCCCACACTGCCCTGGCCCGCGGGACGCTCGCGGGACGCCCCCCCTGTCACCCTGACCGCGTGCCCCCCGCTTGGGGACGAGGAGGAGAGGGTGACGACAGGACGATGTCCGCAGGCCAGGTGTGAGGCCAGCCCCCCGAGTTTCGCCGCGTGCATGGAGGATCAACCATGAGAACCCAGCCCCTCGCCCGCCCGGGGCGGCCCCTGCTGCCCCTCGCGCCGCTCGTGACCCTGGCCCTGCTGGGCTGCAACCAGAACGCCTCCCAGCCCCCCGTCTCGGGGGCCCCCTCTCCGACCCCCAACCGCACCAGCGCCCTGGTGGTCGGCCCGGTGCAGAGCGCCTACCTCGATGCGCTGGGGCCCAACCTGAACCTGGTTCCGTACACCGGCAACGAGAAGCTCGACGACTACCAGATGGTGATCTTCGACGGCGACGCCAACACGCCGACCGCCGTGGTGGCGCATCCGGTCATCACCCAGGCCCTGCGCTCGGGCAAGTGGGTCCTGGGGGTGGACCTCTCCGAGGCGCACAAGAAGGAGGCCCTCGGGCCCATCCTGCACGCCTCCACCTGCGGCTCCAGCGCGGCCTACGCGGTTCACGCCGGGTACGACGCGAACGGGCGGTTCCAGGCCCAGGTGGTCGAGCCCTCGCGCTCGGTGGCCCAGGCGAAGCGCTCGGGAAGCTCGACCGGCAAGGGCACGGGGGTCCAGCCCACTGACCCGCCCACCGAGCCGAGTCGGCAGTCGTGCGGGGGCGGGGCGGACGCTGCCGCCCAGAGTCTGAGAGCGGACCCAGGGGCGGCCTCGGCCTTCGCCAAGACCCTCCTGGGGGACCTCGCCAAGCCGACCCGACTGACCCCCCAGGACTTGCCAGCGGGCATCCCGAGCAACCTCATCTACGCGACCTACTACTTCACGGAAACCTTCAGCCAGCCGCTGAGCGGCTCACTCCAGGGGCACGGCGGCACCCAGCACCCCAACTACAGCGTGAACCGCACCTTCACGGTCTTCCTCAACAACAAGAACAACCCCCAGGGCGACTTCCAGTACGTGTTGCTGGAGCAGGACGCGGCGGCCAACCCCAAGACCTCGGACGAGAACTTCATCGCGATGGGGACCAAAAACGGCACCGACTGGATCGCGGGCACCTACGACGAGGCGGGCTGGTTCCAGAACCGGATGCAGCTCAGCCTGTGGGCCAATCCCACCGACTGGAGCATCGTGTCCACCTCCCCTGACACCGTGAACGGCAGCACGAGCGTCACCACCGGCGTGAGCTTCCAGGTGGGCCTCAGCGCCAACTCTGCCCAGGGCCCGGGCGGGTCGGCCTCCTTCACGTACACCAACTCCCAGTCGCGCAACATTACGGACTGGGCGGTGGACAACCTCGCCACGACCACCCAGACCCAGTGGATGTACGGGAGCAGGTACCCGGTGGACGCACGCTATGTGGCGAACTGCTCCCAGGCCATCTTTGGCGCCGGGTGCTTCCTCGGCCAGTTGCCGAACGCCATCGCCCAGAGCGCCCTCAAGCTCTACACCCAGTCGGTGTGGAAGACGCCCTCGGTGATCGACAATCCCGTGGGTTTCTCGTACTGGACCTTCTACGAGATGCTGGACGTGGGCTGCTCCAACAACGGCGGGATCACGTGCTATTCCCCCTCGTGGACCTACCAGCAATATCAGCCCCAGTACACCCAGGGGCTGAACTTCGACCTCGGGGTGGTCGTGCCCATCCCCATCCAGTCGATCACCTTCAGCCCCAACCCGGCCAAGGGGGGCACCACCGTCACCGGCACCGTGACCCTGAGCAGGCCCGCCAAGATCGACACCCCCATCGGCCTGTCGTCCAACAGTCAGAACGCCACCGTGCTCCCCTCGGTGACGGTGAAGCAGGGCCAGACCTCGGCCACCTTCCAGGTGCTCACCAACACGAACGGCCTCGCCCCCGGCGGCAGCACCGTCGCCACCATCCAGGCCTTCTACGCCCAGAACTACCAGGCCCAGCTCACGGTGACCAACTGACCTCCCGGCCGCCGTCAGGTGGCGGGCCAGGCGCCGAAGCAGGCAGGAAGGAGCACAGATGGCGGGCGTGGCGGGCATTCAGGGGATCGACAGCGTCGGCATATGCGTCACCGACCTCGCCCGCTCGGTCGCCTTCTACCGGCAGCTCGGGTTCGAGGAACTCCGCCGGGACGGCCGGGGTTGCACCCTGCGGGCGGGGAACGCCCGGCTCCTCCTCTTCGAGACCCGGCATGGGCAACCCCGGGCCCAGACGCGCGGTTTCGCTCTGGTGCTCAACGCGCCAGGCCTGGACCACCTCAACCTGCTGGTGCGGGACGTGGACCGGGTGCACGCGGACCTCTCCGCGCTGGGCGTGGCCTTCAGCCGCCCGCCCATCAACGAGTCATGGGGGGCGCGGGTGGCGCTGCTCAAGGACCCGGACGGCAACAACCTGTGCCTGCTGGAGCGGCGGGAGGGCGGCTGAGAGCGGCGGCGTCACCCCGCCTTCCGCCTCCTCCGGGCCGCGGTGGCAAAGACGAGACGCCCGCCTGGGCCACCGACCCGGGCGGGCGCGATCAGGGTGTCGAGCCACAGGCGGGAGGAGATGTCCGCTCTCGTCATGGGCGGGGGAATTCGCCTAGGCGTTCTCCACGGGTTTGCCGGGTGGAATGAACAGGTGCCTGATGCCCTGTCGGTGGACCGAGTGGTCCAGGGCCTTGCTGATAAACTCTGGCCCGTTGTCGGTGAGGAGAGCGGCGGGCTGTCCTCTGCGGGTGACGACCTCGGCGAACTGACGAACCACGTCCGCCCCAGTAAGGGAAGTCCCGACGTACATGACGAGGTTTTCACGGGTGAAGTCATCCGCGACGTTCAGTACGCGGAATCGCTGTCCTGAGGCCAACTGGTCGGACATGAAGTCCATGCTCCAACGCTGATTGGGGCCAGAAATCGCCGGTTTCTGCACCCGCTCGCCAGCACTTAATTTCTTGCGAACCTGGCGCCGCACCGGCAGGCCCTCGGCGCGGTACAGGCGGTAGACCTGCTTGTGATTCACCGTCTGCCCTTCGTTCCAGCAGGATCTGGAGTCGCCGATACCCGAAACAGGGACGCTGTTGGGCGAGGTCAGGCAGCCGCACGACCAGGGCCTCGGCCTGCTCCCTTTTGGGGCTGTCGTGCCTGTGGGTGGAGTGCCAGAAGCCCAGCACGTGACAAGCCCGCCGCTCGCTGATCCCCAAGCGTTCCCGCACGTGGCCCACCAGCCGCCGTTCGAGCGGCGTCTGGGCTTGTGGGGTTGCCTCGGGATTCACCACTTTTTTCCCATCACCTCCTTCAGCATCAGGTTGTCCAGCGACAGGTCGGCGACCAGCTTTTTCAGGCGGCGATTTTCCTCTTCCCTCAGACGAGGGCCGTTTGGTTTCGTCCTTGGTCATGCCCCCATACCGTGCCTTCCAGCGGTGGCTTGTCGTTACCGCGACCCCCTGACTCCGCGCGACCTCAACCACAGGTTGACCTGCCTCGACCTGGCCGATGATGTCCAGAATCTGCTGCTCGGTGTACCGTTTCCCCTTCATGCCCCCTCCTTGTTGCCACTCTCGTTGCAACCCGAGTGGACCGAGAACTGGGAGGCACGTCACCTGATGTATGCTGGCGAAGTCCTCGCGGAAGACGCACTCGTACTTGAACGTCAGTGTGCTCCAGGATGCCCACCGGGTACGCTATGCTTCTACCGAATATCCACAACGAATCCGGACTGGCAGCTTCCACATGACACGAGACCTGAGCCATTACAAAATCGAGGCGCTCGATAATGGCCTGCGTCTGCTCGAGGCGGTGGCCATGCAACCCGGCAGAACGCTGACGCCCCTGGCCGAAGCCTGCGGCATGACCCTGTCCCAGGCCTACCGTGTCGCCGCGACATTGCAGCAGAGCGGCTATCTCACGGTGGATGAGAACAAGCGCTACCACCTCGGGCTCAAGTGCCTGAAATTGGGTGACGCCGCAACACACGCCATTCCGCTCATTCAGCTCGCCGCAGACGAGATGGACTTTCTGGCGCGCGAAACCCAGGAAAGCATCTCCCTCGTTGTGCGCGAGGGCCTGAGCCGGGTCACGGTGGACTTGCGGGACTCGCCCCATGCGATCAGAGTATCGGCGCCCATCGGTGAACATCGGCCGCTGCACTTTGGCGCCACCGGTCAATGTATTCTGGCCTTCAGCGCTCCAGACGTGGTCGACCGGGCCCTGGCCCCGCCGCTCGGACGCGCGACCGAGTTCACCGACACGGATCCGAACTCGATCCGTGCGCGCCTTCAGCAGATACGCGAACGCAAGTACCATGTCGCGATCCGGGACTATGCCGACCATGCTTTCGCGGTGGGCGCGCCCATCCAGTCGCGCGCCGGAGATCTGGTCGGAGCCATCAGCATTTCAGGACCTCTGGCACGTTTCGACGACCAGCGTGAAAAGCGGTATGTGGCGCTGGTGACGGCTGCAGCCGCGCGTGTGAGCCAGCGGCTCTGAAAGCCCGCACCCCGCCTGACACGAAAATTAGTGAACGAACGTTCTTGCGGTCACGCTGGCCCAGTTATATGATATTTGTACCAGACAATATTCACTTTCACTAGGTGAAAGTAGGATTCCGCTGTGGGGTCTTTCTCCCTTGTACTTCGCCACCCCGGTCTGGTTGATCGTTCGCGCTGAGGTCCATCCGCCCCGCCCATCGCCAGTACGACCCCTCGACCAGGAGGCTCCATGCATAAGTCTGGTATTGCCCTCGCGACCGGTTTGCTCCTCACCTGTGCGGCCCAGGCACAAACGACCTTCAATGTCGGCCTCGATGTGGAGCCAGGAACGATGGATCCGCGCTTGATGCGCGACACCAGCGCGACCAGGATGCAGGAACTCATCTTCAACGGCCTGATCCGCCTCGACCCGAACCTCAAGCCGGTTCCCGCCCTGGCGACCTCCTGGCGGTACACGACCCCGACCAGTCTCGAGGTCAACCTGCGCAAGAATGTCCTCTTTCACGACGGCTCACCCTTCACCGCCGACGACGTCGTGTATACCTTCAACACCGTGCTGGACACCAAGTTCAACAGTCCCCGGCGCAGTTTCTACACCCCCATCACGAAAATCGAGGCCATCAACCCCTATAAGGTTCGCTTCACGCTCGACAAGCCGTTTGCCCCTCTCATTCCGTACCTGGACATGGGCATCGTCTCTAAGGCCGCCGCAACCAAAATGGGAGCGGACTACGGCAACGCCCCCGTCGGCACCGGCCCTTTCAAGTTCGCCAGCTGGCAACGCGGAAACAGGATCGAGCTGGTCGCCAACGACAAGTACTGGGGAGGGAAGCCGAAAGTCGACCGGATCGTGATCCGCGCCATTCCCGACAACAATGTTCGTCTGGTGGCGCTGGAGTCGGGTGAACTCGACTACATCCACTCGCCCATTCCACCCCAGGAGTTGGACCGGCTGGCTAAGAATCCCAAGCTCACGGTGCAAAAAACCACGGGACTGGGCATCACCTACCTGAACCTCAACACGAAGGATCCGGTTCTAAGTGACCGCCGCGTTCGTCAGGCGCTGGCCTACCTCACGGATCGGCAGACCATCAGCCAGGACCTCTACTACGGCATGGACACCCCCGGCGATTCCTTCCTGCTCCCGGGCACGTCATGGTATTCGCCCGCGGTGAAGAAGTATCCCTACGACCCCCAGGCCGCCGACAAGTTGCTCACCCAGGCTGGCTGGGTGGCCAAAGCCGGAGGGATCCGCACCAAGAACGGCAAACCGCTGCAACTCGAGATCGTCACGAACGTCGATCCGAATCGCCAGCAGGTGCTGGACTTCCTGCAGGGCGAGTGGCGCAAAGCGGGGATCGATGTCAAGGTTCGCGCCTACGACTTCGCGTCGATGCTCAATGACCTGACCAATGGGAAGTTCCAGATCTCGCTGGTCGGCTGGCTGAACCTGACCGATCCGGACCGGGCCAGTTACAACCAGTTCACGACCAACGGCAGCAGCAACTACGGCAAGTACAGCAATCCAAAGGTCGATGCCCTGCTGGAGAAGGCGAGATCGGCGACCAACGTCACGCAGCGCAAGGTGCTGTACAGCCAGGCGGCAAAAATCGTCACGGAGGACGTCCCGTATATCTTCGTCCTGAATCAGGGCTATGTCGCCATCTTCAACAAACGGGTGACGGGATATCAACTGTATCCGTCCGGCTCCTGGTACTCCTTCGAAGACGTCAGCCTCAAGTAGATCCATGATCACCTTCGTTGCACGCCGGATGCTGCAGTTCATCCCGGTACTCCTCGGTGTTCTCCTGGTGGTTTTCCTGGTGCTGCGGCTCATTCCCGGTGATCCCGCAGCGGTGCTGCTCGGTACCGAGGGAAGTGCCGCCGAGCGCCAGCGCCTGGAGGTCGTGCTCGGGCTGGATCAACCGCTTTACGTCCAGTTCGTCCGCTACGTCGAACGAACCCTGAGCGGCGACCTCGGCCGCAGCATCTTTCAGGGAGTCGACGTGTCCAAGCTCATCCTGGAGGCCCTGCCAGCCACCATCGAACTGGCCCTCCTGGCCCTCGCGATTGTCGTCATCGTGGCGATTCCCCTCGGGATCTGGGCCGCCATCCGCGCCAAGTCGTGGGTGGACGTCACCATCACGGTGATCACCCTGCTGGGCGTCAGCATGCCGCTGGTCTGGGTCGGCATCCTGCTCATCCTGCTTTTCTCGCAGCAACTGGGATGGCTGCCGCCCTTCGGGCAGGGACCCAGTCTCGCCAGCGGCCTGCAGGCGGTCTTCCGGGGCCAGGTCGCCCCTCTCGCCCAGGGGCTCAGGTACGCCATCCTGCCCGCAGTGACGCTGGCCTTCGGCTCGATCGCGATCGTGGTGCGCCTGACGCGGTCGAGCATGCTGGAAGTGCTGCAGCTCGATTACGTCCGCACCGCTCGCGCGAAAGGCGCTGCGGACCGGACCGTCATCCTCAAGCATGCCTTCCGCAACGCCCTGCTGCCCATCGTGACCATCATCGGCCTGCAACTGGGCGCCTTGCTGGGCGGAGCCATCATCACCGAAACGATCTTCGCTTGGCCCGGCATCGGGCGACTCATCGTGACCGCGATCAACCAGCGCGACTATCCGGTCGTACAGGGCAGCGTCGTGTTCGTCGCCATCTTTGTGAGCCTGATCAACCTCCTGGTGGACATCTCCTATGGTTACATCAACCCGAAAATCCGTTACTCCTGACCGGCGCTGGCTTTTTCTGAGGCGCAACAAGCTGGGCCTGATCGGGCTGCTCATCATCACCGCAGTCCTGTTCGCCGCCGTCTTCGCCCCCGCCATCGCCCCGTACGGCGTGGACAGCCGGGACTTCAGAGCGCGCTTCGCCGGGCCCTCGGCGGCCCACCTGTTGGGAACCGACAATTTCGGGCGGGACACGCTCTCGCGGATCGTCTACGGCTCACGCGTTTCGGTTCAGGTGGCGGTGATCGCGGTCGGGCTCTCGGCCGTGATCGGCGTCCTTGCTGGCGCGTTCGCCGGATTCTTTGGCGGGCTGGTCGATACGCTGGTGATGCGGACGGTGGACGTCTTCTTGGCGTTCCCGCCCATTCTGCTCGCCCTGGCGTTGGTCGCCGCCCTGGGGCCGAGTGCCCAGAGCGTGATGGTGGCACTGGGAATGGTGTACTGGACCACCTACGCCCGGGTCATCCGCTCGAGCATCCTCGCAATTCGCGAGGAAGATTATGTCGACGCCAGCCGCGCCCTTGGTGCCTCGCCACTGCGCACCCTCTTCCGGCATGTGCTGCCGAATGCCCTTGGGCCGGTCATCGTGATCGCCACGGTGGGCATGGGGAATGCCATCACCGCAGAAGCCTCGCTTTCCTTCCTGGGGCTGGGCGTGCAACCCCCCACCCCGTCCTGGGGATCGATCCTCAACACCGGCCTGCAATTCCTGCGGCAGGGCCCACTGCTGTCCGTCTTCGCGGGACTGGCGATCATGCTCACCGTTCTCGGCTTCAATCTCCTGGGGGACGCCCTGCGTGATCTCCTCGACCCACGGAAGGTGTCCGCATGACCGACCTGGCACAGGCCTTTGATCTCTCACGGCAGTACGCGGCCGTGCTCCTCGGTGCGGACCGCGCCTACCGCGAACGACCTGTTGCCGGTGACCGGCGGCTCGAGGCGGAGGGACTCGTTCCGGTGCACTGGACCGGCCTGGAGGTGGAGGCGATCGACCTGGAAAGCGCGCGCCGAGCGCTGCTGGAGATTGCCGACCGGGCCAGTCGGTTGCAGGACGGACATCTGCGCGACTGGCTGACCGAACAGGCGTTCGCGACCCGACACCTGCTCGGCTGGGTCATGGGGGAAGTCAGCGACTTCGAGCAGGTGGTGGCGCAGTGCCTGCGCATCCCGCCAGCGCCCCCGGCCGCAGGTCGCCTCCGAGCCCACCAGCAGAAGCTTGACCTGGCACTGGTGCAGGCCGGGTTCAAGCCGGGCATGGACGGCCTCGAGGCCTACCGGGAGGCGGATCAGGTTCGCGGCGCGGAGCTCCAGGCGAGTCTGCAGGCCCTCCTCGATGAGGCGCGCGGGCGAGTCGCGCAGTACCTGCCCCAGCTGGCGCTGCACGACGTTCCCATTCAGGCGCAGGTGGTCAGCGACGCGCCTTTCAGCGCCTACTGCGATTATCCCGGGCGGAAGGTGTGGATCAACGGGGATTTCCAGTATACGCGTAGCGCGCTCAAACGCCTGGTTGCCCATGAAGCCTACCCTGGCCATGACGTCCATATGGCGCAGCGTGAACGGCTGACGCGGGCGGGCCGGATGCCAATCGACGGGGCCATTGTGCTCACCAACAGCGCCTCGAGTGTGCTGTTCGAAGGCATTGCGGAACTCGGCCTCGAACTCATCCGCTGGCGGACGTCCCCCTTCGATGAAATCGAGCGCCATTACAATCGCCTGCAGTACCTGTGTTCGATCGAGGCGGCCCATTCGCTCAATACCGGCCGGGCGACACACCGCGAGGCCGCCGCGCTGCTGAGGGCCCAGCTCGGCCAGTCGGACGAGTGGATCGAGGCGCGTCTGCGCTTCTTTACCCACCGGCTCCGCGCGCCCTTCATCTACACCTACTGGTGGGGCAACGAACTGGCCCACCGCTTCTGGGCAGCAGTGCCAGCCAGCGCGCAGGACGCCGCCGTGGCCCACCTGTACGACTGCATGCATTCGCCCGGCACGCTGTTCGCCCACTGGGCCCTGGGAGGAGAAGATGAATAATCTCGGATCAAGTTCGCAGGAACTCTACGACCGTGCGCTCAGGAGTATTCCTGCTGGCACGCACTCCAATTCCCGCGCCACGGCGGTGCCCCTGCGCTACTTCTCGCGTGCCCAGGGATCGCGACTCTGGGACGTGGAGGGGCAGGAATGGCTGGATTTCGTGATGGGCAACGCGGCGGTCGTGCTCGGGCACGGTCATCCGAACATCATCGAGGCGGTCAATCAGGCCATGCGCCTGGGACTTGGGGCCGGGGTCGAGAGCGAACTCAGTATTCAGGCCGCCGAGGCGTTTCTCAGCTGCGTGCCCACCGCCGAACAGGTGCGCTTCACGAACACCGGAACGGAAGCGGCCATCCACGCCCTGCACCTCGCGCGTGTCGTCACTGGACGGCAGGGTCTGGCCAAGATGGAGGGGGCGTATCACGGCTGGTGGGACGACGTGAACGTCAGCACGTGGTCCGACCTGACCAAAGCTGGCCCGGCCGAGCGACCGGTCGCCCTGCCGGGCGGCCCGGGGCTGCGACCCTCACCGGACATCACCATTCTGCCGTTCAACAACCTGGAGGCGGCCCGGGAGATCCTCACCGCGAAGAAAGAGGAGATCGCGGCCCTGTTCATCGAGCCGGTGCTGATCGATATCGGGTTTATCGAGCCGGAGCCCGGTTACCTTGAAGGGCTGCGGAAACTCACTTCGGAGCTGGGCATCCTGCTCGTGTTCGATGAGCTGCTCACCGGTTTCCGCCTGGGCCCTGGCGGCGCGCAGGGGAAATACGGCGTGACCCCGGATCTGAGCCTGTGGAGCAAGGGGCTCGCCAACGGCTTCCCGGTGGCGGCGCTGGCGGGCAGGCGGGAAATCATGGAACGGTCGGCCCCAGGAGCCGGGAATGCGCCCTTCGTGGGCACCTTCAACGGTTTCCGGCCAGCCCTGGCGGCCTGCCTGACAGCGCTAGAACTGCAGAAGGACGGCACGGTCGCCGCGAATCTGCACCGGCGCACCGAGGAGCTGAAACGTGAATTCAACGCTCTGGCACAGGCTGCGGGGATTGCGGCGCAGCTCCATGGTGGAGGCGGACACGTGCAGCCGTATTTCACGGACGTGACTGTCCGGGACTACCGCAGTGCGGCCACCACGGACGTCAAACAGTACCGGGCCTGGGCCGACCATCTCGGGGCCAACCACCTCATCGTCGCCTCCGGGCCACTGCTGCACAGTGCCTTCTCGGCCGCCCACGGCGACCAGGATTTTGAACGTTTCCTCGAGCTCACCCGCCAGGCTTTCGCCCTGCAAGGAGAACTCCATGCCTGACCCCAAGCATTCGCTGGAGTGGCTCGACATCACCCGCACCGCTGGCGGACAACCCCTGCGTGTGGCCGCCCATGTCTTCCGGGGAGTGGAGGACGGCCCGCGCGTCACGATCACCGCCGGGATCCACGGAGACGAGCTGCCCCCGATCGTCATCGCACGTCAGGTCACCGAGCAACTCGACTCGCTGCCCGTGCGCGGTCAAGTCACCGTCATTCCGCTGTGCAACCCGCCCGGATTCGAAAGTTTCACCCGGAATACGCCGACGGACATGCAAAACCTCAACCGGGTCTTCCCTGGAGACCTGGACACCTGGCTGAGTGACCAACTGGCCAAGAAACTCCACGAGTACATCGCGCCGCGCACCGACGTCCTGCTCGATCTTCATGCCGGGGGCTCGATCCCCACGGTGGACTACGTGTATGTGCTCAACGCCCCGGAAGTTTCGCGCGCCTTCCTCTTCCCGACCCTCTACAAGGGCAAATCCTATCAGGGAACGCTCGGGACCGAGCTGATCAAGCAAAACGGTACCAAAGTCGTGGTCGCGGAGATCGGTGGTGGCGGCCAACTTGACGCGCAGTACATCCGGCGCGGCACCGCTGGGGTCATGAATGCCCTGAAAGTCATCGGCTCGATCCCGGGTGATCCCCAGCCAGCGCCCGCACAGACCCTCCTTCATGACATGAAGATCGTCCGTCCGGCCTTCGGCGGCATCCTGATGCCCAGAGTCGACGCGACCCAGCTCGGACAGGCGGTCGACCGGGGAACCCTTCTCGGCACCATGGTGGATCCGCAGACCTTCGAGGAACTCGAAGAATTCCGGGCGCCGTTCGACAAGACCCAGCTGGTGCTCGTCAGACCGACGCCCAGCCGCACGCATGCCGGGGACTACGCCTACATGCTGGGCGATCTTTCGACGGCCGAGCAGCTTGAATCTCAGCAACTCGCCCGACAGGACGGGTAGATCGCATGGTCAAGGTCGACACCCTGGCTCCCGAACCCAGTGAATTCAGGGGACGCGCTGAGGCTCTCATGGCCCTGCTGCGGGAACAGCAGGCCTCGGCAGCCGTGCTCTTTGACCCTCACCGCGTGATGTATTACAGCGGCTTCGCGTTCTACCCGACCGAGCGCCCGATCGCGGCGATTGTGACCCAAGAGGGCGAGGTGTTGCTGTTCGTGCCGGAACTCGAACGTGAGCACGCGGCCAGCACGAGCGCGGCGCACGGGTTCAGGAGCTACGCTGAGTATCCGGGAGACCGGCATCCGATGCTCGTCCTGGTCGCCTTCCTCGCGGAGTGCGGCCTGCGCGGAAGGTTGGCCGCCGACCTGGACGGTTATCCGCTGGTCTATGGGTATCAGGGGCCAACGCTGAGCGAGGCCACGGGCCAGGAGGTGTGCCGCATCGCTGCTGAGGTTGATCACCTGATGAGCATCAAGAGCGCCTACGAGGTGTCCCTAATCCGCGAGAGCATGCGCTGGGCAAACCTGGGCCATACGCTGCTGCAGCGGTATACCCGCGTTGGGGCCAGTGAACTGGAGGTGAGCCAGCGGGCTGGCCACGAGGCGACCTGGGCCATGCGCGCCGCGCTCGGCAGCAATCACCGGGCCAACGCGCTCGGCTTCTTCGGAGACGGCGTCCTCGCCACTTACCGGGGACAGGTCGGTCGCCGCTCGAGTCTCCCCCACGCCACGACGATCGACGCGCGTTTTGAAGACGGCGACACGCTCGTCACCGGTGCCACTGTGCCGGTCTGGGGATACTATTCCGAGCTGGAACGCACCATGTTCATCGGTGAGCCTCAGCCCGAGCAGGTGAGGTTGTTCGAGCACATGATCAACCTGCAGGAGATCGCGTTCGAGCAGTTGAAACCGGGAATTACGGCCGCAGAGGTCGACCGGACGGTGCATGCGTACTATGAAAAGGAAGGCCTTCTCCCCTACTGGCGCCACCACACGGGACATGGCCTCGGATCAAGAAATCACGAGTGGCCCTTCCTGGACAGGGGGAATCCGGCATCCCTGGAAGAAGGCATGGTGCTGTCGGTCGAACCCGGCCTCTATCATCCGGACTGCGGCGGCTTCCGCCACAGCGACACGGTATTGATCACCGCAGACGGATGCCAGCGCCTGAGTTATTACCCGAGGGACATCGAGGCGCTCACAATTCAAGTCTAGTGGATGCGGGTTCTTGCAACCTGGGCCTGCCCCGATTGTGCGTAGTTGAAGTTAAGCGGCAGTAGCTTGGCGTTCGAACTCCAGGGGCGTCAAGTACCCGAGAGTGGAGTGGCGACGCTGGCGATTGTAGAAGACCTCGATGAATTCGAAGACGGCCTGCTATGCAGCGGCACGGCTCTCAAAGCAGGCGTCCTCGAACAGCTCCCTTTTGAGGGAGCCGAAAAAGCTTTCCACGACGGCATTATCTGTATAAAGAGGTTGGGTGAGGCGTTGCCCTCGCGTTGTCTGCCCGCGTGGCCTGGTTGGGAACTGCACGCCTCATCCACCACGAGGTGGACGCGGAGGATCGCCAGATACCAGGATGCCTTGGGGGCCTCATTTGACAGCCATGCACCTGCCACCTCCGTCTTCAGGCCAGGACCACGTTCGGGTGCCGGGGCAGCGAAGGCGCGGCGGTGAAGGGCGCGGACGCCTCGTCCACGATCAGGAGTGCGTGGGCCGCCGCGCAGGTCTTCGCCAGCGCCTGTCGGTCGCCCGCCGTGTGCGCGTGCCCACTGGGGGTTGTGGGGGTGGCCGACCTGCCGTCCCCGACGTTCCAGGCTTTCAGCGACGCACCGCGTAGTGCAGAAACACCTGCCCGGAGTCGAAGACTCGGCTCTCCAGCAGCTCCAGGTTCATGCGTTCCGTGAACAATCGTCGCCCTTCGCCGAGCGTGACGGGATGGACGTTCAGCCACAGCTCGTCGAGCAGGCCGAGGTGCTGGCCCTGCTGGATCAGGCTGGCGCTGCTCATGATCAGCACGTCTTTTCCGTTCTGCTGCTTGAGCTTGGCGAGCTCTCCGGCCAGGTCGCCCTCTGCCAGCCGCGAGTTCTGCCAGGGGGCCCCTTGCAGCGTGTGCGAGAAGACCACCTTGGGTACCGCGTCCAGCCAGCGCGAGAACGTCACGTCGGTGGGCGAGGCGGCGGGGTTCGTGGCCATCAGGGGCCAGAACCCGGCGAAGCCCTCGTAGTTCCTGCGCCCCAGCAGCACCGTGCCGATGCTCTCGTACTTCGAAACCCGCAGCTGCCAGACGTCGGGGTCGAGACTGAACCAATCCATCTCGCCGTTGGGGCCGGTCATGTAGCCGTCCAGGGTCAGTTCCATCTGCGCCACGATTCTGCTCATGGTGTTCCTCCCTGTGCGGGCCGTCTGGCCCGAACTGAAGGTCAGTGTAGGGAAGGCGCGTCCAGCGGTCTTGTACGAAGTGGCAAGTGCTCCTCGCCTGCCCGGAGCAGTTGCCCCGGGGTGTGTCCCACCCACCGCCTCAGCGCGCGGGTCAGGTGCGGCTGGTCGAAGTAGCCCAGCCGAAACATCGTCTCAGGAATCGGCACGCCCTGGCCCAGCAGCGCGGCGGCCTGCTGGGCCCGCTCCACCTGCCGGATGTGGCGCAGCGGCAGGCCGGTGGCCCGCAGCAGGCGGTGGCGCTCGGTGCGCGGGGCCAGGCCGGAGCCCGGCTCGTGCAGCAGATCCTGAACCAGGGGATCGTGGGTCAGCACGCCAGCGCGCCTCAGCCGTTCCACGAAGGCGTCCACGTCGTCGATGCCGGGCAGCGGCCAGGCGGCGTCGTTCAGCCAGACCGAGTGACCCGTGGCAGCGGGCAGCAAGGTTTCCTGATCCCGCAGGCCCGTGACGGGCTGGCCGGGCATGAAGGTGCCGAGCCGGAAACGAATCCAGAGAATCTCGGCCCCTTCCCCGTAGCTGGCGACCCCGGCACCCGTCCACGGCCCGACCAGACGCATGCTGGCCTCGCCCCCCTGCCGCACGACGACCATATGCCAGCAGTTCTCGGCGGGGCGGACCAGGCGGCCCCCTTGCGTGGTCAGGCCGCGCGCGACCCCGGCCACCAGCAGCGAGCTGCTGGAGCGCGCTTCGTAGATCAGGCTCACGTCGCTCTCAAGCTTAGTTAGCGGAGGGCGGCCCATGCGGCCTCTTCCAGCGCCCGCATCGCCAGGAGGTAGGGGCGGGGTCGTGTCCGCCACCATGATGTTCACGGGGAGGGCGAGCGTCAGGCCAGCCGGGCGATCAGGCTCAGGTGGCTGAGGCCGGGAGCGAACAGGCCGTTCGCCCCCGCGTCAGCGTAGGCGCGTGCCCGTTCGAGGGTTTCATGCAGCATGGCCGCGTCGTGCTCCTCCGTCGGCTTCTGGAAGAACACGTCCGTCCGGGCGTTGATGAAGACCGGGTCACCCGCTGCCCCGCGCGCCCGGCGCAGACGCTCGACCTGGTCCTCCAGCGCCCGCTGCACGGTCTGCGCGATGTCCTGGTAGCCGCTTTCCAGGTCCACCGACACGGGCAGGTCGGTGGCGGCCACGATGCGTTTCAGGTTCTCGATGGCGAGGTCGAGTGGAGTCCGCTCGCCATCCGAGAAGCCCAGGGCGTGTGCCACCGACCAGCTCCCAGAGGCCAGGGCCTGCGCGCCACTGGCGGTCACCGCTGCTGCACTCCCCACGTCCCAGATGTTGAAGAGCACCAGGGGCTGGCCCGGCACGTGCAGGTCGGCACAGCCGGTGCGCGCCTCACGTCAGGCGCCAGGCGCAGGCCGCGGGCGGTAGGTCGCCATAATGACCCCGCTGCGGCTGGCCCGGCAGTCCAGCAGTTCCAGCCGCCGCAGGCTGCCCTCGGCGAACAGCCGCTGGCCCTGGTAGGCGACCACGTTGTGGACGTACAGCGTCAGCTCGTCGAGCAGGCCGAGTTGCAGCAGTGCGTTCACCAGGGTCGGGCTGCCCTGCACCGCGATGTCCTGGCCGGGCTGGCGCTTGAGGTCCGTGACGGCCTGCGACAAATCGCCCCGGATGAGCTGCACGCTGTCGTACGGCCCCCAGGCCACCTGCTCCAGCGTGGTCGAGGCGACGTACTTGGGCGTGGTGTTGATGAAGCGGGCGTAGTCCTGGTCGGTGGTGGCGGTGGGCCAGTAGGCCGCCCACTCCTGGTAGGTCGTGCGGCCCAGCAGCAGGGTGTCGGTGCGCGACAGCGCGCGCGTCAGTTCGGCGCCCATGTCCTCGTCGAAGGTTTCCTGCCACAGGTTGGGAGATCCGGCGATGCCGTCGAGGGTCAGGAACAGTCCGGCGGTCAGTTTTCGCATAGGGCACACTCCTCGTCCTGGGGTGCAGGCACAGGGGGAGCATAGGTGGCAGCGGCGGCGGCGATCTTGTACCGAAACGACAGGGCCTCAGCGCGCGACGCCGCCCAGCGGGGCGTGGTGCCAGTCGACGTCGCGGGTGCGGGCGGGCGTGCGGCCCATCAGGCGCCGCAGCAGCCGGGTCAGGTGCGCCTGGTCGGTGTAGCCGAGTTCGTGGACCACGTCGGCAACGGCGTGCCCGGCCTGCAGGCGTTCCAGCGCCAGCCGCGCGCGCTCGATGGTGCGCGTGGCGCGCAGCGACAGGCCGGTCGCCTCCAGAAAACGCCGCTGGGCCCGGCGCAGGCTGGCCGGGTCGGCGGGGCGCTCGCCCTGCAGCAGCACCTGCACCTGCGGCTCGCGGCGCAGCAGGCCCAGCCGCTCCAGGCGTTCCACGAAAGCCTCGGCGTCGTCGGGGCCGGGCAGCGGCAGGGCGCGGTCGCCCAGCCAGAGGTGCCTGCCCGAGGCGGCAAGTGGCGCGTGCCGGTCGCGCAGCCGGGTCGGGGGCAGGCCGGGCAGGTGCACCCCCAGCCCCAGCGTGACCCCGAAAAACTGCGCGTCGTGGGGCACGGGGGCGGTGGTCGCCCAGGTTTCCGGGCCGCGCAGCATGACGCTCAGCTCGCCCCCCTGGCGGGTGAAGACCAGTTCCGTGCTGCACACGGCGAGCGAGGTCATGTGGCCGCCGCCCTCGCTGCGCGCGGACCACACCGATTCCACCAGCGGCGACCCGGAACCGCGACCCCACAGCTCGACGATCATGTCTGCCCTCCCCCGCGCCCGTTCATGCTACGCCCGATCTGTCGTCCATCCGCCCCAGACGGGTTTTGGCAGCGAGCCTGTTCAGCTTTCGGGCATCTGAACGAGTTCGATGATGGTGCCGTCGGCGTTGTGCAGGTAGACCAGGCGGGCACCAACCGGGCCAGGCCCCTCCTCAACCACCGCAACCTTGCCACGCACCTGCCACCCCCACTCGCTGCTGACCCGGACCAGCTCGTCCAGATCGGTGACTTTGAGCGCGAGATGCCAGGAACCGATATCCGCCGGGCTTGGCCGATACGTCTGGCGGCCCTGAGGTGCGACAGGCTGATACAACTCGATGCTCACGCCACCTTTGGTCAGCATGGCGATCTTGCTGCGGATGCCGGGGACGCCCGTCTCGTCCTCTGGCAGCGGGCCGCCGATTTCTGCTGTTCCATCCAGCGTGAACCCCAGCACCTGCTGCCAGAACTCGACTTGATGCTGCAAGTTGCTCACGGCAATGGCGGTGTGAACGATGCCCAGGACCTTCTGGGCCTGCGTACTAGGGTTGATCATCAACGCCTCCTTCTCCGCTTCTGTCAGCCCTTTTTGGGCTGGTAGCGGAGCAGCGCCACGCCCTTTTCCAACGCGGCGTGGTTCTGGTCATCGAAGACTTTCTTTCCACGCCCCCAGACCACCGGATGGACCAGCAACTGAGGTTCATCCACCAGATCCGCCGCCAGCAGGCTCCGCACCAGCGAGGCTTGAGGAGATCACGTATTTTTTCATGCTGTTCAGCTTGTCCGCGATGCCGAACTCGTTGTTCTTGAGGGCGGACCAGACCGGCGCGAGCATCTCGCAGGTCTTTCGCCTGAGCAGGGACGCATCGCTGTCCTGGTCTCCTCTGGCGATCACCTCGCCCCGCCCGTCGCTGCGATAGGGGTGATCCCACTGTTCCATCTCGGCGGCATCGAACATGCCGTCCAGGGTGATGCGTTCCAGAACGATCAGTTTCCGCATGATCTTGGCCGTCCTTTCGGTGGCTCCGGGTGACTGCGAACGGTCGGTACATTGGCCTATGGGCGCAACGGTCGAAGTTCGTTGGCGCGGTTCAGGGTAATCGGCGCTGGCCGAATCGTCGCATGCCCTCCCCCCTCCTGTAGCCCAACTGGACGTGACGACCAAGCGCGTGGGGTTGGAACGGTGCTCATTTTGCAACCACTGAAGACAACCTCAAACCAGCCACCCACTCCTGCTCTTTGCTATGCGGAGAGGGCACGCGCCAGAACATCGAACACGCGGGCATCCGTAGACTGAGCGACGTTGAAGCGCAGGAAGTTACTCGCGCTCAGTGACTGGCTGAATGCGTTACCTGGTGCCATCACGACGCCGTCTTTCAAGCATGTACGCGCTACGGTGGCGGCATCGGTTCCTTCCGGCAGGCGGCACCACAGGAACATGCCAGCCTGAGGCACCAGCCACGGGGTGATGCCCAGTGCTTCAAGGCGGGGCAGGGCCTTGTGCATTTCCCCGGACAGCCGCAGCCGCAACCTCTCCATGTGTCGGCGATACCCGCTGTCGGTTAAGGCCCGCAGCACCAGCTCGGCCGCCAGGCGCCCCCCCCCGAAGGTGGTGGCGATTTTCAGGTCAGTGAGGCTCTCGATCCAGTCGGTCCGTGCGGCGATGTACCCGCAGCGTAGCGACGCCGAAACCGTCTTGGAGAAACTGCCGATCTGAATCACCCGGGACAGGCCGTCGAAGGCCGCCAGCCGGGGCGCCGGGGTGAGCTCGAAGTCGGCGAAAATGTCGTCTTCCACAATCACGAGGTCCGACCGGTCGGCCAGGGCCAGGAGGCGGTGCGCCACGACCGGCGACAGCACCGCGCCGGTGGGGTTGTGCACACCTGAATTTGTGATGTAGAGCCTGGGCGTGTGGGCCTGCACCGCCGCCCCGAAGCGGTCCACGTCCGGTCCGTTCGGGGTGTACGGCACGCCTACGACCTGCACGCGGTGGGCTTTGAGCAGCGCGTGGAAATTGAAGTAGCAGGGATCATCCACCAGCACGGTATCGCCCGGCTCCAGCAGGAAGCGGCAGATCAGGTCGATGGCGTGCGTTCCTGACTCGGTGAGCAGGACCTGTTCTGGGGCCGCGTCGATGCCAGCCCCGGCCATCCGCCGGGCCAGCACCTGCCGCAGTTCCGGGTGGCCCAGCGGGGTGGCGTACTCGGTCAGCTCCAGCGTCCCGGCGCGCGCCAGGGACCGCAGGGCGCGGCGCATGCCAGCCTCGTACAGCCAGTCGGCCGGCAACCACCCGCACCCAGGTTTGAGCACGCTGGCATCCGTTTCCAGGGACTGCCGGGACACCCAGAGGGGATCAATGGCCCGGTCCAGTTGCGGGGCGATCTCGGTCAGCGCCAGAGGCGCGACCGGCCCGGTCACGTAGAACCCTGAGCCTCGGCGGGCGGTGAGGACCCCCTCGGCCGCCAGCCGCTCATACGCCTCCAGCACGGTCGACACGGAAAAGCCCATTGCCCGCGCCTGCGCGCGGACGGAGGGCAGTCGGGTGCCCGGCAGGTAGGTCCGGGCGGCGATCTTCGCCTGGACGCCCGCCATGACGGTCCCAATGCGGGTGCCGGTTCGCTTCATCGCGCGTCACACTGTCCTGGACTGATGGGCATAACAGTTCTTTCCAATTGTACTGGGTCGTGTCTGGTGAACCCGACCACAGCGGTGCTTTCCTGAAGCGCGCAAGGAGTTCGCGATGGAAAAAACAAAGAGAGGTTGGCTCAACGGAGGTTTCGGCGTCTTGATCTTTGCGGGATCGCTGCCCGCCACACGCGTTGCGGTCGCCGACTTCAACCCCCTCTTTCTGACCTGCGCGCGGGCGACCATCGCCGCGCTGCTAGGCCTGGCCCTGCTGCGGCTGCTCCGGCAGCCCCGGCCGACCCCCACGGACGTGCCAGCCCTCGCCGTCACCGCCCTGGGGGTCGTGGTGGGGTTTCCGCTCCTGACCGCCCTCGCACTTCAGCACGTCACGTCCGCCCACTCCATTGTGTTCCTCGGGCTGCTGCCGCTCTGCACGGCCATCTTCGCGGTGCTTCGCGGCGGCGAACGGCCCCGCCCGGCGTTCTGGGTGTTCTCCGCGCTCGGCAGCACCTTCGTCGCCGGTTACGCCGCCATGGGCGGCATCACCGCGTCACTTCAGGGGGACCTGCTGATGCTGGCCGCCACCGTGCTGTGCGGTCTGGGGTATGCCGAAGGCGCGCGCCTGTCCCGCAGGCTGGGCGGCTGGCAGGTCATCTGCTGGGCCCTGGCGCTCGCCCTGCCCGTCATGCTCCTGGGCACCCTGCTGAGTCTGCCCGCCTCGGTGGCGCAGGTCAGCGGGCCCGCCTGGCTCGGCCTGGCCTACGTGTCGCTGTTCAGCATGCTGATCGGGTTCGTGTTCTGGTACCGCGGCCTGGCCCAGGGCGGCATCGCGGCAGTGGGGCAACTTCAGTTGATGCAGCCGTTCATCGGACTCGGCCTGGCCGCGCTGCTGCTGCATGAGCAGGTGCAGTGGATGATGCTGGTGACCACGCTGGGCGGCGTGCTCTGCGTGGCTGGCGCGAAGAAGTACGCCCAATAACCCCCACCCCAGCCAGCAGGGGCCGCCGCCCCAGGCCGGAACCGATCACCTTTGAGGAAGTATGTTTTCTGGTCTGAGTGCGTTTCCCCTGATCCCCATGAATGAAATCGGTCTTGACGAAGTCACCTTCGCGCAGCTGATCGAGCGGCTCACCTGGGCCGGGGTCGATGCCAGCGGCGCTCTGGGCTCGACCAGCAGTTACACCCACCTCACCCGCGACGAGCAGCAGGCGCCCGGCACACGTCCCCAGACCCGCAGTGAGGTGTTCGAGTGGATGGAGGGCTTTTACAACCGGCAACGTCGGCACTCGTCGTTGGGCTACCGCTTCCCGGTGGCCTTCGAGGAGCAAGCCCCCCACCCTGAGCTGTCCCTCCACCAAACCCTGGCAACTTCAGGCCGTTCGGGCCGCCTCATCGATCAATTCGGCAATGGCCACCGGTTGGGAGGCCAGCGACGCATGACTCGCATCGAGCGTCACCATTTTCCGGGGATTGAGCCTCTCAGCCATTCGCCGCTCGTTATCCGGATGAATCATCCGGTCCTCGGTCGAAACCCGGTACCAGCTCGGTTTCGTCTTCCATGCTGGCGTACTGACGGTGTCCTCGAAGGTGGATGCGAGTGGGGCCTTTTGCGTGACGGCCATGACCAACCCCTCGTCCTCCGAAAGGTCCTGGCAGAAACTTTCGTGGAACTTGTCCGGCTTGATCCACAGATAGCCATCACTGTCCGGCGCGAGGTTGGCGGCCGCAGCAGGCGGATTCTCCTTTGTGATCGCCCCCGGGCTCTCCCCGCTATCCGGCGCGAATGCGGCGACATAGACCAGACCGACGACGTTCGGCTCATTGCCAGCTTCCGTGATCACCGCTCCGCCGTAGGAATGACCGACCAGCAGAACCGGACCCTCTTCCTGGGCCACCATCTTCCGCGTTCGCTCTGCATCGTCGGCGAGAGACGTCAGTGGGAGCTCAACCGCATGAAGCTTGTCGTAGCCGAGCCGAGACAGCTCAACGATGACTTTGCTCCAGTGCGCGGCTCCACCCCAGAAGCCGTGCACCAAAACGATCGTAGGGGTGTCCATGTCCACTCTCCTGGCAGCGAATGTGAGACGCCTTACCTGCCCGACGACGCAGGCACGGAGCGGACTGGAGCCGGGGTGCGGGGCCGTAAACAGGTTCTGAACATCGTCCTTTTACTCTCCCGGGCAGGACGCGGTCGAGACGACAGGAACCCCTCCGCCGCGGCTCAGGAGGAGCCTTTATGAGCAACCCGCGCACCGTCACGCCCTACCCTGCCGACGACCACGACCACCACGACGACCTCAACAACCTCGGCCTCACCGCCGACGTCAACATGATGACGCGCCCGGTGGTGGACCGCCGCCGTGTCCTGGCGCTCGGCCTGCTGGGCATCGGTGTCCTGGTCGGCTGCGGGACCGCGGCCATTCCCGGCGCGGGGACAGGCACGGGCAGCGGCAGCGGAACGGAGACCGGAACGGCCGAATGCCCGGCGGCCATTCCCACGGAAACCGCGGGGCCGTACCCCGCAGACGGGTCGGCGGCCTCCGGGCAATCCCTCAACGTCCTGACCCGCTCGGGCATCGTCCGTTCCGACCTGCGGACCAGTCTCGGCACGGGCAACACGGCCCCGGGCATCCCCCTCACCCTCATCCTGAAACTGGTGAACGTCAGCGCGAGTTGTGCGCCCCTGTCAGGCTACGCCGTGTACCTGTGGCACTGCACCCGGGACGGCAATTACTCGATGTACAGTGCCAGCACCATCGGTGAGGATTACCTGCGCGGCGTGCAGGCGTCGGGGGCAGACGGCACCGTCACCTTCACGACCATCGTCCCCGGCTGCTACGCGGGCCGCTGGCCCCACATCCACTTCGAGGTCTATCCGGCCCTGGCGTCGGCCACCTCGGCCAGCAACAAGATCCAGACCTCGCAGCTGGCGTTGCCGGAAGCCACCTGCCGGGAGGTCTACGCCACCGGCGGCTACGCCTCCAGCCTCAGCAACCTGAACAGCATCTCGCTGGCCCGGGACAACATCTTCAGTGACGGATACAGCACCCAGATGCCCAGCGTGACGGGCAACACGTCCGCAGGCTACACCGCCACCCTGACCGTCGGCCTGGCCCGCTGAACCCCTGCCTCGCCCCACCGTGACAGGGCACGGCACCGCGACGGCGGGCCGGGTCGGCTCGGCCACCGACAACGGTGTGGGCCTGGAGCGGGCAGACCGTCCTGCCAGCAAAGCTGCGAAGCAGAGAATGGAGGTGTTGGAGGAAAGGCACCTCCAGAGGAACGGGAGCAGCGGATCAAGGCGTCCACTGCTCCGGCCGGGGCTTATCGCCGCTGCGGGTCCTGGGAAGCGGGTTGACCCGGCTGAAGGGGCGCCGCGTTCAGGTCCACGATGAGGGTTTCGCCCCCACGCTCCACCACAGCGAACCTGGCCTGCCGCGCGGCCTGCGTGAGCGCGGCGTCCTGGTCCCCGGCCCCCACGCTCAACTGGAGGGTCTGGACAGCCCGGCCACCCTGCAAGGGGTCGGCGGTGTAAAAGGTCACGCTGCTGGCCCCCCGGAGCACGCCGCCGAGGACGCCCAGGCGGTCACGCGGGCCTTGTGCGCCGCCGGGCTCAGCCGGGCCGCGGCTGTGCCCGGGCTCCCCCGTGGGCGAGCTGCCTGGCTGAGCCACCCCGCCCCCACGCGAGCCTCCGGCATCACCGGGACCCCCGCCGTCAGGCCTACCCCGGGCCTGAGTCGCCTGGAGGTTGACGACGCGGCGGCCAAAGGGCGTGGTCACCACCGCGTACGTCGCGCCGCCGGGCGCATTCTGGAAGAGTTGCCCGCCCGTCCGAGGCGTGACGGAGGCTGTGGTCAGAAGCTGGCCGCCCTTCAGCGGGTCACCCCGGTAATAGGCCACCTGCACCGCCTGCGGCGCGCGCTGGGCCTGTGGCGGCGGGCTGGACAGGGCACGCTGAGCGGTGGTGGGCCCGGCGGCGAAGGCACTTCCGGCCAGGAAGGTCGCGGCCAGCAGGGGGGTCAGGATGTTGTGGTTCGTTCGCATGTCTGGACTCCTTCGGTGGGCGGAATCGCTCACCTGGCAGGCAGTCTCCGCCGGGCGTGTTCAGATGCCGGGTAGCAGCTCTTCAGAACCTGTGAACTGCGCCTGGCCTGGGCGCTGGCGAGGGCCCGATTGCGCTTTTGCCACAGTCCTTGAAGTTGCCAGAACCGGAAGAAAAGGCGGCTGTTCCCCCGGCCAGGAGGTTGCCGCCGCGTGACGTGGCCGCCCCTTTTTGGCTCCGCCGCATCACGGGCGCGTCACGTTCGGTTTCGCACAGTGACCTCAAGCGTGACTTGGGGGGGGCGGCCCCGCAGGACCCGCCGGAAAGGAGCAAGACGGCAGCAACGGTCACCTCTCCCGCCAGGCTGTTCGGCCAGCCGACCAGGGACGAAGGGCCGTCCACTCCCGCCCCAATCCAGAAGAGAGGACGCCATGAACGCTATCCGCCTCACGACTGGCCTGACCAGCCTCACCCTCATGGCCGTGCTGGGATCACCCGGCCACGCCCAGAACGTGCCCGCGCCCGGCACGAGCGTCACCTACACCTGTAACGGCGGCGTCACCCTCAACGTCTTCTATCCCAGCCGCGACGTGGCCCGGGTCAATTTCGGGGGAGCCATCTATACCCTCCCGCGCCGGACCTACGGCCAGATGCCGCCCGGCGGCACGGTGCAGTACGCCGATCAGGTCACCAGTTGGAACATCGGCGGCGGGGGAGGCTTCCTCAACCAGAACGGCCAGACCGTGCTCTCCGGCTGCTTCGCGGGTGGCGACGGTTCCTCGACCATCATCCCGGTGAATCCGGGGGGCGGCACGTCCACCATCATCCCGGGGCCAGGCTTCGGCCCGGTGATCCCCGCCCCCCCCACCGTCAACACCGTGAACTACACCTGCGACGGCGGACGGCGGGTCGCGGTGGCTTACCTCGGCGCCAATGCCGCGCAGCTTTTCTGGCAGGGCGGCACCGACACCCTCTACCAGACCGCGTCCGGCTCGGGCGTGCGCTATACCAACGGCTTCTACACCTGGGTCACCAAAGGCAACCAGGGCTTCCTCCAGCAGCAGGGGCTCAACCAGCCCTACATCATCGTGGCGAACAACTGCGTCGCCTTTTCCCAGTAGGAGGAATAACATGCCCCTTTCTCTCCAGTCCGCCCGCCCGCTCCTGGCCCCCTTGCTGCTGGGCACACTCGCCGCCTGCGGAGGAACGACCCCGTCGGACGACCTGTACGTCACGAATCCCGTGTTGGTCAGCGGATACGTGGACCAGCTCAACCGGCCGCTGATCTGCAACAACCTGACCACGCCGATGGAGTTCGACTTCCTGTACAGCGGCAACCTGCAAAGCATCAAGGTGTCCCTGGTGGGGGTCAACTCGGGGACGCGGCAGGGCATCAACTACACGGGGAACGACTTCTCGGGCGGACGCGGGAAGGTGACCTTCAACCTGGCCGCCGGGACCGCGCCTCTGAGCGTGGGGACGGGCTCGCTGCGCCAGCAGAGCATCGTCGTGTCGCCAAACGTGATCGGCTACTCGGAGCTGGAGATGCAGGCCTTCAGCGGCAGCGGGGTGACCCGCGTGCTGACCAGCAACGCCGTGCCGGTGGTGAGCAACTGCTCCTGAGCGTGTGGGACCCGTAGCGTAGGGCACTGGGCAATACACCGGAGCAGTAACGAAGCGGCATGGGCGCCCTCTTTGCGCGACCCGCTCTGCTGCCCAGCTTTACAAGTACGTATAGAAAGGTTGCCGCCTTTTGGCGGCCTTTCTGTGATTTGCCCCAGGGCGTTTGTCCGAATTCCAGTGTTGGAGGAAAAGCACCTCCAGCACCTCCATTCTCTGCTTCGCAACACTGTCTTTGCAGGCCGTGGTCAAGCAGCCTGTTGTGCACCTGAGGGCAGCGCACTCCAGCCGTTGCCGCGTGTCCTGGGCCGCCACTCCACTGCGCGCCGCCCTCAGCACGGTTGCTCACTCCGGTCAGCTCAGAAAGGTTCGGCAACCTATCGCGGCACCACTCTGAGGTACAGCTAGCCGCGCTTCATGGGATGACCTCCTGGAGGACCGCCACTCGACCTGATTTCGCTCCACTTCCTGCGTATCAAGAGCGACGCTCTCAGGCCAGGGGACGCGATCTGGCCTGTCTAGGCGCCTTTGCAAGAAGGGCGTTGGCCATGCGTATCCTGGCCCCAAAGAAAATTGGTTGGACCATTCTACCTCTGAGCGCCTTCAAGGAGGCTCTGTGTCGAATCCCGTCCGCAAGGTCAAGCTCTCGGACACGGTGGCAAGCGAACTCCTCACCCTCATCCGCAACGGCACCTATGCCAGGGGGAGCCGACTTCCCGCCGAACGCGAACTCAGCAGCCGCTTCAACATCTCGCGCACCAGCCTGCGCGACGCCTTTCGCCAGCTTGAACTGCTCGGTTACGTCGAGATCCGCCAGGGGGACGGCACCTATGTCCGTGCCCCGGACAGTGACACCCTCAGCCGCCCCTTCCAGGGTCTGCTGGCGGGCAGTCAGCAGGCCGCACTGGACCTGCTCGAATTCCGCCGCATGCTCGAACCCGAAGTGGCGGCACTCGCCGCCCAGCGGGCCAGGCCCGAGCATGCTGAGGCCTTTCAGCGCGCGCTCGAACGTCAGCGGGAAGCGGCCGCGCGTGGCGAACGGCTCTCGCGGGAAGACCTGACCTTTCACCAGCTGGTGGCCCAGACCGCGGGCAATACCGTCACCCTGCAGGTTCTGGGCACGCTGCGCGCCCTCCTCAGCGACCTGCGGACCAGCGCCCTGTCTGGCCACTTCCCCGCCATCACCCTCGCCCAGCACGAACGGATCGCCCAGGCCATCCTCACCAATGACCCCGCCGCCGCTCGCAGCGCCATGCTCGAGCATCTCAACGCCGTCGTCGAGTCGTCCGACCTCAAGTCACCCCACGCGCTGGACTGAAGCCAGCCAGGAGGCCCTATGCGTCAGCCTGCCCGCACCCTCGCTCTGCTTACCCTGCTCGCCCTCGGCGTTGCCGGAGCCGAAACCGTCACCGTCGGCCTCGATGCCGATCCACCCCGCCTCGACCCGGCCCTGTCGTCCGCGTTCGTCGACCGTCAGGTGCTCAACCAGATTTTCGACAAGCTCGTCGACCTCGACCAGAATCTCAAGGTCATCCCCGCGCTGGCGAAATCGTGGAAGATCAGCAATGGGGGTCTGACGTACACCTTCACCCTCCGCCCCGGTGTGAAGTTCCACGACGGCACGCCCCTGGACGCCAACGCCGTCAAGTACAGCCTGGAGCGCGACCTGACGCTGGAAGGCAGCGCGCGCAAGAACGAACTGTCCAGCGTGAAGGACGTCAAGGTCATCGACCCCCTCACGGTGCAGATCAACCTCAAGCAGCCTTACGGACCGCTGCTGGCCGTGCTGGCCGACCGCTCCGGCATGATCATCTCGCCCAAAGCCGCACAGAAGGAAGGGCAGGACTTCCAGAACAACCCGGTGGGCAGCGGCCCCTTCGAGTTCGTCAGCCGCAAGCGCCAGGACAACATCACCCTCCAGGCCAACAAGGCGTACTGGGACGGCGCGCCGAAGATTGACAAGCTGGTGTACCGCCCCTTCCCGGAAGGGGACGTGCGCCTCGCCAACCTGCTGTCGGGCGCCGTCCAGGTCATCACGCCCATCGACCCCAAGGACATCAGCAAACTCGACCAGAACCCGAAGTTCGACGTGCTGAATTACCCGGGCCTGGGCTTCCAGGGCATCTGGTTCAACGTCACCCGCCCGCCCTTCAACAACAAGGCCAACCGGCAGGCTGTGGCCGCGACCATCGACCGCGACGCCGTGGCGAAAGTGGTGTTCTACAACACCGTGAAGCCCGCCGCTGGCCCCTTCCCGCCCGGCACGCCCGCCTACAGCGCCAACATCAAGGTTCCCCAGGCCAACCTGGCCCTGGCCAAGCAGAAACTCGGCGGGAAGCCCCTCACCTTCACCATCCTCACCACGCCCGGCACGGTCACCACGCAGCTCGCGCAACTGTACCAGGCGATGTTCGCGCAGGCGGGCATCAACGCCAAGATCCAGCAGGTGGAATTCGGCACCCTGCTCGACCGCGCCGACAAGCATGACTTCGACGCCCTGATCCTGGGCTGGAGCGGGCGTCCCGACCCCGACGGCAACATCTACGACTTCTTCGTGACGGGCGGCTCGAACAACCAGGCCGGGTACAGCAACAAGACCGTCGACCAACTGCTGAACAAGGCGCGCGCCCAGACCGCGATGCCCGCCCGCGTGGCGACCTACAACGTGGCCCTGGGCCAGATTCTGAATGACGTGCCCTACGTGTGGGTGTACCACCCGAACAACCTGGTGGGCATGGTCAAGGGCCTGAGCGGCATCAAACCCATCCCGGACGGGATCATCCGCTTCAAGGACGCCGACCTCAAGTAACGCCTTCCCCGGGGTCCGCCCGGGGATATGGCGAAGGAGCGCCCCCGTGATTCAGTTCGCCATCCGACGACTCTTCGCTGCCCTGCCGACCCTGCTGGTCGTGACGGTCCTGGTGTTCGGCATGGTGCAGCTCCTCCCGGGGGACCCGGCCCGCCTGCTCCTGGGGGAGGAAGCCACGCCCCAGGCCGTGACGGAACTCCGCCACTCGCTGGGCCTCGACCGGCCCGTGCCCGAACAGTACGCCCGCTGGCTGGTGAATATCGGCCAGCTCGACTTCGGCACCAGCGTCAAGGACAACAGCAGCGTGCTGGGCCTGATCGCCGACAAGCTGCCCACCACCATCGAACTCGCGCTGTTCGCGATGCTGATCGCCGCCTTGATCGCGCTGCCCGCCGGGATGATCAGCGCCCTGCACCGTGACTCCTGGACCGACCGGGCCTTCACGCTCTTCGCCCTGTCGGGCATCAGCCTCCCGAACTTCTTCCTGGGGATTCTGCTGATCTATATCTTCAGCATCCGCCTCGCCTGGATTCCCGCCAGCGGGTACGTGCCGTTCACGCAGGACCCCGCCAAGAACCTGCTGCTGCTGCTGCTGCCCGCCGTGACGCTCGGCGTGCATTCGGCGGCGGTGCTCGCCCGCTACCTGCGTTCCAGCATGCTCGAAACGCTGTCGCAGGACTACGTCCGCACCGCCCACGCCAAGGGCATCACCCGGCAGCGGGTCGTCCTCAAGCACGGCCTGCGCAATGCCCTGGTCCCGGTCATCACCGCGTTCGGCCTGCAACTCGGCGGGCTGCTGGGCGGGGCCGTCATCACCGAGCAGATCTTCAGCGTGCCCGGCTTCGGGCGCCTGCTGGTCGACGCCGTGTTCACGCGCGACCTCCCCGTCATTCAGGGGGTCGTGCTGGTCTCGGCGGTGGCCGTGTTCCTCGTGAGCTTCCTGGTCGACCTCACGTACGCCGCGGTCGATCCGCGGATCAGGTACCACTGATGCAACAGGCCCCCCTGGTTTCCACCGCGCCCCGCGTGCGCCGCCCGCGCCTGGGCAAACCCGTCCGGCGCTTCCTCCAGAACCGGCTCGCGGTGATCGGCGCCGTCCTGCTGCTGGTGTTCGGCCTGCTCGCCCTGTTCGCCCCGTGGGTCAGCCCCTACGATCCCGCCCAGGTCTTCTTCACCGATCTGCGCTCCCCGCCCAGTGCCCAGCATCTGTTCGGCACCGACGAACTTGGCCGCGACATCCTCAGCCGCGTGCTGTACGGCGCCCGCGTCTCCCTCAGCGCCGCCCTGGTGAGTGTGGTGGGTGCCCTGGTCGCCGGGACCGTGCTGGGGTTGATGGCCGGGTACCTGCGTGGCTGGGTGGATGAAGTCATCATGCGCGTCGTGGACGCCATGCTGGCCCTGCCGTTCCTGGTGCTGGCCATCGCGCTCGCGGCGATGCTCGGCCCCAGCCTCCAGAACACCATGATCGCCATCGCCATCGTCACGACGCCCGCCTTCGCCCGCATCACGCGCGGCGAGGTGCTCGCGCAACGCGAACGCGAGTACGTGCAGGCCGCGCAGGCGCTCGGGGCCAGTGACCCGCGCCTGGTGTTCCGTCACCTGCTGCCCAACATCAGCGGCGCCCTGATCGTGCAGACGTCGCTGGCGATCGCGGGGGCCGTCCTGGCCGAGTCCAGCCTGTCCTTCCTGGGCCTGGGCGTGCAGCCCCCGGCGCCCTCCTGGGGGTCGATGCTGAATGCCGCGCGTGGGTTCCTCGCCGACGCGCCCTGGATGAGCGTCTTCCCCGGCCTGGCGATCTTCCTGACGGTGCTCGCCTTCAACCTCGTCGGTGACGGGCTGCGTGAAGCCATCGACCCCCGCAGCCGCTGAGCCGTTTGCAACGAAGGAACCCGTGACTGTACCCCGCTACTCTTCCCACCGAGAACCCGTCTATGCCCGCAGCGGGATGGTCGCCACGTCCCAGCCGCTCGCCACCCAGGCCGGACTCTTCGTCCTGCGTGAAGGCGGCAACGCCATCGACGCCGCGATTGCGACCGCCGCCGCCCTCACCGTCGTGGAGCCGACCAGCAACGGCATCGGCGGGGACGCCTTTGCCCTGGTCTGGAGCGGAGGGAAGCTCTCCGGCCTCAACGGCTCGGGCCGCGCCCCGCGCAAGCTCAGCCACGACGTCCTCCCCGACGGCGGACTGCCCACGCATGGCTGGCTGCCGGTCACGGTGCCCGGCGCGCCGCGTGCCTGGGCGGACCTCCACAGCCGCTTCGGACGACTCCCCTTCGAACGTCTGTTCGCGCCCGCCATCGGGTATGCCCGGAACGGTTACCCGCTTTCTCCGGTGCTGGCCCGCAACTGGCGGCGGGCCATCCGCGCCTTTCAGGCCCGCGGCACCCGCGAGTTCCAGGCCTGGTTTGACACCTTCGCGCCGGACGGCTTCACGCCCGTGCCCGGTGCCGTATGGCGGAGCGAGGGGCACGCCCGCACACTGGAGGCCATCGCGCAGACGGGGGGCGCGGCCTTCTATGAGGGCGACCTCGCCGAGAGCATCGACGCCCATGCTCGCGCCTCCGGAGGACTGCTACGCGGGGAGGACCTGGCCGCCCACCGCTCCGAGTGGGTAAAGCCGATCCAGACGTGCTACCAGGGCCACCTCGTCCATGAGATTCCCCCCAATGGCCAGGGCATCGCCGCCCTGATCGCCCTGGGTATCCTCGACGGTCTGCCCCTGCCGGATCAGCGGGACAGTGCCGAGGGCCTGCACCTCCAGATCGAGGCGATGAAACTGGCGTTTGCGGACGCCCATGCCTTCGTCGCCGATCCGCAGCACGTGCGCGTCCCGGTGAAGGAGCTGCTCGACCCGGCCTACCACGCGCGCCGCCGTGCCCAGATCGGCCCTGAGGCCCTGCTGCCCCAGGCGGGCGACCCGAACGCGCACGGGACGGTGTACCTCTGCACCGCCGATGGGGAAGGGAACATGGTGAGCTTCATCCAGAGCAACTACATGGGGTTTGGGAGCGGGGTGGTCGTCCCCGGCACCGGCATCGCCCTGCACAACCGGGG
Source organism: Deinococcus metallilatus (assembly GCF_004758605.1). Classification (NCBI taxonomy): domain Bacteria; kingdom Thermotogati; phylum Deinococcota; class Deinococci; order Deinococcales; family Deinococcaceae; genus Deinococcus; species Deinococcus metallilatus. The sequence continues at coordinate 602,569 of NZ_CP038510.1, forward strand.
GCACAACTTCCACCTCGACCCCACGCACCCCAATGCCCTGGCGCCCGGCAAGCGGCCCTACCACACCATCATCCCCGGGTTCCTGTCCCGGGCGGACGGCACCCCCGTCGGTCCCTTCGGTGTGATGGGCGGCTTCATGCAACCGCAGGGCCACGTCCAGGTGGTCCTGAACACCGTCCGCTACGGGATGAATCCGCAACAGGCCCTCGATGCTCCCCGTTGGCAGTGGCTCCAGGGCAAGGCGGTGGAGGTCGAATACGCCCTGGGGGCTGACCTGGCGCGGGCACTGGCGGCACGTGGACACGACGTCCGGGTACAACTGGAGCCCGGTTCCTTCGGCCGGGGACAGATTATCTGGCGCAACCCTGAGACGGGAGTGCTGGAGGGCGGCACCGAGAGCCGGACCGACGGGCAGGTGGCAGGCTTTTGATGCTGCTGTACAGCTTGCCCGAACCAGCAGCAACCTCTCGGGCACTACCCGAGACCCGGGCATCAACGTTTCCCTGCTCCGGAAGTGGATGAACGCCGAGCGGGAGAAGGGGGAGTCAGCCTTCCCTGGTCAGGGGCAACAGGTCCTGACCCCAAGGCAGCAAGAGATTCAAAGACTTCGCAAAGAGAACGAGATTTTGTAGCAGGAGCGAGAAACCCCGAAAAAAGTGGCGGCCTGCTTTGCCAAAGAAACCACACACTGAGGTACCGATTCATCCACACTCACTGAGAGCAATACCGCCTGGACATCATGTGCCGGGCGCTCGAAGTGTCGGTGAGTGGGTACCACAGTTGGCGAAGAAGACGATCTCCAAGGGAAAGCGCCGCTGGGTGCGAACCACCGACAGCACCCACACCTTCCCGGTCTGGGCGTCCGGCCTAACGTACCTACCCACCCGAGAAGGCTGGCTCTACCTGGCCGCCAACCTGCCCCTGACGGCTTTTCGGATGGCCGCCACCGGGCCTCCTGCACCCCAGCGACCGGGCCAGGCCTACTCCTTGGGCGGGCGCAGCTACAGCTTCAAGCCCAGGATGAGCCCGCCATCAGAGAAGCCCCGCAACTCGCTGAAGCCCAGGTGGCGGTAAAAGCTCTGGGCACGTGTGTTCCGGCCCCCCACGCCCAGGTGGACGCCCGGTGAACCCGCCTCACGGAGCGCTGAGAAGAGGCGCTCCAAGAGCTGGCGTCCCTGACCCTTCCCTTGCCCACGGGGCAGCAGGTCGATGTGCAGGTGCGAGGGGTATTCGCTCAGCACCCCGGGATCAGGGACAGGGGGATGATGGATAAGGTGCATCAGACCCTCGTCCGGGGTGCGCTCCTGGGGCCGCACATTCACCGGGTCCAGGTACTGCGCCCGCAGGGCGGGACGCCAATCATGTTCCAGGCGCGTCTCGAAGGTGGAGGTGTCGAGCACGCCGAGCACGTAGCCGCACACCCCGGCGTCGTCTTCCAGCACGAAGACGTACTCGGGCGCGAATTCCAGGTAGGGTCCGGCGTAGAGGTGACCGACCAGCAGCGGGTCCTGGTACAGGTGCGTGCCGTCCGCTCCGCTGTCGGCGGTTTCCAGGCAGATGCGGTAGAGAGCCGCCCGGTCGGCAGGTGAGGCGAGACGGATTTCGAACATGGTCCACCAGCCTTTGCGGGAATGGAGTCGGACGAGAGCAAAACGGTGGACGTGAAGTCGGCAGATCGGCTCTACAGGACGGCACCATTATGACGCACCCCGACCTTGAGCCGTCGAAGAGTGTTCCCGGGGGGGAGAGAACGCTGGCCGGGGCTGTATGAGAGCCGCCAGGCTGGTTTTTCTGCCGTGCGCCAGCGTCTGGCCTCGCCACAAACGGATCACCGGGAATACGGGTGAGCGAAGAAGTGAGCGGCGGGGCTGGTTCCTCGACAGAAACGGCGAGGCGCCCACGGCGAGAGGTGTGGGCGGCGGTTTGTGGTTGTCAGGCTGCACCGTAGGGCCTCGGGGGGCCTGCGACAGCCAGGCGCAGTTCTCCCCGATCCCGCTGGTGAAGCGATCAGTTCACAGGGCCGAGGCGAGCGTTTCGAGAAGCTGCCTGGTGTGCGCGGAACGCCATGCTGTGCGAGTCGAGCGCCTCGTGAAACGCCGTCAGGCTGGTGACCAGTTCACCGCGCCGGTACCGCTCGAGCAGGTCAATGAAGTTCAGGAGCAGCGCGCGGTCCCCTCCACCGTGCCCGTCACTGGTCACGTCACTCAAGGTGATCACCTCCTGCGTCCGGTGACGGAAATCCGCGACGACCACTTCGCCTTTCGCCATATGCCCGTGAATCTCGCCGTGCGTTCCGACCAGATGCACGGTGCGGGTATTGGCTTCCGTGAACGCGGTGAGGGTGAAGGTCGCGGTGACCTGGTTTTCGAATTGCAGGTTGATGCTGTACGTGTCGAAGACGTCGTTGTCGCAGCGGTAGACGCAACGGCCGTACGGGCCGTCCTCAAGGGCCGCTCGAACGCCCTGCGGCGTCGAGTCGAGTGTGACGACGTTGTTCGGCCAGGCCGCCCAGTCGCGCTCCGCTCCGAACCGCTCGAGATAGATCTTCCGTGCAGAGTACGGGCAGGCCGCTTCCACAGCGCAGCCGTCAAGGCAGTAGGCGGTGCTGCCCGCAGGCGCTTCGCTGGCCTTGAAGTGGTGGAGCGCGCCGTACGCGCTGAGGTCGCGCACGGGCGCGCCCGCGAACCAGCGGAGAATGTCGAGGTCATGGGAGGACTTGGCGAGCACCATCGGGCTGGCGGTGTCGTGGCGACGCCAGTTGCCACGCACGTAGCTGTGCGCGAAGTGCCAGTAGCCGATGTTCTCGGTATGGTTGATGTGGATCAGCTGCCCGATGCGTTTCTCGTCCAGCAGCGTCTTGATGACCTGAAAGAACGGGGTGTACCGCAGCACGTGCGCGATGATGACGGGCGGGCGGTAGTTCCGCAGGCGGTCTTGCAGGTCCTGAATGTGCGCGGGGTTGTTCGCGATGGGTTTTTCCAGCAGGATCGGCAGGTTCAGCGCGACCGCGTGCAGGGTGTGGGCGTGGTGCGTGTCATCCGGCGACGCGATGATCACCGCGTCAAGCCGCAGGTTCGGCGCCGCCGCCCAGAATGCCGCCGCGTCCCCGTACAGTTGCGCGGCCGGGACGCTGTGCAGTTGCCCACCGTGCAGCAGGCGTTCACGGCGCGGATCGGAAATCGCGACGATGCGTGCGCGTTCGCGCTGGTCAAGCAGATGCGTGCCATACACGTCAATTCCGCGGTTGCCCGCGCCGATCAAGCCAATTCGTAACGTCATGGGGTTCGTCTCCCTCTCCATCATGCCAGGTCAGCCGTTTACGGCTCCCGCGGTGATGCCCTTGACGACCAGGCCCTGCACGAAGCGGAACAGCATCGCGGCAGGCACGATGACGAGCACGCGCGCGGCCCTCCCCGCAGGCGCGTACCTCGCGGGCAGGGTGCGCTCGTCAAGCAAGCGGCGCCTGCTGCGCGAAGACGGGATTGCTGAGGGCGTGCAGGCTCCCGTCTGACAGGCGCACCTCGAAGTTCAACCAGCGGTGGACCGTGGGGTGGAGTGTGTGGCTTCCGGTGTGTTCCACGGGGATGACCTCGCGTCGTCCGTCGCTCACGGCGTGCAGGGTGGAGCCGGGCAGCAGGTCCCGCCAGCTTACCGTGGCCGTCCACCGCCCCGCCGGGGCGCAGCTGCCCAGTCCGGCGGGCCCGGCGGGCGTGTGCACGGCGAACGTGAGGTTGCTCTGGCGGCTCAGGTACGTCTCGCCGCGCCGGAGCTGTTCGAGAAGTGTGGCCGCGTCGTTCGTGGCGGGGGTGCACGTGAAGCCGTGCTGCGGGTGGTAGGCGGGTCCGTGGGCGTCGGTGCCCGCGGTGGCGATGACGCGGTGGCCGGAGGCGAGGAGCGAGTACCACAGCTCGAGGGCGGAGGTGTTGTGGGCGCCGTCCCACGGCCCGTTCCACACTTCCAGGTGCGTCGTATCGGCTGGCCGCCAGTCGAAGTACGTCCACGTGCATCCGGTGCAGATGGGGTCACCGGCGCGCAGCGGGTGGGCGATGACGGCGATCCCGCGTTCGTGCGCAACGTGCGAGGCCAGCTCACGCATGCCGCGGTGGATGGTCAGCCTCGTCCAGTCGTGCAGATCGGGGAGGCCGAGTATCACGGCGTGGCCGTAATAGGTCGTGAGTTCGATGCCTGGGAGTTGCAGCAGCCCTGGCGCGAGCGCGCGGAGGGGCTCGCGGGCGCTCGTCGTGTTGTGGTCCGTCACCGCGAGGAACTGGAGGCCGCGTTCGGTGGCCGCGAGGGCAAGCTCAGCCGGGGTCCAGCGTGCGTCGGAGTGGTTCGTGTGGCAGTGCAAGTCGCCCATCATCCAGCTGCCCGGTTCGGGAGGCCGGACGGCGGGCAGGTTCGGAGCGCCAGACTCGAACGGCGGACGCTCATGGTCATCGATGTCGACGCGGAGTTCACCCCGGACGTCACTCAGGAGGAGGTGCGTGTGGAGGATCACTTCCCAGCGACCGGCTTGCAGGGGGCCTGCGAGGTACCCCGGGGTGGCGTGCGCGGGGCCAAGTTCGACGATGTGCCGGTTGCCCTGCCGGTGCCCCGTGCCCCGGAACCCCAGCGGGTCGCGCACGGTGAGGTTGACCATGTTCCGGAGGTTTCCGGCATGGAGCGGCCCGAAGACAAATTCGATACGCATGAACTGAGCGCCGGAGGGGCACGCAAACGAATAATGAAGGTGGCGTTTACCATCGTGGACGCCCAGTTTGATCGCTTGTAGCAGAAGGCGTTTCATTGTGCTAGCATAAAAGACACATTATGAAAAAATCAGCATGGGGACGGTCAAAAGCACCGTGGCTCGTCACGGCTCTCCTCCTCGCGAGTGTCGGCCCGCAAGTCGCCGCTCAGAACGAACCCATCACCCTCAACTTCTATTCGGAGGGTGACGTCAACGTGCAGGATCTGTGGCAGAAGACGCTGATTCCCATGTATCAGAAGGCGCACCCGAACATCAAGATCAACCTGGTGTTCTCCGCGCACGGCACGTCCTCGCAGTCGACCCTGGACCGTATGGCAGGTGCGCAGAAGGCGAACAAGCCCTCAGGCGTGGACCTGCTGGAAGGCAACGTGCCCGACGCTGGCGAGGCTGGCCTGCTGGAAAAACTCGACACCCGGAAGGTTCCCCTCCTGAGCCGCGTGGAACCCAACACGCTGGCGCGCGCACAATCCTACGGGGTGCCCTACCGTGGCAGCAGCGTCGTGCTGGCGTATGACAGTAACCGCGTCAAGAACCCGCCCCAAACGCTCGACGCCCTGATCGCCTGGATCAACAAGAACCCCGGGCAATTCACGTACAACGCACCCGACTCGGGTGGGAGCGGCAACGCTTTCGTGACGCGCATCCTGCGCCTCGGAATCGATCCGGCCTCGTCCTCATTCTTCGAAACGGATTACGACGCCAGCAAGGAAAAACAGTGGGACAAGGGCTTCGCGCTGCTCAAGCAGCTTGCCCCGAACCTGTACAACGGCGGCCAGTACAGCAAGAACAACGTCGAGACACTGCAACTCCTGGGGAAGGGGGCCATCGCCATGGGTCCCGTCTGGTCGGACCAGGCGCTCAGCTACATGAAGCAGGGCCTGTTGCCGCCCAACATCAAGCTGGTGCAGATCCGCCCGGCGTTCTACGGCGGCTCGTCATACGTCGGTGTGTCGAAGGACAGCCAGAACAAGCAGGCGGCGTACGACTTCCTGAACTGGCTGCTCAGTTCGGATGTGCAGGCCATCGTGGCTGACCAGATGAACGGTTATCCCGGCGTGCGCCTCCAGTACATGCCGAAAGAAGTCCAGACGAAGTACGGCTCCATCGCGAAGGACTTCAGCTTCAACTTCAGCAGCAAGTTCAACAGCGACATGAACCGGCTATGGTACGAGCGCATCGCTGGTCGGCAGTAAGCCGGGCGCGCAGCAAGGAGGCCCTCGTCGGCCTCCTTCTCGTCGCGCCACCCACGCTGGTCCTGCTGTTCCTGGTGGTTATCCCCGCCTGGCAGGCCGTCACGTTCTCGCTCGGGATCGTCCCGGCGGATAACGTCGCGTACAACAGCAGCCTCAACCTGATCCGCAGCGACACGCCCACCCTGGCCGTTTTCAGGCGGCTGTTTGCCACGCGGTCGTTCACCCAGAACCTGGGCCTCACGTTCTTCGTCACCTTCGCGACGATGACGCTCCTCACGCTGGTCAGTTACGCCCTCGCGCTGTACGCCCGCTTCAACCGGGGACGCCTGTCCGGGCTGGTGCGCACCCTGTACCTGATTCCCATGTTCGTGCCCGCCATCATCGCCGGATACGCCCTGACCATCTTCTACGGGGATCACGGGGTGTTTCAGGCGGCCCTCAACCGGATGGGCCTGCCGTACCACTCGCCCATCGGGGCGGGCTGGGGCATCGTGCTGGGGCAGCTGTGGGTCAGTATTCCCTTCGCGGTGCTCATGCTGTCCAGCGGCCTTGACGGCGTGGCAGAGGAGCAGGTCGAGGTGGCGCGGGACGCGGGGGCCAGCTTCTGGGTGATCCTGTGGCGGATCCTGCTGCCGCTGAACTTCATTCCGCTGCTCATCGTGCTGACCTTCACCTTCATCGGCGTGTTCGGCAGCTTCACCATCCCGTACCTGCTGGGCGGCAACGCGCCGCAGATGCTGGGGGTGAGCATGCAGCTCAACTTCAGCGCGTTCCGCCAGCAGCAGATCGCCGTGGCGCTCGCCGTGTTCAGCTTCCTCGTGTGTGCCGTGGCCGGTTACCTCTACGTGTACGCCACCACCCGGCGGCAGCAAGGAGCGGCATGAAGCCGACCAGCTGGTTCTGGCACTACCCCCCCCTCCGGAAGGCCCTGACGATCATCATGCTGGCCGTGTTCGGCGCCTTCCTGCTGTTGCCGCTCGTGAGCCTGCTGCTGTGGGCCGTGGCGGAACGCTGGAATTACCCCGGGCTCATCCCGCAGCAGTTCGGCCTGCGTTGGTGGAGCTGGATCTTCACGAACGCCGACATCGGCAAGGCCGCCCGCTGGAGCGCCCTCACGGCGCCGACCGTCACGCTCGTCTCGGCCGCCGTGTGCCTGCCCGCCGCGTACGCGTTCGCGCGCTTCGATTTCCCCCTCAAGCGCGTCCTGTACGTCTCGCTGCTCGCGTCGAACGCCTTCCCGAAGATCGGGTTGTACATCGTCATCGCGGCGTTCTTCTTCCAGCTGAATCTCATCGGGACCTTCTGGGGCGTCGTCCTCGTGCAACTCATCAACACGCTCGTGTACATGACGTGGATTCCCGCGGCGAGCTTCGCCGCCGTGCCCCGCGAGCTGGAGGAGGCCGCGCGTGACCTGGGCGCCAGCCCACTCAAGGTCTTCTTCACGGTGACGCTGCCGTTCGCGATGCCCGGCATCATCGTGGCGGTCATCCTGACGTTCCTCGGCTCGCTGGACGAATCCCAGGCGACGCTCGTGGTCGGCGCGCCGGAAATCACGACCCTGCCCATCCTCATGTACACCCTGGTGTCCAGCTACCCGGAGCCGGTCGGGGCCGTGTTCAGCGTGCTGCTGGCGTTGCCGTCGGTCGTGCTGCTGCTCCTCGCCCGCAAGTACCTCCTGGGGGGGTACCTCGCTGCTGGCTTCAAAGGAGGATGACGTGTCCACCGTCGAATTCACGAACGTCACCAAACTCTACGGGCAGCGTCCAGCCGTCGCGAATTTGAATCTGCGCGTGGGCAGCGGCGAACTCATCTGCCTGCTCGGCCCCAGCGGGTGCGGCAAGACCACCACGCTGCGGATGCTGGCAGGCTTCATCACCCCCGACGCGGGCGACATCGGCATCAACGAGCGCAGCGTGCTGAACCTCGGCCCCGAAGCCCGGCCGACCGCGCTGGTGTTCCAGCGGTACACCCTGTGGCCGCACATGAACATCTTCCACAATGTCGCGTTCGGCCTGAAGCTGCGCCGCGTGCCCGCCGACGAGATTCGCCGCAAGGTGGCGGGCGCGCTGGACCTCGTCGGCCTGCAAGGCCTGGAGAAGCGCTTTCCCGCGCAGTTGTCGGGCGGCCAGCAGCAGCGTGTCGCGCTCGCGCGGGCTCTCGTGATCGAACCGCAGGTGCTGCTGCTCGACGAGCCCCTCTCCAGCCTGGACGCGAAACTCCGCGTGCAGCTGCGTCAGGAGATTCGCGCCATCCAGAAGGAACTCGGCATCACGACGGTGTTCGTCACGCACGACCAGGAAGAGGCGATGTCCGTCGCGGACCGCATCGCCGTGATGCACGACGGCGTGTTGCAGCAGGTCGAGGCGCCCGGCGAATTGTACGCCCGCCCCGCGACCGAATTCGTCGCCCGCTTTATGGGGGAGATGAACGTCCTTCCGGGCACGCAGACGGGCAGCACCGTCCGCACGGGCCGGTTCGAGTTCCTCACGGATCTCCCGGCCTCGGCGTCCGCTGGCAAGGACCTCCGTGTCGCCTTCCGGCCAGAGGACGTGCAGCTCGGAACCGAGGGGGTGCCTGGCCGCGTCATGTCCGAGATCGACCTGGGGCACTACCGCCAGCTGATCCTCGACTGTGGGGGCGTCACGGTCACGGCGTTCGTCAGCAAGGGACAGCCCGTGCGGGGGAATCACGTCCGGGTCGCGCGCGTCCTGATGTACGCGGGCGGGCAGTTCGTGAGCGAGGCGTGCGCCGCCGAACCTGTATGAGGGGCCCGTACCGTACGGACGCGCCCTACCTGCGCGAACGCCTGCAACAGCGTGTCCTGCGGACCGCGCACCGGGGCGCCCCACGCCGCGCGCCGGACAACACCCTTGAAAGCTTGAGTGCCGCCGCGGCCCCCGCCGTCGATTTCGTCGAGGTCGACGTCCACCTGACGCGTGACGGGCACCTGCTGCTCTGGCACGACGAGCACTTCATCACGCCGGACGGCGCCTATCCAATCGCTCGGCATGACCTGCGCGACCTGCGCGCGCTCGGCATTCCGGACGGGACGATCATGACACTCCCGGAAGCCATCGAGGTCGCGCGGCCCCACACGGGCCTCATGATCGACCTGAAAGCCCCAGACCTCCACGACGCCATCGCCCACGCCCTAAGTGAGGCGGACCTCCGGAACGTCCTGGTATGCGGCGGGTATCTGGACACGCTCACGCGGCTCAAGGCTGCGCTTCCTCACGTCGCCACGTCACTCACGCCGGGGGCCGCGTTCTACGCCCGGCCCGAGGAGGAGCTCGAGCGGCTGCCGGACATTGACGCGCTCACCGTGTACTGGCGGACAGTCGGGCCACGCCTCGTCCGGGCGGCCCGCGCGCACGGCGTCGCGCTGCTCGCGTGGACCGTCGATCACGAGCACATCGCGCGGCATCTCATTCATACGGGCGTCGACGGCATCACCAGCAATGACCTTGACCTGCTCGAGCGGCTCCCCGTCACGTGACCGGGCGATGCCCCCGACCGCTTGGAATGAATCCATTGGGGCGGACAGGGGGCAAGGCACCTGGGTCCCATCCGGACGTTCAGGCGTGTTATAACCGCCGCCATGCTGTTCCTGCTCGGCGGGCTGGCACTGTTTCTGTTCGGCGTCCGCCTTGTCGGTGAGAACCTCCAACTCCTGCTCGGGCCAAGGCTGCGCCGCCTGCTCGCCAGCGCGACCCGTTCCGGCCCTCGAGCGGCCCTGACTGGCGCGCTCGTCACCGCCCTGGCGCAATCGGGCACGCTCGTCACGGTGCTGACGATCACGCTCGTGGATGCGGGTGTGCTCGGGCTGCGCCAGGCGCTCGCCGTGGCGCTTGGCGCCAGCGTGGGCGGCACCCTGACGGTGCAGCTGCTCGCTTTCAAGATCACGCACCTCGCCATGCCGCTGCTGGCCCTGGGCTTGCTCCTGTCCTGGCCGCGGCTCCTCCAGGGCCGGCTCGGCCGGATTGCCATCGGGCTCGGGCTGCTGTTCCTGGGCCTCGACACCATGCTCGGCTCACTGCAACCGCTGAGAGGCAGCCTGCTGTTCGCGCAGGTGCTCGCGGCCCTCGCGCAAAGCCCACTGGTGCTGGCCGCCATTGGGCTGGTGCTCACCGCGCTCGTGCACAGCAGCAACGCCACGGCCACGTTGGCGCTCGCCTTCGTCAGTGGGGGGCTGCTCACCGCCGAACAGGGCGTCGCGCTGGTGATCGGCGCGAACGTCGGCACGACCTTCTCGGCGGTCCTGGTCAGCGCGCACGGCCCCGTGGATGGGCGCCGGGTCGCCGTGGGCCACCTGGGGGTAAAGGCCATTGGCGCGCTCGCCACGCTCGCGGTGTTGAACAGCTTCATGCACCTCCTCGCCCGGCTTGGCGCGGGCCCCGAACGGCTGATCGCAAACGCGCATACCCTGTTCAACCTGCTCGTGCTGCTCGCAGTCCTGCCCCTCGGACGCAGCGTCACCCGCCTGCTGCAACGCCTCATCCCCACCCCGCCGAGCGAGGACACGCCGCGCTATCTCTCGGCGGACGCACTGGACCGGCCAGAACTGGCCTACGGCCTGGCGTTTCGCGAAGTGCTGCGCATCAGCGAGGAGGTCGAGAGCATGTATGCGCTGGCGACAAAGGCCCTCCAGGGCGAAACCACGCATGCCGAGCTCTCCCTCAGGGAGAACACTGTCGATGACCTCGTGAACGCAGTCGTGCTGTACCTTGGCCGTCTGGGTGCAGGACAGCCTCACGCGCGCTATGTGGCGCTCTTCGGCACGGCCTCGGAGCTCGAGGCAATCGCGGACCTGTGCAAGCGGCTCGCGCGCCAGCCACTGAAGCTCCATGCGCACGGCAGCCGCTTCGCGCCCGAGGGGAGTCGGGAGCTGGTCGTGCTGGCCCTGGAGCTCAAGGAACGAATGCACGCCACGTTCACGGCGCTCACCTTGCGCAACGCCCCGAATGAGTCGGGCCCGCACTTCTCGGCGGAGGTTGCACATCAGCGGATGCTGCACCTGTATCGCCTGGTGGCGTCGGAAGAGGCACAGCGGTCGAGCAGCGTGCACCTTGACATCCTGACGGTGCTCGAGCAGATTCACACCGGATTGCGCCGGATAGACGTGCTCGCCGACCAGCTCTGAGAGGCTGTTTCGAAAGGGAGTTCTGCCAAACGCCGTTGAGGGCTGGGCGAGGTTGTGAGCGGGGATGGTCAGGATGACACGGAAGCGCAGGGAAGCAAGGGTCTGGGTTTGAACGGAGCGAATCTGGGCTTCGACCAGTTGGGAGAAGACGGTTTCGCTTCGGGTGGCGATCTACCCACCCCCCGGTGTCGTACCACGTGTTTTTCTTGGGTAGGAACACCTCCCCCAGGGAGCGGTACCCCTTGTCCCCGATCATTTTCGGCCCGCCAAACTCCGGCCACCTTTGGTTCAGCTCGTCACCGCCGGTGGTGCCGTGAAGGTTGGCGGGTTTGAGCAGGGCCTGGACGATTTCACCCGCAGGCGTCACCCAGGCATGGAGCTTGTACCCGTGCACGTCACCCTGGGTACCACAGCCCCACCCTGCCCCTGGAAACTTGCCCCGCTTCCCGCGCCTCAGACGGCAGACGGGAAGCGGAAGCAGGTACGCCCCCACTTGTGCTACGCTCTGTTTAAACCGGTTTAAACAGAGGGGGTGGCATGTCGATTCGGACAGTGGCCCAGGATTTGCGCCTATCCACGGCGACGGTTTCACTCGCGCTCAAGGGTGACGCGCGCGTCAGCGCCGAAACGTGTGCGCGCGTGCTGGAACACTGTCGCCGCGTCGGCTACACCCCGAGCTTCAGCGCCCGCAGCCTCTCGGTCGGGCGCAGCTTCACCCTGCACGTCGTCCACGTCACCGACGACGGCGGTGTGGGCCGCTTTCTGAGCGACTTTCTGGGCGGCGCGGCCCGTGCGGCGAGCGCGCGTCAGTACCGCGTGACGCTCTCGGTGATCCGGGATGACCAGTGGGACGACCTGCGGCCCCATCTGCGCAACGGCAGCGCCGACGGTTTTGTGCTGCTCAACCCGCGCGAGGCCGAGGAGTACACCGTCTTTCGCGAGTCCGGCGTGCCCCTGCTGGTGGTCGGCCGCAGCAGTTGTGTGGGGGCCGCGCAGGTGGACACCGACAACCTGGCCGTCGGGCGTGACCTCGGCGCACATCTGCGCGCGGCCGGTTACGCGCGCCCCGCGCTGCTCGGACCGGGGCGCCGCACCTTCACCCGTGACCGCCTGCTCGGCCTGCGCGGCAGCTACCCCGACGCGCCGCTGCTCGGCACCTCCGGCCAGCCCCAGGAGGTCATGGCCCTCACCGAGGCGGCCCTGCGCGCGGGTCACGACGCCCTGATCGTCACCGACGACGCCCTGCTGCCCGCGCTGCTCAAGGCCCTCAAACGTGCCGGGCGCCGCGCGCCGGACGTTGGGGTGGTCGGCATGGGCAACGACGTGTCGGGCTACCTCGACCCGGAGGTCACCAGCATCGACTTCGGCGCGGCCCGCCTCGGCGAGGTCGCCGCTTCACATCTGCTCGACCACCTCGGCAACGTGGATGCCCCTCCCCTGCTGACCGTTCCGCACCGCCTCGTGGCGCGCGAAAGCACGCGCCGCTGAGACAGCTCGCCGTCCGCCCCCGTGCAGTTTCGTTCCTCGCCCGGTGAGCCTGCTCACCACCCTGGAGGCCGTATGAAGTACGCGAAGATCGTCGCCCTGACCCTCACGCTGTGCAGCACCGCCCTCGCCGAGAACGTCAACCTCACGGTCAGCGGCCTCAACACCATCGCCAAGCAGTGGTTCGACCAGAGCGTCATTCCGGCGGTCAACAAGGTGCTCGCGCCGCAGGGCAAGACCCTCAGCGTCACCTACCAGAACACCGCCAGCAGCGCCGAGGCCACCAAGCAGCAGTACGCGCTCGACCTCAAGGCGGGGCGCGGCGCGGACATCCTGAGCTTCGACGGCTTCTGGCTGCCGGAGTTCGTGGCGGCGGGGCTGATCAAACCGCTCGACGTGGTGGTCGGCAAAGAGGCCTTGCAGTGGGACGGCTGGAAGCAGATTCCCAGCGGGTTGCAGGGCATCCTGGGCTATCAGGGCAAGCTCTACGGCGTCGGGCAGGGCACCGACGTGCGCGGCATCTACTACCGCAGCGACCTCTTCAAACAGGCCGGGCTGCCGGTGCCCTGGACTCCCAGGAGCTGGAACGACGTGCTGAGCGCCGCGCGCGCACTCAAAAAGGCCCTGCCGGACGTGACGCCGCTACAGATCAACGCGGGCACCGCGATGGGCGAGGCCACCACCATGCAGGGCTACGACATGCTGCTGCTCGGCACCGGCACCCAGATGTACGACCCCGCCCAGCAAAAGTGGGTGGTGAAGTCCCCCGGCATCCTCGACACGCTGAACTTCTACAAGACCGTGTACCTCGACGACAAGCTCGGGGACGCGCGCTGGCAGCTCATCCCCAACGGCCGCGACCTCAGCTTCAAGGCCTTCGCGGACGGCAAGCTCGGCATCCTCCTCGAGGGGGACTACCTGTGGCGCTCGGTGCTGAACCCGCTCGACCCCTCGGGCCTCAAGAACCGCGACCAGGTGGTGGCCTTTACCCGGATGCCCGCCGAGGCCCCCGGGAAAGGCATCCGGAAGCAGAATTACGTGACCATCTCGGGGGGCACCGGCTACCTGATCAACCCCAACAGCAAACACCCGCAGGAAGCCTGGACGCTGCTCTCGACCATGAGCAGCAAGGACATGCTCGACGCCTACCAGAAGCTCGAACCGCGCATCCGCATCCGCAAGGACGTGGCGATTCCCGGTGACAAGGTGATGCAGAACATGGCCACCACCCTGCTGCCGGTCACCGTCACCCGCCCGATGCTGCCCGCGTACAACAAGGTCAGCGAGCAGGCGCAGCTGATGACCGAGCGGGTCGTGAGCGGCCAGATGACGCCGCAGCAGGCCATGGACGCCTACGCCGCCGCCGTGAAGCAGATCGTGGGCGCGGACAAGACGGCCGAGCTGAAGTGAGCGGAGGCGATCATGCTGCGCCCGAACGGTAAGCGTGGCGCGCGGGGAGGCCGGGGGTGAGCGTTCCACTGCCGCGCGCGCGCAGGGCGGCAGCGGCGCGCCCTCCGGCCCTGCTCAGCGCCCGCGCGGGGGTGGGCTTCCTGTTGCCCGCCCTCGCCTTTATCGCGCTCTTCTTGCTCGTCCCCTTCGCCTGGATCGTGGCGGTCAGCTTTACCAACCAGAGCCTGCTGGGCGCCAACGCCCAGGGGCAGTTCGTGGGGCTGAGCAACTACGCGCGGATGTTCGACGCCGCGACCTGGCTGCCCGGCGGCTTCGGCTACTCGCTGATCGTGACGGCCATCTTTTCGCTCGGATCGCTCGCCGGACAGGTCACGCTGGGCCTGACGCTCGCGCTGCTGTTCCACGGCCAGCGCGGCCCCTGGCGGGAGGTGGTCTTTACCCTCGTGACGCTGTGCTGGATCTTGCCGGAGGTGCCGGTCGCCTTCGGCTGGCTGTCCTTTCTCGACCGCGACTTTGGGCTGCTCAACGTGCTGCTGCGCGCGCTGCACCTCGGCTCGCCGGACTGGACGCTCGACCACCCGCTCGCGGCGATCATCCTGTTCAACATCTGGCGCGGCACCGCCTTCTCGATGCTGCTGTTCTCGGCGGCGCTCGCCAGTATTCCGCCGTCGTACCTGGAGGTGGCGGCAGTGAGCGGCGCGGGGCCCTGGCGGCGCTTCTGGGACATCACGCTGCCCAGCATCCGCCCGCAACTGCTCTCGGCGCTGGTGCTGATCTCGCTGTGGACCTTCAACACCTTCGGGCCGTACCTCATCACGGCGGGCGGGCCGCTCAACAAGACCGACATCGTCGCGATCCACACCTACCGGGTCGCCTTCCGCTTCGGGGACTGGGGCCTGGGCACGGCCATCGCCATGTTCACGATGCTGCTCAACCTGCTGCTGACCGCCGTGTACCTGCTGGCGGCCCGCCGAAGGGAGCCGCGTGCGGGGGCGTGAGGTCGCGGCGCGGCTGGCCTTCGGGGTCGTCACGACCCTGCTGGCGACCTTTTTCGCGCTGCCCTGTCTGTGGCTGGTGCTGGCCCCCTTCAACGCCCGCGCGACCCTGGCGACGGTCCTGCCCAGCCCGCCCAGCCTGACCAACTTCCGGGCGGTGCTGGGCAACCACGACGCCGTGGTCGGCCTCCTCAACAGCGGCATTCAGGCGCTCGGCAGCATGCTGCTGACGGTCGCCGTCGCGGCCCTGGCCGCCTACGCGCTGTCGCGCGCGCGGGTGCCGGGCGCGCGCGCCTTCACGGCGGTCTTACTGATGTTCTCGTCGGTCGTGAGCGGCACCGTCGCGATGGTCCCGATCTACAACATCATCCTCAAGCTGGGCCTCATCGACACCCAGCTCGGCGTGATCCTGGTGATGACCGGCGGGCTGCTGCCGACCGCCATCTTCTTGCTGCTCGACTTCGTGAACGCGCTGCCCAAGAGCTACGAGGAGAGCGCTGCGGTGTGTGGCGCCCGGCCCTGGCAGTACCTGCCGCAGGTGATCTTTCCGCTGATCCGCCCCGGGCTGATGGTGGTCGGCGTGTGGGCCTTTGTGGGCGTGTGGGGCAGCTTTCTCACGCCCTACATCCTGCTGCGCTCCAACAGCAACCTGCCCGCCAGCGTGCAGGCCTACCAGTTCTACAACGACAACGGCCAGCCGGTGCTGACCCTGGTTTCGGCCTACTCCTTTTTGTATGTGCTGCCGGTGCTGCTGCTGTACCTGTGGGTGAACTGGCGCTACGGCTTTCGCTTTTTCGGGGGCATCAAAGGATGAACGCATGGCGCCACTGACCCTTCGCGGCATCGAGAAACGCTTTGGAAACACCGTCGCCGTACAGGACCTCAACCTCCAGGTCGGGGACGGCGAATTCTTCGCGCTGCTGGGGCCCTCGGGCTGCGGCAAGACCACCACCATGCGCATGATCGCGGGTCTGGAGGCGCCCAGCGCGGGCCGCATTCAGATCGGCGAGCGCGACGTGACGGGCCTGCCCCCCGCCGAGCGCAACGTGGGGATGGTCTTTCAGGACTACGCCCTGTACCCGCACATGAGCGTTCAGGACAACATCGGCTACCCCCTCAAGGTGCGCGGCGTGCGCGGCCCGACCTACGCGGAGCGCGTTTCGGCCGTGGCCGAGCAGCTCCAGCTCGGCCCGCTGCTGGGGCGGCGGCCGGGGCAACTGTCGGGCGGGCAGCAGCAGCGCGTGGCGGTGTCGCGCGCGGTGGTGCATCACGCCGACGTGTTCCTCTTCGACGAGCCCCTCAGCAACCTCGACGCCAAGCTGCGGCTGGAGGCGCGCGCCTTTCTCAAGCGCCTCCAGCGCGAGCTGAAGATGACGGTCGTGTACGTCACCCACGATCAGGTCGAGGCGCTGGCGCTGGCCGACCGCCTGGCGGTGATGCAGGGCGGCGTGGTGCAGCAGGTCGGCGCGCCGCTCGACGTGTACCGGCGGCCCGCGACGACCTTCGTGGCGAGCTTTATCGGCAACCCGCCCATGAACCTGCTGCCCGTGACGCTGGAAAGCGCGGGCCGCTGGCGCTGCGGCGACTCGCTGCTGCGCCCCCACACGCCGCGCCCCGACCTGGCGGGCCGCTCGCTCACCCTCGGCCTGCGGCCCGAACACCTGCGGCCCGACCCGGCGGGCGAGCTCTCCGGCGAGGTGCTGGCGGTCGAGCCACTCGGCGCCGAAACCATCCTGATGCTGAAGACCGCTGGGGAAACCGTGGCGGTGCGCTTGCCTGGCGAGGCCGAGCCGCCCGGCTCCGGCAGGGTGACGCTCCAGCCCGAGTGGGGCCGGGCGGTCCTGTTCGACGAGCGGGGCGTGCGCCTGTGAGCGCCCTCGTCGTCGAGCGGCACTTTTCCCCCGAGGACGCGCGCCGCGACCCCTACCCGGCGCTGCCCTTCACGGTGCCGCCCGGCACGCGCGGGGTCACGGTGCAGCAGAGCGTGACACCCGGGACGGCCACGGTGGACCTGGGCTACGCCGACCAGTTCGGCGTGCGCGGCTGGAGCGGCGGCGCGCGCCGCGAATTCACCGTCACGACCTCGGACGCGACGCCCGGCTACACGCCGGGGGTCTTCCGCCCGGGCGAACATCAGGTGCTGCTGGGCCTCTACCACGTCCCGCCAGGGGGCGCGCAGGTCACGGTGAGGGTCGAGCTGCACCCGGAAGGCGATCTCCGCTGGGTGCGCGGCGACCTGCACGCCCACACCTTCCACTCCGACGCGAAAGGCAGCCCGGCGCAGCTCGCCGCCGCCGCGCGTGACCGCGGGCTGGCCTTTGTGGCGGTGGCGGACCACAACACCGTCAGCCACCACCCGCACCTGGGGGACGCCCTGCTGCTGCCGGCCCAGGAGGTCACGACCTACCACGGGCACTTCGTGGCGCACGGTCCCGGCCCGCAGCTGGAGTTCAGGATCACGGACGCCCGGGGCATTCGGGCGGCGCTCGACGCCGCCGCGCGTGCCCGGCTGCTGACCGTGCTGGCCCACCCCGTCCCGACCTGCCCGAGCTGCGACTGGACCTGGGGGCTGGAGGACCAGTTCGACGCCCTGGAAGTCTGGAACGGTCCCTGGCTGGCCCTCAACTGGATCGCGCGCGAAAAGTGGCTGGGGCTGCTCGACCGGGGCGTGCGCCTGCCCGCCGTGGGCGGGAGTGACCGCCACCAGCCGGACGCCTGGCCGGACCTGGGCGACCCCCTCGTGCAGGTGGGCTCGCCGACCACCTGGATCAAGGCCGCCGGAACCCACCGAAACGACCTCTACGCGGGCATCCTGGCAGGCCGCACCTGCGTCTCGGAGGCGCCCGGGGGGCCGCTGATCGACCTCGCGCTGCAAGGCGACCACCTGCACTACGACGTTTCGGGGGAGCCGGGCGGAACCCTGTGCGTGTACGCCGGGCGCGAGGTGATCTGCCGCGTTCCTTTCGGCGGGCCGTTGCGCGGAAAGCTCGCGCTCGCCCGGCACCCGGCCCCCTACTACCGGGCGGAGGTCACGGCGCTGGCCCCGCCCGAGCAGGCCCGGCTGGCGCGGGAGCGCTGGCCGCAGCACGTCCGCCCGCAGGACGTGGCCGAGCGGGTGCGGGCGCTCAGCGGGGCGGTGTGGCCGTGACCTCCGCCCCGCTGCACGTTCACGTCGTCTGTACCACCCACTGGGACCGCGAGTGGTACCTCAGCGCCGAGCGCTTCCGCTTCCGGCTGGTGCGGACCATGGACGCGGTGCTCGCCCTGCTGGAGGCCCACCCCAACTACCGCTTCACGCTCGACGGGCAGGCCATCGTGCTGGAGGACTACCTGGAGATTCGCCCCGAGCGTGAGGCGGAGTTGCGCCGCCACCTCGCCTCCGGGCGGCTGCGGGCGGGGCCGTGGTACGTGCAGCCTGACGAATTTCTGGTGAGCGACGAGGCGCTGCGGCGCAACCTCGACCTCGGCATGGCGCTCGTGCGCCGCCTCGGTGGCCAGCCGGTGATGGCGGGATACCTGCCCGACGCCTTCGGGCACCTCGCCAATCTGCCCGCGGTGCTGCGGAGCCGGGGCATCGGCGCGGCCATCTTCACGCGCGGCCCGGACCCCCAGGTCGCCGCCCTCGGCGACTTGTTCTGCTGGCGCGCGCCGGGCGGCGAGGCGGTCGTGGCGCACCGGCAGCCCATCGGCTACGGCCTGACCCTCTCGGAAGACCCGCAGGCGGCGCGGGCGCAACTCCGGGCGGCGCTGGGCGCACTCCAGGCCGAGGCGCGCGGCCACGAGCTGCTGTTGCAACTCGGCTCGGACCACAGCCGCCCGCAGCCCTTCGTGCCGGAGCTGATCGGGGCGGTCGGGGCGCCCTTCACGTTCTCCGACCACGACGCCTACCTCGCCGCCGTGCGCGCGGAGCACCTGACGCTGCCCGTCTACCAGGGCGAGTTGCGCAGCGGCGCGCGTCACCCGCTGCTGAGCGGCACGCTCTCGGCGCGGCTGTACCTGAAGCGCCGCAACTTCGCCCTCGATGACCGGCTGCGCTTCACGGCCGAGCCGCTGCTCGCCCGCGCCGCCCCCTCCGGCGGGGCACCCCCGGAAGCGTACCTGCGCCGCGCCTGGACGCTGCTGGTGCGCAACCACCCCCACGACAGCATCTGCGGGTGCAGCGTGGATGAGGTTCACGACGAGATGGAGGTGCGCTTTCAGCAGGCCGAGGGCATCGCCGAGGAGCTGGAGCGCGACGCCCTCGCGCGGCTGGCCGGGAGCCCTGACGCGGGCCGCCTGCTGGTGCTGAACCCGCACGCGGGCGCCTTCCTCGACACCGAGCTGCTGCTGGCGCGCGCCGAGGTCGCCGGGGGGGCCGCGCGGGTGGGGGGGCAGCCCGCCCAGCTCGGGGCGGTCCGCTCGGCGCTGGTGAGCACCCTCGCCGGTCCCGCCAGCGAGCTGCCCCAGTGGCTGGAGCAACTGGAGGACCGCCATCCGGTGCGCTGGCTGAGCTGGACCGTCGCGGGCACCCACCTGCGGGCCGAGGTGGACGAGGGGCCGCGCGCCCCGGACTGCCCCGCCCCCGACGCGCTGCTCGCCGAGGCCATCGCGCACGGTGTGCGGACGGTGGAGCTGCGGGTCTACCAGACCCGCGCGCGGCTCACTACGGCGCTCGCCGGGACGGCCCCCGCGCAGGCGCTCGACCTCGCGGCGGCCTCCGACCTCCCCGCCGAGGGGGCCGGGACGGCCAGGCTGCTGGGGGCGCATCTCGTGGTCGAGGTGGACCACCAGGACGGCACCCTGCGCGTCACCGAGCGCAAAACGGGCCGCGTCTGGCCGGGGCTGCACGCGCTGCACGACGTGGGCGACCGGGGCGACACCTACACCTTCAGTGCCACCCCTGAAGCGCCGATCCGTGCGCGGCTGCTGAGCGCCGAGGTGGCCGAGCGCGGCCCGGTGCGTCAGAGCCTGGACCTTGTCTACGAACTCCGGCTGCCCGAGGGCCTCACGCCCGAACGCGACGCGCGCAGTCCCGCGACCGTGAGCCTGCTCGTCCGCACCCGCGTGGCACTGTGGGCCGCGGCGCGGCATGTGGAGTTCAGCACGAGCTTCACCAACACGGCGCGCGACCACCGCCTGCGCGTCCACTTTCCGGGACCGGGTCGCGGCAGCCTGGCCGACAGCGCGGGCGTGACGGTGAGCCGCCCCGACCTGCGGCCCAGCGCCGATACCGTCAACTGGGCGGAACAACCTGCCGACGCGCATCCGCTCACGCACTGGGCGGCCAAGCAGGACCCGGCGGGAAGCTGGGGGGTGGCGGCGCGTGGCCTCAGCGAGTACGGGCATGCCGACGGGCTGAGCCTCACGCTCGTCCGGGCGGTCGGCTGGCTGTCGCGTGACGACCTTCCGGAACGCCCCAGCCAGGCCGGTCCCCCCTACTCGGTGCCCGGCGCGCAGTGCCTGCGTGCCCTGACGGCCGAGTACGCCTGGTTTCCCGCCTTTGCGGCGGCCGAGCAACTGAACGCGGCCGCGCTGGCCTATGCCCACCCCCCGCGCGCCTGGCTGGTACCGGCCAGACCGAGCCCGCCCCCACCACCCTGAAGGGAGCGGGTGGAAAGGCTTTGACCTGCACGAAGAGTTGCCTGAACTGAAGAAGGCCATCTCAGACGGTCCGTCTCGCCGGGGCTTTCGGGATGGACCCCTCAGCTCATGCCAGCCCAGGCCACCTCAGCCCGCCGGTGGACTCCGCCCGGCGTCCACGGCGGGTTCTTCCGTTCGGGCGGGTAGGAACACGAGCGCCACCAGTCCCCCAAGCAGCGTGATGCACGCGGCGATGACGAGCATCCGCACGGTCCCCACCTGTGGCCCGATCAGGCCCGCTGTCGCCGTGGCCAGCACCCCCACAAGGGCGTTGGTCGTCCCCAGGGCGCCGTACACCCGGCCCCGGTAGGCGTCCGGGGTCACCGTCTGAAGCATGGTTGCCAGGGCGACGTTCGAGATCACCATCGGCACACCCAGGAGCGGCACCAGGGCGAACATGAGGGGCAGGGACGACCCGCTGTACATCCGCAGCATCAAGCTGCCGACGAGGAGCGTCCCGAACGCGATCAGGGCGCGTGGGGGAACCCGCCCACTCAGCCAGGCGGACGCGGCGCTTCCCAGGAGCGCGCCGAGGCCACCCAGGGTGCTGAGCAGGCCGATGGTCCGAGCGTCGGCGTGCAGGACGGAGATCAGGAACGGCGTATAGAACGGGTCGACCAGCGTGCCGCCCAGACTCGTGACGCTCAGGACCGCCATCAGGGTCAGGATGACCGGGCTGCGCCGGATGACGCTCAGCCCCTCGCGCCATTCGCGGCCCAGGTCCCGCCAGGTGTGCAGCAGGGAGGCGGCCTGGATGGGGAGGTCCGGCGCAGCGGGCGCCGATCCCTGGAGGCGCAGGAAGCTCAGGGCCGCGACGACGAACGACGCCGCATCAAAGAGCACGACACCGGGAATGCCAAGGCTGGCGATGAGGACGCCTCCGATCAGCGGGCCCACTAAGCGCGCGCCCGTCGTGCCCAGGGACAGCGCCGCGTTGGCCTTCATCAGGTCCTCCGGGGGGACGAGGGACGGGAGCAGGGCGCCCGCGACCGGGGTGGACAGCGTACTGACGGTCAGCTCCACGAAGGTGACCACGTACGCGACCCACACCAGGCCGGGCCGCGGAGCGAGCAGCAGTAGCATCATCACAAGCCCCTGGATCAGGTGCGTGTACACCAGCAGGTGCTGGCGGTCCCAGCGGTCCGCGAGCACGCCCGCAAATGAGCTAAACAGCAGGCCCGGCAGGTAGTAGGCCAGGGCGAGCAGGGCTGTGGCGAGGGTGGAGCCCGTCTCCTGGTACAGGAAGTACGGCAGGGCGAGCAGCAAAGCACGGTCCCCGATGAGGGAGATCACCTCGCCGAGCCAGAGCCGGCGGAAGTTGGGAAGGGTCAGCGCGGTGAACATGGCGTCCTCCTGGGACGCAGGGTGCGCGGTACCCTGGTACAAATGACACGGGACGATTCACCCAGGGTATGGCAACGCCTGGACGACCCCGAGGCAGCACGAATCCTCGCGGACGCGCAGGCACGGCGATACTTCGAGCCGTTCATCTGGCGGGAGCGGCGGGTGACCGACGTGGCTGCGGAGCTGGGCGTCACGAAGAACGCCATGCTGTACCAGGTGAACAAGCTGCTCCGCCTGGGCCTGCTGGAAGTGACCCGCACTCAGCCGCGGGGCGGACGGGCCATTCGGTATTACCGGTCCTCGTCGCCGGGCTACTTCGTGCCGTTCGCCTCGACTTCGGCCGAGTCCATTCATGCGCTGTACGAATCCTCCCTGGACAACACGCGCCGCTCGGTCCTGTCGCTGCTGACACGGGCATGGAGCACCCTGGCCGAGGACCCCCGGTGGTTCGGGCTGTACACGTACGGTGATGAGGAGGGCCTCAAGAGTCACGCGCTCCTGCCGGTGCGGCCCGCTTCGCCAGCACGCGGGATGCAGCCGTGGCTGCTGCAAGACGACGTGCCCGCCGTGTGGGACAATACAGCGCCCCTATACCTCTCCAAAGCGAGTGCCAAGCGGCTCCAGCGTGACCTGCATGACCTGCATGTGAAATATCAGGCCTTGCAGGAGGACGCGACTGGGGAGGTGTACGTCCTGCGTCTCACGCTGGCCCCTGTCCTCGAGAGTGGTTAGGGCGGTGCGGGCTGGAACAGAATGTCGTCCCAGCGGTCTATCCGGTCAAGAGCGGCCACAGTCAGACGCGCCAATGGGGAGAAGGTCATTTCGAACAGTCCGTCTCGCCAGGACTTCCTGAATGAATCACTGATGGACGTTTCCGGGCAGATGCGCTTAGAACGCGCATCAAGGTGTAGCCCTGACTCACAAGGGGGCAGTGCTCGCACCGCCCCTGCACGAACTGCTGGTCAGCATCCGTCAGCCCATCCCGGGGTGTGGTCAGGAGCCGCGTCAATGCCTTCAAGTTGAAGTCCTTGCGCCGGACACGTGGGCGCCCGGGCTTCAGCCCTCCTGGCACTGGTGCAGGGACGTGATCGCCCCCAGGGACTCACCCCGGTAAAGTTCGGCGGTCCGGCCGTTGATCCACCAAGTGTACCCCGCTCCCACGTAGCGGGCTCCCGAGCCGGAGGCGGCCTGATTCATCTCCAGCACCCGCCCGCCGACCACCACCCGGGCGTGCGGGCCAGCATAGGTGGCCTGAATGCGAATGTTCCCGGCGCAGACGTAGCGTGCGTGGAGGCCACCCCCTCCACCCGCCGACGCGGGGGAAGCGAAACCGAGGGCGAGCAGCAGGGCGGCGCGGCACTTGTTCATCGGAGTCTCCTGGGGACATCTGGACTGTCCAGCGGAAGGCGGCTACGGGCCGGACTGAGCCGTGCGGACGGGACCGCGTGGGCCCACCCGGACTCAGAGCGTGTTTGAAAGGGCGCCAGAGGGGGCAAGGCGGCGACTTCCATGCTAACCGTGGTGCTGGTTGGTGGCCATGCCGTGAACGTCTGAAATAATAAAAGTGTTTAGCTTACATATTCTACTCCTTGACCTGGCGCACGCCCTCGGATGAGGCGCCGTGGGATGAGCAGCGTCAGCGGCAGCCAACTGGTCGTGTCGAGCCCCTTGCGGCTATTCCGGTATGACTGCCACATACGCTGCTGCTGCCCGGCGTCCAGGTCGGGAAGTTTGAGGTCGTGCCGTTGGGGTAACCCCTCCATCAATCTGTGGAGGAGGTCGGATTGACCGCAGGACCCACCGCGCCACGGGAGGCCACAACCACGGCGGCCAAGATCACCAGCGCCAGCAGGCCACCGTACAGGAAGGCATGATCCGCAAACCGCGCGCTCAGGAAGCTCGCCACCGGGTAGGAGAAGGCCCACCACAGGTGACTCCACGCGAAGTGCGCCCCATACACCCGCCCCTGTGCGGCCTCCTCGGTGCGCTCGGCGAGCAGCGTCTCGGTCGGCAGGTTCACCCAGTTCTGCCCGACCCCCGCCACCAGCCACAGCGCCATCAACGGCGCCAGCGACACCACGTCCGCGGGCAGGATCGCCAGCGACGTGAGCAGCGCCCCCACCAGGATGAAGGCCGTCCTCGGCACGCGCCTTCCTGCCGCCCCCACCGCGAGCGAGGCGACCGTGGCCCCCAGGCCGTAGAGCGCCATCACCCAGCCGTACTGCGCCTCCCCCACCCCCAGGTTCAGCCCCCCCTGCACCCGCACCACTGTCACCACCAGAATCAGCGCGCCCGCGACGGCGGCTACCAGTTCCATCAAGAGCGCGAAGCGGATCGGCGCATCCCGCCACAACCGCGCCGTGCCGTCCCGCACGTCCGCGAGGGTGCTGCGCTCCACTTCCCTCCGCTGCGCCCGCAGCCTGGGCAGGGTGAGCATCAGCAGACCCGCCAGATCTCCGATTCGGGGGCCAGCCACGGGGGTACACCAATCGACTTCACCCGTGAACAGCAGATTCTGCCTGGGGTCATCCGCCGGGCCGTTCCACTCTGCCCCACCCTGTGAACCGGGGCAGAAGCGGGTGGGTTCTGCCGACAGCAGTGTTTTCGTGTTCAGCAGGGTGGTGACTGGCGTCCGGTAAAGCTGGCGCCCGCTTGTCAGGTCGAAGCCGTACAGGTAGACCTGCCGCGGTCAGGGCGTGCCGATCGCTTGAAGCTCCCGCAGTGCGGCCTGCGCGCGCGTCGCGTCCGCCTGCACGACGTCGGCGCTGCGGTGGGCGTCGATGGCGCTGGTGAGGGCCACCAGGGCCGCCTGCGCCTCACGGAACCCGCCCGGGTTCAGTTGCCGCAGTAGCGTCGCCGCGTCCAGTTCCGATTGCGCCTGCCGGGCAGCACTCCGGGCCGCAGCGAGGCTGCTGGTGTTGCCCTGCTGCGCGCGGGCGTACTCCAGCGGGACGATCTCCAGCGCGCCGGAGGCCTGGCGGACGTGCTCCACCTCTGGCCCCACCAGGCTGGCGAGGGTCGGCTCGGGCGCGGTGGCGCGCCCTGCGACGAAGCCCAGTGCCAGCCCCACGAGGGCCGCGGCGGTGACGAGCAGGGGGGACAGCTTGCGTTGACGGCGGTACAGCATCCGGTTGATTCTCCTTCTTGGGGGCATGGCGCCAAGGCAGGCCGTCCTGATCGCTCCCTGCCGCGTGACGCTCACTGCTCGACGATGAGGGCCACCTGGCTCTCCAGGCGGAGGTTCTCCGCGAGTTGCCGCAGCAGCAACACCGGGTCGTGCAGGTGCGCGTAGTCCCGCAGCCGGGAGGCGGTCAGGGCCGCGACGTGCGGCGCGACCGCTCGCCCGGAGAGCAGGGCCCGCAACCGTTCCAGCGCCTCATGAGGGCGGCCGGTGAGGACCTGCGCGTCCTCGAAGCGCAGCAGCCGCACGCCCCGCCCATCAAGCACGAGGGCCGCGTGCTGTTCGACGCGGCGCAGCAGTCCGCGCCGGATACGGGAGGCGACGAACAGCGTGTGGTGGGTCCCACCGAACACCAGGTGTGCCTGATCGCCCAGCACCTGCCGGGCCTGCTGCTGTAACTCGTCCGCGTCGAGGGGACGGGTGCGGGCACTCAGGGGATGGGCGCCGGTCGCCACGGCCCGCAGGCGGCCCTCGCGGGCGCTGTACTCGGTTTCGACCCGCAGCGAGGCGGGGTCCGCCCCGAGCCGCACCGCCTCGTCGCCCACCTCGCGTTCGAGCAGGTCCGCGACGGTGGGGTCCTGGCGGGTGACACTGCGCTCACGTTCCACCCGGATGACGGCGAGGGCCGCCCCGATGGACGAGATCACGTCACTATGCGGAATCGGAACGAAGGGCACCTTCAGGCGGCGGGCGACCACCGGACCGAGCACGCTGGCCGCGCCGCCCCCGCCATACAGGGGCGTGCCGCGCAACCCGTACTCGCGCACGAGGCCCTGCACGGTGTGCGTGAGCTTCTCCGCGCTGGCCTCCAGCACCGCCTGCGCCGCCGCTTCCATGCTCGCCCCGAGGTGCTGCCCGAGCAGCCCCAGCGCGAGGCGGGCGCTGTCCGGCTGCGCGTGTGCGTACCCCCCTTCCGGAATCGCGCCCAGGGCGTTCGCGGCGCAGGTGGGGGTGATGGCAAAGCGCGTCCCTTCGGGCGTCCGGAGCACCGCGTAGTCGGCGGGATCGCCAGGGCTGGGGGCGACCAGTTCAATCTGGGCGTCCGCGAGCCGACCCAGCGGTGTGAAGCTCGCGTACGCGAGGCCCGCGATATGGGCACTCCTCGGCCCGACGTCCTCGATCCGCCGCCCGCGCAGGCGGACGAGGCTGCCCCCGGCCACCCCCGCGATGCGGATGTCTGCCGCGCGCAAGCCGGTGGGCACGTCCATCACGGTCATGTACTTCAGGGCGGGCTGGCCGTCCTTGATCACGCCGATGTTCGTGCTGGTGCCGCCCACCTCGAAGAACACGCCGTCCATCACGCCGTGCGCGAGAATGGCCCCGCCGAGGCTCGCCGCGGGACCGCTCACCACGGTATGCAGCGGCGTCTCCTCAAAGGCGCGCAGGTCGGCCGCACCCCCGTCCCCGCGCACGATCAGGAGCGGCACGTGCGGCAGGAGTTCGCACACGGCATCCCGCACGTGCCGCGCCGTGCGGACCATCGTGGGGAGGATGCTGGCATTCACGGTGGCGGACAGGGTGCGCATCTCCAGCCCGTAGGCACCGGACAGCTCACTTCCCAGACTCACCGGAAAGCCCGCAGCCCGAGCGAGTTCCCCAGCGCGCCGCTCGAAATCGGCGTCGTCCACCCCGAAGGCCTGCGACGCGGCAACGGCGCCGACCTGCTGATCACGCCAGCCATCAAGCACCGCCTGCACCCGGGCGTCGAACTCCGGCGCGTCGGTCGCTACAAACGCCTGGAGGGCGCGCAAGCCTGCTGGGGGACGGGTGAGGTTCTGGATGCGGCGTTCGTCGCGGGCCTCCCCCAGGGCGAGGATGCCGACGAGGGCCGTGTCCCCCTCCAGCAGGGCATTCGTGGCCTGGGTGGTCGAGTGTGCGACCAGAACGGGTGACGCTTCCCCCGGCAGGTCGCGCAGGAGGGCGCGCAGAGCTTCGAGCACCCCTGCCGCCACACCCAGCCGGTGGCGGTGGGTGGTGGGCACGTGGGACACCGCCAGGATGCCGCCACCGGGGTCGAGGGCGACCCCCTTGGTGAAGGTGCCGCCCACATCGATACCGATACGAACAGGCAGGCTGGGCGCTGCGGCGTCAGTCGTCAAGACAGTGCCTCTGCGGCGGCGCGCTCACGTGTGCGCCTCCCGCTCCGGGCGGCGCTGCCCGCGCAAGCGGAACAGGACGAACCCCACGACGTACACCAGGACCAGCAGCAGTTGCGCCGCCAGCGTTTCCAGGGTGGGGTGCAGGCCAGTGAGGGCCGCGACGTTGGGGTCGAGCGTCGGCACCTTCCCGTACAGGTTGGTAACGGGCAGCCAGCCCGCCTCCTGAAAGGCGCGCACCCCGTTTCCGACGAACGCCACGGCGAAGAGCGCGGTGACCGTCACCAGCACCGGGAAGAGGCGCTGCGTGGGCAGGCGCCGCCCCAGGCGGAAGATCAGCGCGAACACGGCCACGAGCGCGACAGCCGCGAGGGCGATGCCGAGGTACATGTACCCCAGGACCGGACCACTCGCAACCGCGAGCGCCTGGTAGAACAGCACCGTCTCGAAGCCCTCGCGGTAGATGGTCGTGAAGGTCACGAGGGCGACGGCCCCCAGGCTGCCGCTCTGCACGGCCTGCGACACGCGCGCCCGCATGAACTCCGCGCTACGCTTGCGGTCGCTCTGCTGGAGCATCCAGAACGACAGGGAGAACAGGACCACCACCGCGATGACGCTCGTGATGGCGCTGATCAGCTCGCGCGAGATGGGCGCGATGGAGAGCAGGTAGGTGGCGGCAAACCACGTGACGGCGGTGGCGGCGAGGGCCGCGCCCGCCCCCCACCACACGCCGCCCCGCAGGCGATCATTCCGGGTGCTGGCGAGATACGCGAGAATCGCCGCCATCAGCAGCGCCGCCTCCAGGCCTTCCCGGAACAGGATCGTGAAGCCGCCCGTGGCGGCCAGGGTGGGTGCGAGAACACCTGTTCCGTTCACGATGCTCTCGGCCTTGCGCAGGCTGTCGTCGATGTCGCCCGCAATGGCGCGCAGCTCGCCCAGGCTCGCCCCGCTCTTCATGCCGTTGCGCAGGTCCGCGAAGCGGTACTCCATCTCGAGAATCAGGTCGGGGTTCAGGACGCGCAGGGGCGGCTCGGCATACTCAAAGTGATCGAGGTACGCCGAGCGGGCGGTCTTGAAGGCGTCCCCGCTCTTGCCTGAGGCGTACTCGCGCAGGCTCTGGGCCACGAGGTCGTGCGCCGTGCGGAGTTCGGCCGTCACGTCCACCTGTCCTGGCGCGGCAAGGGCCACGCCCAGCAGGGCCACCAGCAGGACGAGGAAGCGCCTCATGCTTACTCCCCGAGCAGCGCGCGGGCCTTCTTCAAGTCCACGAGGGCAGCGTCGACGGCCGCGCTGAACTTCTGGGCGCTGGGCTTGCTCTTCAGCAGGGTGCGCAGGTCCTCACGCAGCGTTTTCTCGAGCTTCGTTTCCAGGGCTTTGTCCTTCTTCGCGAGCGGGCCTTCGAGGTACTCGAAGTTATCGAGGTACGCGTCAATCAGGGCTTCCTCGGCATCGTCGCCCATGCCGCCCGCGTAGTGGCTCTTGGCCGCCCCCAGGAGCCGGTCGATGTTGGCGAAATACGTGGCGTTGCTGCTCGCGGCGGCCTGCTGCACGCCGCTGATCTCCGCGAGTTCTTCCTTCGCCTGGTCGACGGCCTGCTCGAGGGCCTTCACGTCACCCTTCCTGGCGATGACAGCGGTGGCGTCCTTGAACGCCTGGGTCGTCTTCTCGCGCTGGTGCTGGGGGAAGCCGCGCGCATTGCGGTCGAACCACATCCGGGCGCGGGCGACGTAGTAGATCGCGTCTTGGTACTCCGCGAGGTTCGTGACCTTCCCACCCTGCACGCCTTCCTCGTACTCGTGTTCGGCGTTCTCCAGAATCTGCGCGATCACCTGCGCGGCGAACTTCGGGTCATTGCGTGTGGCACCGAGGGTGGCGAGGGCAGCATCCACGTCAGCGGAGAAGGTATTCATGACCTTCTGGTACTCCGCGTAGGGCTTCTTCGCCGCGAGGGTCTGATTGATCAGGGCGTAGTCGGCTGTGAATCTCTTCTGCAGGGCGGGCGTCAGGTCACCGCGAACCGCCGCGTACAGCTCATTGGCGGGATGCTTGGCGTGCTTGGCTGCCATGGCGAGGTCGCCATTGCGGTAGTTCAGCAGGCTGGCGTCGTAGTGGCCGCGCATCTGCTCCAGAGTCACGGCGAACTTGACGGGGTCTTTCGGGGCGGCGAGCGCTGCACTGGTGAGGCCGAGGCTGAGGAGCGCGAGGGAGACAGGGCGAACCATGACCAGCACTCTAGGAAGCTGGCTCACCAAAGTCAACCAATTCACTCGGAATTGTAGGATTTACCTTCAGAGGGACGGACAGGACAGGGGGAGAAATAAGATGAACCAGGTTACCCTTCACTTGGTCTCCCGCCACGACAACTTGTCACGTCGACGCAGTCACGAGCCGAATATGAAGAGCCACCGGACAAGCCCCAGCAGGCTGACCTGTGGGTCACTCCAGATGGAAGGATCGTCGGTCCCCCTGCGCCGGTGTGGCGGAGAGCGCGAGCGGCAGGATGAGGGCGGCACTCTGGGTGGGCAGCACGCCCTGCCACGCCCGGATGAGATCACGGTAGGCCGTGCCCACCGGACGCACGCGCCGCTCCAGGTCGTACAGCCCCACCGGGTAGGGGCGCAGGTTTCGCTCCCGCAGCCCAGTGTCCCAATCCATCTGGTCGGTCAGCGAGTACCACGTGAAGCCCATCACCGGCACGCCGTCATTCCGGATCTTCAGGACATTGGCCCAGACCTTGGTCAGCCAGTCGACGGCCTCTCTTCCGCGAGGTCCCTGGGGCGCGTTCGTCTCGGTGTGCATGACCGGCAGCCGGTAGCGCTCAAAGTACTCCCGGGTGATGAGGGCATACCCGAACACGTCCCCG
This sequence comes from Deinococcus metallilatus, assembly GCF_004758605.1. Lineage (NCBI taxonomy): Bacteria > Thermotogati > Deinococcota > Deinococci > Deinococcales > Deinococcaceae > Deinococcus > Deinococcus metallilatus. The sequence goes on from NZ_CP038510.1 coordinate 632,645, forward strand.
GAGGCTTCCAGATGCCCGTCCGGGAACACGCAATGCTCGTTCGTCGCGTAATAGTCGTTCCCCATCACGCAGTGCGGCTTGAGCTGATGCTTCAGGAAAAACGTGTACTCCTGGTGGGAGAGGTCATTGTCCAGCAGGTATTCGAGCATCCTCGCGCTCACGTCCCGCCCGTAGTTCAGGTCCAGGGACAGAAACCGCGTCTCGTTGAGGAAAGCTTCCTGGGCCAGCACCTCCGGCACGCGGGCGTGGAACTGCTCGGTGGACTCGCTCTGGATGAACAGGGCGTCCGGACGCACGCCGAGGATCGCGTGCATGGCCAGGACGTTAGCCCGCACGAGATGCTTCAGGGCCGTGACAAAGCCCCGGTCCGTGGTGAGCTCCTCGTTCCACCAGCCGTACTTTCCGCTGAAGAGGGCGCAGATGTACATCTCATTGACCGGGGTGTACAGCTGAATCCAGGGGTAACGGTGCGCGAACGCCCCCGCGTACTGCGCGAACAGCTCCGGGAAGTCCGGATTCTGGAAATCGCCGAGCCAGTCCGGCACCCCGAAGTGGCACAGGTCCGCGATGACCGTGAGGTTCCGCCGCCTGAGCGCCCCGAAGGTCGCGTCCGGGAAGGACCAGTCGTACCGCCCGGGACCAACGAATGTTCGGTGGAGGGGAGCACCGTAGCGCAGGGCGTTGACGCCGATCTCCAGGGCGAGGTCGAAGTCCAGCTCGTAGTGTTCGTCGTGCCCGCAGTCCCGCATCTGGTCCACTCGCACGCGCCCGCCCTGAAGTGTCGGATCGCTGTTCTCGATGCCCGTCGCGAACATGAAGCGGTTCATCTCGTGTTCCCTCCTGTAAGGAGACGGGGTGAGTCCATCCCCGGGGTCCATCAACCCTCGTCTGCCACATCGACAGGGACGGGGTGAAAAGCGCCCTGGTCTTCCAGTCGCACGCAGGGTCCCAGATGCCTCGTCCCGGCAGGCGGCTTCACCAGTCGCACCTTCAGACCGGCGTTCTGCATGGCCCCCAGTTCGTGTTCGTGCAGGAGGTCCTCACGCTGATCGGGTGGCGCGAATAGGAAACCCGGCACCCGGAGGAAGTCACACCCGATGTCCTCTTCACGGGCGATCCGCTCTATTTCGTCGATGGCGGCTGAGTGGCTCTGCGCGATCAGCCGTGTCCTTTCCTCGCCGTGGATGCTGGCCAGCTCGAAGTACCGGAAATCCAGGCTGGCTGTCAGTTGTGCGGACGTGCGGGCCGTCTCACCGCTCCCAATCTCGTCCCGTTCGAGCAGCACCACATGCCCTCCCTCCCGGGCGAGCAAGTATGCCGTGGTGAGGCCGACGATGCTGGCACCCACGACCACAGTGTCCGTTTGGAGGTCGCCGCCAAGCGGCGGGAAGGTGGGCATGGGCCGCGCCCAGTGGGAAGTCGTCGTGCCGGAGGGCAAGCCAGCGGAAGCGTGGGCCATTTGTGAAGTCCTTTCGATACGTCTGCGCGGTCTTCACGACGAGGGGCAACGTAAACCCCGTGAACAACCTGGGCTGGGCCGCGCCGCTGGAAGCGGTGGTGCTGAGGGACGACGCGCTCCCCGCCGTTCTTCCAGCCGTTGGGTCGCGCTTGCTGCTCGGTTTCAACCGGCGCGTCGCTGCTGACTTCTCCATGACGCTTCGACAAAGGGTCAGGCCGTCCAGGCCGTGAAGCCCGACGGCCCGACTGTGGGATGAACTGGACAGCAGACGACGCGGCGAGGATTACACAGCAGGCATCCGCGCGGCTGGCTTACCCTTTGGTCATCTTCAAGGGCGCGCAAACCGGAACAACCTTGAGGTCGTCACCGTAGTGCACGTTGATGTACGCGCCCTGATCCCCCGCAATCTTCGCCATCTCGCTGGTGACCGTGGTGGACGCGCGACCGGCAGCATCGGCGGTGAAACTGGGGAACCCGACGGTGACCGGACCGTTCGAGGCGCAGGGGTCAGTGTTGGAGTCCGGCCCGAAGGCATGGTAGTGCGCCGCGTAGGTCTTTCCGGGCGTAAGGCCCGTCAGCGTGAGCGTCGTGGTCACCATGCCGCCCGCCTGCGTCATCACTTGCGCTGAGCCAGCGGCCTGGGGATCAGCCGCAATGGGGTTGTGTCTGAACGTGAAGGTTTTCGGCTGACCCATCATGGTGCAGGCACTGAGCAACGAAGTCATAGCCAGCCCCGCAACAACAGTTCTTCCCATCATCCTTACTTCCTTCCTTTCTCATCGTTCACGATAATCGTGCCGTTCATCCCCTCGTGATAAGAACAGTAGTACGCGTACGTTCCCGCCTTATTGAACGTGTAGCTGTAGCTTTCACCCTTTCCCAGGTCGCTCGAGTGAAGCGATGGGTCGGCCAGTGAGATCACGTTGTGCACGGCAGCGCCCTGGTGCTTCCAGGTCACGGTCGTTCCCACCTCCACCGTGAGCGTCGCGGGCTGGAACAGGTTGTCCGCAATCATGACACTGGCAACCTTTTTGGGGGCGGGTGAGGTGAGTGTGCCCGGATTGGTTTGGCGAATCGCTGCACACAGGGGAATCACATTAAGGTCATCGGCGGCGTGAACATTGATGTAGGCCCCCGCGTTGCCCGCGACTTTCGAGGTGGGTGCTGTCAGTTTCACCGTGGCTCGTCCAGCGGCACTCGCCGTGAATGGAGGGAAGCCCAGGGTCACCGGTCCGTTGGTCATGCAGGGGTCTGCGTTCGCTTGCGGCCCCAGGGCGTGGTAGTGAGCCGCGTACGCTTTGTTGGGTGTCAGTCCCGTCAACGTCAGGGTCGTCTCGCTGGTGCTGGCGTCAATGGCCCGCACGACGGCTCGGCCGCTCGCTTTCGGATCATTGGGGACGGCATTGTGCTTGAAAGTGTAGACCTGCGTTGGGGCCACAGCAGCCCCTACGCTTGCCAAACACACGCCTGTCAACAGGAAAGGACCCAAAACGGAGTTGTGGTGAGGCATGAGGGGTTCCTCCTTATTCAGCGGATATGCGTGATCTCGGAAGTTGGATTCTTTCGCACGGCTGACAGCCCCAGGTTTCACTCCAGGCCCGGCATCGTTGCCTCAACCGGCAGAGAGCGCTCGAGGACGTTGGAAACCCAGATAACCGGTCAGGAGGGCGCTCGCGAGATGCAAGAGACTATCGGCTGGATTAAGGTTCACACCCTCAACGATGGGCGCGATAAAGCTCCCCACGAACAGCACGAGAAAGACGACGGCCATGAAGCGGTTGACGGCGAGAGGATGGGCCGCGAGAGTGCCCGCCCAGACGAGGACTGCGCCCAGAGCGAGGTGGGCAAGGTTGTGGATGACGTTCACGGCAAATATTCCTAACAGCAGACCTTCGCCGGGCACGGCGTCCGGCCGCTGCGAAGGAACGGTCACCCCAGGGATGAATCCCAGGAGGCCGATCAGCAGGTAAACCGCTCCAAACGCGAGGCTGATCTTTCGAACGGTGGACTCTTTCATAGGAAGCCCTCTCTTCTCCCGGGGAGGAAGCCTGGCATGGTGAGTCGGCGCTGGCGGCACGTGATACGTCGTTCCTTCAGCGTTGGTGGATGGCTTGCATGAACTCCTTTCGTGTGTTCGAGTCTTCACGGAACAGGCCAAAGACCGAGGTGGTGACGGTCGCCGAGTGTTGCTTTTCCACACCCCGCATGGCCATACACAGGTGGATGCCTTCGAGCACGACGCCCACGCCGCTGGGTTCGAGGAGTTCCTGGACCGCCTGTGCAATCTGCGCCGTGAGGCGTTCCTGGACTTGCAGGCGGCGGGCAAACATGTCCGTGATCCGCGCGAACTTCGAGAGACCGAGGATTTTTGCGTTGGGGAGATAGCCGATGTGTGCACGACCGAAGAAGGGCAGCATGTGGTGTTCGCACATGGAGTAGAACTCGATGTCTTTGACAATCACCATCTCGGAGCCTTCCACCTGGAAGACCGCACCGTTGGCGACCGTGGCCAGCTCCTGTTGATAACCGCGTGTGATGAAGTCCCAGGCTTTGGCGACACGTTGTGGCGTCTTCCGCAGGCCCTCGCGCTCAGGGTCTTCACCGATAGCCTCGAGCCAGCTCTGGGTGAGTTCACTCAGCCCGCCCAGGTGCTGATGCTGTCGGGGAGGGTTTCCTGGGAGGATGGAAGGCTGCCTTTCGGATGTCAACATCAGTTCTCCTTGGTCCGAGCGGCGTGGGCGGCGTGTTGAGCCTGATTTCGGTTGGGAGCGCGTCTTGGATCCGCGCGCCCGGCCATCCTCTGGGGTGTCCTGAGGGTAGGCTCCTATTTCTCCTGTTTCAATGGTGTAAATTGTGGAAATGGAACCGAGGCAGCGCCTCTGCGAACACCTGAAAAGGACCGGGCCGACGAGTATCCGGGACCTCATGGCTGCCCTTGCGCTCAGCGAGAACGCCGTTCGGCACCACCTCCAGGCGCTTGAACGCGAGGGCTTCGTCCGCCCGGTGCAGGATCAACCCGGCGAGGGTGCGGGTCGCCCGGCCAGGCTGTATGGCCTGACGGAAGTGGCCGAAACGCTTTTCCCGAAGTACTACGCCCAACTCCTCGAACTCGTGCTCGCAGAAGCCGAGGCCCAGGCCTTGCTCGAACCCCTCGTTGGCAGCGTGGTCAAGCGGCTGGCGGATCAGATTCGGCCACAACTCGAGAACCTAGACCCGGAGGAGCGTATCCTGGTCGCTGCGCGGCGCCTCAACCTGGGGGGAAGCCTCAGCGATCTTGAGCGGACGCCGGGTGGGTGGGAGTTGCGGGCCTACAACTGCCCCTACCTCGCGGCTGGCTGCCGGTTCGAGGCGGTCTGTGACATCGCCCCCAGGGTCCTCACGCTCGCTACCGGCCTGCCCGCAGAACGGGTTGCCTGCCAGCGGGACGGCAAGCCAGCCTGTCACCTGACCGTGACCATTGGCCTGACCTGAAGCCGATCAGAACGGCAAGGTCATGGTTTGGTGGTCTGATTCCGTAGCTCTTGCATTTTGGTTCGAGGTTCTGGCAGCTTCGTACCGTTCCTCAATGCTGGCGGTTGCAGGAAACCTCGATGAACTCGAAGACGGCTTGCCTGGCAACCGCCCGGTTCTCGAAGGCTGGCGGAGGTGAGCATGTCGAACGTGTCCGTCCGTCTGAAGCACGCGCGGAAGCATGACGGGGAGTGCTGCCGCTGACAGCCAGGGTCTTTCAGGAAGACAGCTCCCCCAGGACGTCGAGCCGGTGGGCAGCCGCCCAGGCAACCTTCGTCCGGTGGCGGTGCCGATGCAGGCGATCAACTGCGGCGAGCTGCCCGGTGACGCTGCTGGAGCGTGGCATGCGGGTGATGGTGGTGTCCAAGGCGCAAGTGCAGGTGTTTGCTCCAGCAGCCGAGCCCTGACCAGCGGACGCAGCGGCCCTGGCGCGATGGCTCAGACTGCCCGGCCACTCAGGGAGAGCTTGAACACGCGGGAGGAGCAGGGCGAGGTGATCTGCCTGCTGTTCGCGCGTCGGCGGCAGGGGCTAGAGACGCAGGCGGAGGAGGAAGCGCAGCCGCGAGGAGCCGAGTACGGGCCCCTTGGCGAGGACCTGGCAAGCCACCTGGCCTGTCCCTGGCTCCTGCCCCCCACGTCCATTACACTCCTGGGCGGATCGACCTGTTCTGTTGATCTGTTCCGTGTATGGGCACGGAACCCAGGAGGACCATATGACCACGCAAGCACCCGCTCAGGCGGGCTTTGATCGTCGTTACGACGTACAGGGCCTGGAAGCCATCGACGTTGCCATACTCGGCACTTTTCCCCACGTGCGGGAGGACGACCCGGTCGCCTACCCCGGGGAGCCGATGGAGATCCTGATCTCCACGGACGAGTTCAGCCCGGTGTGCCCCTGGAGCGGGCTGCCGGACTTCGGGCGGCTCGAGATTCGCTACCTGCCGCGCGAGAAGTGCGTGGAACTCAAGAGCCTGAAGTATTACCTGACGAGCTACCGCTTCGTGGGCATCTTCCATGAGCACGCCACCCGCCGGGTCCTGGCCGACCTGGTGCGGCTGCTCGATCCCCTGAGTATGGAGATCCGCTGTGACTACGGGGTGCGCGGCGGCATCAACACCGTCTGCACGGTCCGCTACGTCGCGCCCGACCGAAGCGGAGTCTGAAGGTGCCCTGGAAGCTCCAGACCGAGTTCACCTTCGACAGCGCGCACATCATCACCGGGTACGACGGCCCCTGCGGGCGGCTGCACGGTCACACCTACCGCGTGCGGCTGGAACTGACCTCGGAGAGATTGCGCCCGAGCGCGCACGTCCAGCGCGACATCATGGTGGCCGACTTCAAGACCCTGAAGTGGGCGAAAAAGGACGTGGCGCAGGGTGGCCTCGACCATGCCTACCTCAACGAGCACCCCGACCTGGGGGACGACACCACGGCGGAGGTGATCGCCGCCTACCTGCACCGCGAGACGCTGCGCCGGGTGCGGGAGAGCCTCTCTCCCGGCGACGGGGGCGAGGACCTGCGCCTCAAGGTGTCGCTGTGGGAGACGCCCGACTCGTGCTGCGAGTACTGGGAATGAAGTACCCGGTCCACGAGCGGTTCTACACCTGGCAGGGCGAGGGGGTCCACCTGGGGCGCGCGGCCTACTTCGTGCGGCTGTACGGCTGCCCACAGGCCTGCCCCTGGTGCGACAGTGCGGGCACCTGGCACCCGGCGTACCGTCCGGCGAGCGTGAGCCTCCTTGACGCCTCCGAGATCACGCGGGCCGTGGCTGAGGAGAGCCCGGACGGGGCTCTTGTGGTCGTCACGGGGGGCGAGCCCATCCTCTTTGACCTGCGGCCCCTGACGGACGAGCTGCACCGGCTGGGCCGCCGTATCCATATCGAGACGAGCGGCATCGCGCCCCTGCGCGGCGACCTCGACTGGGTCGCGCTCTCGCCCAAGCCCGCCGGACAGCGGCCCCTTCCCGAGGTGGTCGCCCGCGCCGACGAGGTGAAGATCATCGTGCACGAGCCGGGGGACATCGCCGCCGGGCTGGGCACCCTGGCGGGGTTGCGGGAGGACGCGACCGTGTGGCTGCACCCCGAGTGGAGCCGGGCCCGCGACGGCGACCGGGCGGTGCTCGACGCGATCACCGCGGCCGTCAAGGCGAATCCGCGCCTGCGGGCCGGGTACCAGATGCACAAGCTCTACCGCGCCGACGACCTGGACGCGCACAGCGACAAACGCCTCGTTCCGCTGGGTGGCAACGTGGCGCTGGGGTACTGAACATGACCGAACAACCGCGGGCCGTGGTGCTCCTTTCCGGCGGCCTGGATTCCAGCACGGTGCTGGCCCTGGCCCGGGAGGACGGGTATGCCTGCACGGCCCTGTCCTTCCGCTACGGGCAGCGCCACACCGTCGAACTCGAACGCGCGGCGGAGGTGGCCCGCAGGCTGGGCGCCGAACACCGCGTCGTGGACCTCAACATCGGGGCCTTCGGCGGCAGTGCGCTGACCGACGCGAACCTGGAGGTGCCCACGACCGCCACCCCGGCGGGGGTGATTCCGCCGACCTATGTGCCGGGCCGCAACACGGTGTTTATTGCCGTGGGCCTGAGCCTGGCCGAGGCCATCGGGGCGGAGCGGATCTACCTGGGCATCAACGCGGTGGACTACAGCGGCTATCCCGACTGCCGCCCGGAGTACCTGGCCGCCTTCCAGACGCTCGCGGACCTGGCCTCCAAGGCGGGGGTGGAGGGCCGGGGAGCGAAGCTGACCGCGCCGCTGGTCACCCTGTCCAAGGTGGACATCGTGCGCACGGCACTGCGGCTCGGGGTGCCCATCGCGCTCACCTGGAGTTGTTACCAGGGCGGCAGCGAGCCCTGTGGTGTGTGCGACGCCTGCCGTATCCGCGACACGGCCCTGATTGAGGCGGGTGTGCCCGAACTGGCGACGCCGCACGGGCGGGCAGCGGGCAGCGCGAGCAGGTAAGTCTCTGGCGGGAGCGTCAACTCATCCGAGGAAGTCTTGTGCGGGTGGGTTCTCGAGGTCCGTGTCGCCTCAAGTCCGGCCGGTGGTCTCGGAGGCCCGCAATCCGGCGATCCCCCCGAGGCCAGCAGCACCTGCATCTCCACTGGGGCGGCCAGCGGCTTTCCCACGTCGACTTCCGGGGAGGGTTGGCGCTGGTCCCAGGGACGCCAGTTGTCTTTGCGCGGCTTCACATCAGTGAAGGGATGGTCTGCAAACCATTGATGAACACGGAGATCAGCCCAAGCACCGTCGTCAGGGCCAGGGTCGGTAACGTCCCCAGCTTGAAGCGGAACAGGGACGACCCAGCGATGACCGCCAGCACCAGGGCCAGCAGGCTCAGGGTGTGCCGGACAGCACGTCCAGGAGCCCTGGCCCGAGGCGCCCTTCCACCTGCCGTGTCAGCCACACGTCAACGCGCCAAGAATGGCAAGTTCCACAAGTCGGGGCGGCTTTCCACCAGTGCCAGGGCGTCCCCGAACAGCTCTCCGAAGCGGATGCGGACATCCGCGGGCGTGTGGTCCCTGGGAAAGAGGCGGCTGGCCAGCAGCGGGGCCTGCTCCATACCGTGAACCCGGCGCAGCATCACCCCGAGGTCGAACAGGGCCTGGGGCCGGGCTTCCCCGGTCAGGTCCGCGTCGCGCACCGCGACCCCCGGCATTCGGGTCAGCAGGGTGTACTCGGTGCCGGAATCGGTTGATCGATGGCCGAGGACGCGTGGCACGTTCACCCACTCCACCCCCTCCAAATGCCGCAGGAACAAGGCTTCCTTCTTCAGGCTGGTCCGGGGACGCCGACGTGGCGGCCGCTGGACCTTCAGGATCAGATCCTCGTCGATGGCGTACGTCCGGGCCTCACCGCCATGCTCGTCCATCCCGGTCAGGGCCTGGGCCTCCGGTGCATGGGTGCGTACCAGGGCCAGGACGGTCGCGGCATCCAGAATGGGGTCCGGGGCGTCTTCCTGAACGTAATGAGCTGCGGCGAAACCCGGGTCAGGCGTGGCCTTCAGGACGGAGCGCGCAGATGGTGCAGGGTATGTCCGGCGACCAGTTGCACGGCTTCCAGGGCCGTCATCGGCTCGAAGATCCCGGTAGGAACACAGGGCACGTCCTGAAGGCCCAGCGACTCCAGGCGGCGCGCGGCACACTCAAGCTCGCGGTGGGCGTTCTGTAGACCTGTCAGCAGGGTTTCCCGCGGCAGGCCCGGGGTGGGGTGAATGGGGGCGGGCGCGACGAGGCGGCCGTCGGGCCACACCGACGTCAGGTCGACGTGGACCATGGGGCGGCCATCGGCGAGGTCGTGCATAGACGCGGCGAAGACCTCGCTGGTTTTGATGAGGTGGTGGGCGTGCTCGGCCACCGACCACTTGCCGGGTGCCACGGGAGCATGAAGGACGGTGTCCGGAAGGCTGCCCAGCCATGCCCGGTACCTGGCGACGGAGGAAGCAGCGTCGCCGAGGGCTTCCCGGAGGGACTGGGGTTGGGCGAAGTCCTTGGGGAGGTGATGGGGAAGGGGCCGGGGTTGGACGTGCCGGGTGGTCATACAGTCTCCTTTTGTCCGGGTGAGCGACAGGGCGCGGCCGTGGAACGGGTCGGAGGGCTGGCCTATTCGAGTGAGGGTCGTCAGTCCTGGGATGGCGGACCTGTTTGTTGGGGGTGGAGCAGGGCAGCCGCCTGCCTCTGTCGGGCGTCAGGCCAGGTGCCGCGCCTCAGCGGGCGGCCGCCAGACTGGGCCCCCTGGCACTCGACGAGCGCAGGGCAATCAGGGCCACACGGGTCACCACCATCGCCAGGGCCATCAGGACGAAGGCCGCGCGCCACGCATCGGCGCCCGTGATGGCGTGCTGCATGCTGAACTCGGCCACCCACCGCCCGAACCCGGGGTTCCGGGTAGCGAGTTCGGCAAAGGCCACCCGCAGGCCGATGGCCGCCAGCCACACGGCCGCGTAGGCCCCGCCCGACTGCACGACCACCCGCTCCCCCTGCCGGTAGACCCGGGAGGCGGCCGCAGCGAGCACGCCGAAGACCACGCCGAGCAGGACCCCGGCCAGTTCGAGGGGCACGTCGTGCCCGGCCGTCGGGAGGTCTTGGAGGAAATACACGCCGACTCCACCGACGATCACCAGGGGGCGCAGGTAAGTCATGAGCGTGACGGTGCGCTTGCCGACCACGGTCGAGATCATCAGGGCAAGGATGGCGAGATTCAGGGTCCAGTCGAGGGTGCTCATGCGGGGCTCCTTTCGCCGGGCGCTCCCGGTCGTGTCCCCAGCCTGTCTCCCCCCGGGAGCGGAGCGCGCCCCCCCGCCGGACCAGGGGACCGTGGCCCGAAAGGGCTAAAGCGACGGGGCCGGACGGGTCACGCGCCGCGAGGGGGGCGCGGCGCACCCTGAGGGCAGATCGACCGGCCCCCCCGCGCCGGTCGCAGGAGGCCCAGATGCACCACGAACGTTCCACTGCTCGCACCCGCCGCGCTTCCCGTCCCCGGTCCACGACCACAGGCCTCGTGCTGCTCGCCCTGGGTGCCCTCGCCTTCGCCAGCAACCTTTCCGGGTATCCCCTACACGGGTTATGGACGGCGGTGCTGTTCGTCCCTGCCGTGGCGGCCTTGCTGAATGCTGCCCGGGTCGCCAGTGACGCTGGGCAGGTCACGCCTGTCGCGGCACGGTACGGCCTCGGCGGCCTGGCCCTCGGGCTGCTCGGCGTGACCCTGCTGCTCGGCCTCGCCTGGCCGCTCGTGGGCCCCATGTTCCTGATGCTGTTCGGCGCGGCGGCCCTCACCGGGGTGAGGCGGCGTGATCTGCGATGAGCACGGCGGATGCGCCATCCGCTCCCCCGCGCCCTACGGCAGCCTCCGCCCACACGGGCGCCATTGGAGCGGCGCTCCGGCATGGTGCAGGGTGAAGTACGGTGGGCAGGCATCGGTGCGGCTCTCGGCCGGGAGGGCCGCTTGAGGGCACCGGGCGGTTGCCCCGGCACCTGGCATGACGCGGGGGGTGTCCGGCTCCACCTGCTCAGTGCGGGCTGTGCAGGCGTGCTGGAGCAGACAGCCCGGCGGCAGGGGACCAGGGTTCCCGCCTAGCCCTTTGGAGGCATGCCAGGTGAGGCGCCGGTAGGTACGCTGAGGCATGCCCCTGCCCCTGTGGACGCTGGCCCCGGCCCTGCTGACCGCCACGCTGCCGGTGCTCAGGCCGTGGAGGATGCGCCCGGAGCGCCGGGCCTACTGGGCACGGTTCGGAGCAGTCGCCGCCCTGCTGGTGGCCCTGGTCGTCGGTCAGACGCTCCTCGGCGAGGGCCTGGCGGCGTGGCCCTGGGGGGTGGTCTTCGTGGCTGTCGCGTGTGCCTACGTGTACACCCTGGCGCGCCTCGACGACCTGGACGACCAGGCCGAGGCGTTCCGCTGGTTCACCCTCGCCTGCCTCCTCACGAGCGCCGCCGCCCTCATCACGCTCAACGCCGCCCTGGGCTTCATCGTCTCGGTCTGTACGATGCTCTTTCTGGGCGCCTGCATGCCGCTGAGGTGGCACCTGCGGGTCACGCTGCCCCTGGTGGCCGCCAACGTCTGGCTGCTCCAGGTGGTTTCCGCCACGCCGCCCACGCTGCTCCAGGCCCTCAGCGACGGGATCGGCCTGCTGGCCATGGCGATGTTCGGGTTCATCCTGCGCCGCGCCACCCGGCTCGGGCAGGACCTCGCGCGGGCGAATCGGCAACTCGAACAGCACGCGCGGCAGGCCGAGGAACTCGCCACCCTGCGCGAGCGCGCCCGCCTCGCCCGGGAACTGCACGACACGCTGGGTCACGCCCTGACCACCATCACGGTGCAGCTCGAAGCGGCCGAGCGCCTGCTGGAGAAGAACCCGGCCAGAGCACGTACCCTCGTGGAGCGCTCCCGTGACCTGTCACGCGGCGCGACGGTGGAGCTGCGCGCCAGTCTCGCGGCGTTGCGGGAGGGCGAGCGAACGCCACTCACCGAGGAGTTGCGCGCCCTGGCAGCCCAGGGCACGGCTGACGGGCCGACCGTCCGCGTGGATGTGGCCGAAGTCCGCCTCTCCCCCCAGCAGGAGCACGCCCTGGCCCGGGTGGCGCGCGAGGCCCTGCACAATGCCCGCCGTCACGCGCACGCCCGGCAGGTGCACCTCTCGCTGGAAGCCCGGAACGAAGTGGTCGAGCTGCGGGTGCAGGACGACGGCGTCGGCTTCGATCCTGCCGGGGTGCCGGGCGGCCACTACGGGCTGAGCGGCATGCAGGAACGGCTGCTGCTGCTGGGAGGAACGCTGGACGTGCGCTCGTGGCCGGGTGAGGGCACCACCGTCACCGCCACCCTCCCCCTGCGTATTCCATCCATTCCGGAGGTTCAATCCACATGACGATTACCCTGGCCCTGGTCGACGACCAGCCCCTGATGCGCTTCGGCCTGCGTTCCCTCTTCGAGACGGATGACGACTTCGAGGTGGTGGGCGAGGCCGGGAACGGTGCCGACGGCGTGCGGCTGGTGCAGGAGTTGCGGCCCGACGTCGTGCTGATGGACGTGCAGATGCCCGAACTCGACGGCGTGAAGGCCACCGCCCGCATCCGGGAACTGGGCCTCCCCTCCCGCGTGCTGATCCTCACCACCTTCGACACCGAGGAGTACGTCCTCGACGGCATCCGGGCGGGCGCGAGCGGCTATCTGCTCAAGGACGTGCGGCCCGGGGAGCTCTTCGACGTGGTGCGGCGGGTGGCGGTGGGGGAAGTCTTCATCCAGCCCAGCGTGGCGAGCAAGTACCTGCACCTGCTCACGACGCGGCAGCTCGAAACCGAACACCTCAGCCCCCGGGAAGAGGACGTGCTGCGGCGGCTGGCGCGCGGCCTGAGCAACAAGCTGATCGCCCGGGAGCTGGACATCAGCGAGAGCACGGTGAAAAACCACGTCAAGAGCATCCTGGCGAAGATGCAGGTCCGCAACCGCACCGAGGCCGCCCTCAACGCCCGCAAGTGGGTATCGGAGTGAGCCTCGCGCCGACGGCGGAACAGGCCCTCGGGGAGCACTACGGTCTGCGTGGGCCGTTCGAGCGGTTCCCGCTGGCCGCCGAGGGCCGCAACAACACCCTGGTGGCCTTGCGCTCCCCCGACGGGTCCTTTGTGTGGAAGCGGGGTGGAACGGGGCTGGGCCCGGCACAGCAGCGGGAGTTCGCCCTGCTGGAATGGCTGGCGGGCCAGCCGCTGCCCTTCCGGGTGGCGGCCCCCCTCCGGACGCTCGGGGGCGCCTGGGGCTGGGAGGAGGACGGGCTGAACGTCCTCTTGCCGCTCCTGCCCGGCGGGCGCCTCCCCGAAACCCCGGACGCATGGCGCGCGTTAGGCGTGACCCTCCGCGCCCTCCACGACGCGCTGGCCCGGTACCCCCGCGAGGAGGCACCCTGGCCGCTGGACTGGGCCGACCTGGGCCGGTTGCATCCCCGGGTGCCGGACCCGCTGGCGCTGTCCCGCGAGCGTCCAGACCTCTGGGGCGACGAGGCGACGGCGCAGGCCTGGCGGGCCGCGTTTCAGGAGACGCTGCGCCTCACGGGGGGTGGGTACGCCGCCCTGCCGCGTCAGGTTATCCACGGCGACTTCAACAGCGTCAACGTGCTGTTCGGCGGGAAGGCGGTCAGCGCCGTGCTGGACTTCGAGTTCGCGTGCCTCGGGCCCCGCGTGCTCGACGTGGCGACCGCGCTGGGCGAGGTGCTGCTGCGGGCAGAGCCGGATTGGGTGCTGGCCCAGGCGTTCCTCCGGGGGTACGGGGGACTGACGGCTGCGGAGGGGGCCGCGCTGCCCGCCGCCCTGCTGCTCCGCCAGGCGGCCGTGGGGGTCTGGGGACTGGGGCAGGCCCTGGAAGGCGGTGCGAACGCGACCACCCTCGCCCGCCTGAGAGAGCTGGCGGCCGTGCAGGCCTGGCTGAAGACCGGCGGGGCGCGGCGGCTCACGGGCTGAGGCTCTGGCGGTGAGCCGCCGAATCGCGGGCAGCACCCGGATAGCCCTTTGGGGTCAGCGGGTCGGCCCCTTTCGGAAGGCGCGGGCAGGAAGGTGGCGGGCACAAGCTGTCCTCGAGAGTCGGGCCGACCCGTTCACGCCCACTCGGGAGGAGATCCCCATGACCCAGCGCCACCACCGCCGGAACATCCGCCTCGCCACGCCACATTCCGACCCGCCCACCCTTCCGACCCCTCGTCCCGTTCTGGCGGCCTCCCTGCTGACCGCCGCGAGCATGGCCGCGTCCGGTCTGGTCGGCTGGATCGCCACCCGCTTCCTGCCCCCGATGGATGCGTCCTTCGTGGCTCTGGGCGTGATGACGGGACTGGCGACCGTGTTCGTGACGACCCTGCGCTGGTGGCGGGACCTCGGCCTGAGCGGTCCTCAGGAGTGGCGTCACCTCCACCTGTTCGCCCTCCCGGCCGTGCTGGTGCTCATCGTCCCGTTCCTGCACGGCGTGAAGCCGCTCCCCCTCTGGGCGGCCGTGTACCTGGCCGTGGGATACGCCCTCACGGGATTCTACGAGGAACTCTGGGCCAGGGGCGTGCTGCTGCGCGTGCTCCGCCCCTGCGGCGAGACGCGCGCGGTGCTCGTGTCGGCGTTGCTGTTCGGGGCAATGCACCTCGGGAACGTGCTGTACCGCGATCCACCCATCGTCCTCGCCCAGGCCGTCGGGGCATGCTGCTTCGGGCTGGCCTACGGGGCGCTGCGGTTCCGGACGAACGCCCTGTGGGTGTTGATGGCTCTCCATGCCATGCACGACTTCACCCTGCGGTTCTCGAACTTCCCGCCGATTCCGTTAAGTGTCGCGCAGGACATCCTGCTCCTCGGCTTCGCGGGGGTGCTTCTGAGGGGAAGTGGCCGTGGAGGACAACCAGCCCCGGCTGCTTCCGGAACGGGCACCGCCGGGACAGTGCTGACGACCCCACGTCTGAAGCGGCCCGTTCGGTGAGACGCGGTGGCTTGTGGGGGCGCGGCTTCTCACTGCCGCCTGACTTCGGCCACAGTCGACGCCCGGAAAAACGGCATCCAGGGGGTGAACAGGCGGCAGCCAGCAAACCCCTCGAGCAGCGGAACCGATCCTCGCCACTCCCAGAACAGACTATGCTCCCGTCCCGCCGATGCTCGCCCCAGCGGCACACCCAGTGCAGCTAGGCCCTTGCCCACCGTGAAGGTCTGTCCGCTCACCTCGAGGGGACGCGCTCCTCCCGCATCAAGGCCTCATTTCTTCTCCCGACCGCTCCTTCCCTATGAAATGTTAAGAGGATGAGCTTGCCCACGTCGCGCCATCTCACCCGGGTCCTGCTGAGCCTCAGCCTGCTGCTGTCCGTCACCCTCCTGGGTGCCCTGGTCGGTGCCTTTCGGCAGGGCGGGGAGGGCAACTTCGGCACCGCCCTCACCTGGCTGACCGACGGGATCCTGGTCGCCTGGGCGCTGTGGACCCTCCGGGAGTGGGTCCAGGCGCTGGCGAAGGGGCAGGGGCAGGTCCTGCCCGAGCGGGCCCGCCAGGCAGACCGGGCCTGGTCCTGGTTGCGCTTCAATCCCGTGATCACCGCCGGGGTGCTCGCCATCACCTCCTTCCTCCCCGGGGCCGAACAGCGACCCCTGCCGCTGATCGGCCTGCTGCTCCTCGCGCTGATTCCCTGGCTGATCCTCACCGCCCTCACCCAGGCCGTGCGCGAATGGCTGGCCGACGCGACGCAGGCGCTGACGGGCCAGCAGGGCGGGGTGCCCGAGGAGCGGAGCCAGAGGGTCCTCGCCTGGCTCACCTTCCTTCAGGTCGTCCAGGGCCTCTCGGCCCTGAGTCTCTTCACCCTGCTGACGCCCTCCACACCGGTCACCTTCGTGAACGTGCTGGGTGAGGGGCTCACCAGTCTCGCCGGAGTGCTGGGCCTGCTGACCGCGACCTGGTTCAAGGGTCTCGTCCGGCGCGTCTCCACTCCGGATCACCCTCCGGGAAACGGCGGCCCTCAGGACGAGCGCGGGGTGCCGGTGGCCGTGGTCCGGCCCTCCCGCGCCCGGAAGTTCTGGGTCGGGCTGGGGATCACGGCCGCACTGGCGGTGCTCGCGCTGATCGGCCTGGGCTGGTGGTTCGACCGCACCTCCCACGCGGCCACCCTCGGGCTGGAGCAGGGCGTCACGCCGCAGGGGCAGTACTTTTACGGCCGGGCGGACGCGCCCGTCACCGTCACCGAGTATGGGGACTTCCAATGTCCCGGCTGCCAGGCCTTCGCCACCTCGGAGCGGGCGAGGTTTCTGCGGGACGAGCTGCGGGCTGGCCAGGTGAAGATGGTGTTCGCCGATTTCCCCCTGCCCTTTCACCCGAACGCCGAGGACGCGGCGGTGGCGGCACGTTGCGCGGGGCGGGCGGGGAAGTTCTGGGCCTATCACGACGAGCTGTTTGCGCAGCAGGACACCTGGGCCGGAGAGGACGACCCTTCCGCCGTCTTTGTGCGGCTGGCGCAGGAGGTGGGGGTGCCCCTGCCCGCCTTCGAGGCGTGCCTGGCCTCACCAGAACCTCGCCAGGTGGTGCGGGCCAACGTCAAGGCCGGGAACACCCTGGGGTTGCCGGGCACACCGTCCTTCACGGTGAACGGTCAGCCGGTCCCGTGGACGGAAGACAGTTCGGTGGCCGGGTCGCTGGAGAACGTCCGGCGGGCGGTTCGGGAGGCGCTGAGGCAGTGAGGCGCGCGGGGCTACACCTGTCGCCGCCTCGTGTTCCCCCATGGCGTGAGGAAGTCCTCCGGATCAACTTTGGCCAGCGCGTCCTCGATCGCTTCCCCCAGCGACGCCTTCCAGTCTGGGGCACTGCCCCTGGGCTCGACGTTGTTCAGGCGCATGTCCACCTGCCGCGCGGCGACCACCTCCACCTCCATATCCTCGCCCAATTTCCCCTGAATCCGCGGTTCAAGGCTGGACCGCAGGTGGTCCAAGAGCTTGTGAGGGTGACCCGCACAACCGGGGTAGGCCCAGGCGCTTTGTTCCCCAGTTCAGGGCACGAACGAGGCCTGGAACCGGAAGCGGTCACTCCTCACCCAGGAGTTCACGTAGCTGACCCGCCGCTCCCCACTGAACGCCGTCCGGCGAATCAGCAGGACCGCCGTGCCGGGGGGGCCCCGCAGGAGCCCCGCCTCCTCGGCCAGCAGATTCACCGCACGAGTTGCACCAATGCTGTACTCCACCCCTGGATGCAGCAAACCCTGACCGAAGTCTTGGCGACGCTCCCGGTGGCAACAGTGTTGCCACCGGCACAAAATCGTATGGCATGGGAACGCTGGCAAGAGGGGTTGAGCGTGAAGTTCACGTTGCTGGAGGTCTTGCCCCACTCCGCCTGTTGCTGGTCTTGGACAACCTCACCGGGCACAAGACGCCGGACCTGGTGTGCTGATTGATGCGGCATGATGCCATGCCGCTGTACACCCCGGTGGCGGGAAGCTGGCTGAACATGGCCGAGTCCATTCAGCGCATCCTGGTTCGGCGTGCCCTCGCAGGCCACTGTCCCACCAGTGCAGCACAGGTGATCAAGGGGTTGGAAGCCAGTGCACGAGGGTGGAACAGTCACCCCACACCCTTCATCTGGGGAGGAAAACGACGAGCCCGCCGACAGCGGGCTCGTGCAAGAGGACATCCTTTGGGCGGTTCTGGCGCCTCCACCCTTCAGGTGGTCCGATGAAATCCTATGTTCGTACCAACTGACCCACCAGAACCTCACGGCGGGGTGGAGGACGCCGAATTATTCAGAATGAACAGCACCTGCTCGAAGGCCTCGGGGCCGACCTGGATCGCCCCGGTAAAGGACCGGTCGAGGGCCATCGCCAGGAACAGGATCAGCGCGATGGTCGCCGAGAGCGCCGCAACCATCAGGGCCTGCGACCGCACGTTCCGGACCCCGAAGAAGTACGCGAAGGCGATGGTGATCACGCCCCCACCCCACAACACGCCCCACATCAGGCCGGGCAGGTGGATCCGGCCGCTCAGCAGGCGCAGCCGCCGCGCATCCCCCAGGGTGTACAGGTTGGTCAGGGCCTGGGTGTACCAGAAGCTCTCGTAGGCGTTCCGGGGTCGGAAGCCCAGATAGGTCTGCCAGAGCCGGTTGTACCGTCCCCACGTTTCGAGGCTGGTCTGTCCCACGCTCATCTCCGGCCACTCCACGCGCAGCACGGCTTCGGTATAGGCGCGCAGTTCTCCCTTCAGCTCGGTCTGGAAGGCCGGGGGGAAGGCCTGCGCGCCGCGGTAGAGACTGGCAATCGCGTTGGCCTCCTGCTCGACGCGCACGCGGGCCTCTTGCTGCTCCTGCCACAGCAGGGCGACCACGAACGCCAGCAGCACGGCATAGACCACGCCGATGATGGCGTAGATGAAGCCCGCCACCTCCCGGTGTTCCTCCAGCACTGAAAGTTGCACCGAGCGGCGCACCAGCAGCATCCCCCCGAGCGCCAGCGCCACTGCCAGGGCGACGAACAGCCCTTCGCCCAGCCAGACCATCAGCCCACCCCTGAGACGAACTTCGGGTGAGTCGCAGACGAACCCGGGCGAAACGAGAAGAACCGACCGGCTGGCGGCGGTGGATCATGAGCGGGTGAGCCTCCGGCGTTTGCAATAAGAAAGGCGCCTGGCAAAGCTCTGGAGGAGAGGGGCCGCCCCTGAGCCTCCCGCCAACGGGGAACCTCCGCTGTCCTGCCCGGATGTTCTGGCGTCAGAGCAAGCCGGTATGAGCTGGATTCAGGCAGGGCGGCGCGGCTCATAGGCCTCCCGGATCACCGGGCAGGAGCGGCTCGGTGAAGGCGCGGCCCACGTCGGTCAGGTCGCCCGTCAGATTCTCCCCGGCGGGTTTCGGCCCGCCCGCCACCCAGGCGGTGAGGTCGTCAAACGCGGCCTCTTCCTCGATCTGGCTGAACTGGCAGTGCCCGGGACGCCGGATGGCCCGCTGCACCAGCAGGTCGCCTTTCCCGGCCGCCTCGACCTTGCGGCGGTAGTTCGCCTCCACGAAGATCGGCACGAAGGGGTCCCCGGTCGTGTGCAGGGTCAGCAGCGGCACGGTGATGTTCCCGCTGGGAATGCCGTAGATGGCCGGTTTGGGCAGGTCGCGTGCTCCGGGGGTGGCGGCGATTCTCTGAATCCCCCGGTTCAGGGTCACCTCGTCCAGACCCAGCCCGGGGTCGATGCGGTACACCGTCCCCACGTTGGTCGTCACCTGCGTTTCCGGCACCAGATTGGCGACGCCGGTGTATTTGGTGCTGAAGCCTGCCTCATAGAAGTTGGCGTCCAGGTCGAACGGGAGGTTCAGGCCCTGCTGCCGGAAGGGACGGGGGCCGCCGGAGAGGTACTTCTGCACCGAATCGAACTGGCGCCCCAGCACGGTGTAGTTCCCCGGCACCCCCAGCCGGGGCCGCACGACCTCCGGGTAGGTGGTGAGCAGGAAGCGTGGATCGAGAACCGGGAGCAGCATCGGGCCGAAGTTCTGCCCGGCGATGTACTCGCCCACCAGGCGGTAGGACAGGAAGTAGTCGAACACTTCCAGCCCCACCAGCGCCCCGCACTCGGCCAGCGCGCCCTGGTAGGCCTCCGGATGGGTTTCGAGCGAGTCGGTGACGATGTTGCCGCCCATCGAGCGGCCGTAGAGGAAGGTGCGCTTGGGTGTTCCCACCACCTGCCCGAAGAACTGGCGCAGATCGTTGAGGTCGTCGGCCCCCTGGCGCACCGCCCAGCCGTTGACGCTGTAGGTAGAAGCGGCCCAGGCGTAGCCCCGCTCGATGAGGTGGGCGCGGATGGGCGGGAGAACTTCTTCCAACTTGAGGCCGAAGCCCTCGAAGCCGTGGGCATACATCACGAGCTGGCCGTTCCAGTTCCGGGGCACCTCGATCTGGTAGCCGTAGCCGCTCCGCGTTCCGTAAAGGGCGCGGGCACCGGGGAGGGGCGTGAACTTTGGATTGGTGACCCGGTAGGCCCACGAGCCGGGGTTGTCCAGCAGCACGACGCACCCCGACAGGCCCAGGGACAGGGCGGCGAGCAGCACAGAGAGGCGTCTTTTCATCAGCACCTCCGGGGCGCCGGGGAGGGGACCGCCGTCACGGAACCCCGGAAGGAGCTGGGGTGAGCTGCCCCTCCCGGGTTCTCTGCCGGGTCAAGCCCCCGGACCGGGGCTATTGCAGCAGCCGCTCGACCACGCCGCTGATCCGGGTGGTCCCCGCGTGGAGGTCCACGTACATCTGCCGGTTGTTCAGCCACGCGATCTGCTGGTCGGTGAGGGTAAAGGTCCCGCTGATCCGGCCACTTCTGGCCCCGTTGGTCACCTGGTCGATGGTCAGGGCCAGGCTCACGCTGGCGGCGCTTTCCGTCTCGCCCGGCCCATAGAGATGCGCTGCGGTGGCCGCAGTGGTCAGGTTGTTGAACGTGCCCAGGACCGTGAGGGTATGGCCCGTGAGGGTGAGGTTGGCCTGGCCGGTCCCGAGGGCGACACCGCTGGTCCCGCCCGTCAGGTTCACGGAGTAGTTGGTCGTCATCTGGAGCTGGCCGCAGGCCGTGAACGTGAGGGCGAGTCCGGCGAGCGTGCTGAGGGTCAGTCTGTTCATACCATTCTCCTGAAGAGGTCGAGATGAGAGGGGAAAGGCGACCGGGCGGGCCTCCGGTAAAAAGCTCCGTTCCGCGTTGCTTCCTCCTTATGCGCGTAGGGAGAGGGGGCAGCGTTGCCGGGGGCGGCCGTCCCGGCAAGTCTCTGCTTACCGCACGAACACGAACAGCTCGAAGGTCTGCGGGTTGGGGGGCAGGGCTTCGAACGGGCGGCTGTAGGTCAGCGACAGCGGAAACTGGCCGGGCGCGGCGGCGCGGTAGCGCAAGACCACCGCGCCGCCCGCCCCCAGGCCGGTCGAGGACGGCCTGAAGCCCGCAGCACCGAGCTGCTCCAGCCCCGGCCCCAGCGGCAGGCTCAGCGACCAGGAATAGCCCGTGCTGGGGTTGCCGGGCAGGCTCAGTTCCAGCGTGTCGCCCACCCGCAGATCCACGATGCTGCCGTCGGCCTCCTGGTCCAGCCGGATGGTCTTGGGCACGAAGCGGCTGGGCGCGGGCTGGACACTGGCCGGAGAGGCCGTACCGCCCGAGGTCGCCGCCGGGGCACAGGCCCCCAGCAGCAGGAGCAGGCCGAGAACGGTGGGGGCCAGAAGAAGCTTCATGCGCACTCCTTTCAGTACCAGGCGACGTTCACGCCCACCTGCGTTAAGGAGAGACTGCGGTTCCCGGTCTGGTAGAACACCCGCCACAGGGGCAGCGTCCGGTCGATCCCGCCCGCCACCACCCCGCCGTCCGGGCAGCCGTAGTTGATCCGCAGCCCGGCCACCGGCGCCGTGGCTCCCGTCAGCAGGGTGCAGCGTTGCCCGTTCGCCAGTTCCAGCGCCCAGGGCATGCTGCGGGCATAGTCGGGATCGGCGGCGAGCTTGGCGTTGGAGGGGAGCGCCTTGTTCACGGTGAGCAGGACGGCATTCGCGCTCCAGGGGTCACGCGAGCAGGCCAGCGGCGCCCGGTCGCCCAGGGAGGCGAAGCAGGGGTCGAGGATGGCGTTGCCCGCCGAGCAGCGGTAGGCGTCGGGCCGGGCGGAGGTGGCGACGGAGGCGGCAAAGCACGAGCCGCTGGCCCGCCCGGTGACCGCCACGCCGATCAGCAGGCCTCCGCCCGGCTGAAAGGGCGTGTAGAGGCGAAGGGTGGTCGCCTGGGGCGTCCCCGTCTGGGCGAGGGCGGGCGGGGCGAGAGCGGTCAACAGCAGTCCGGTGAGGAAACGTCGCATGGGCTGTGGCCTTCCCGTTACGAGGGGCGCGCGACGCAGTTGTTGGCGACGATGATGCTGTCCTGCGTCAGGCCGGGCTGGGTGAGGAAGCCCTGGTTGCCCTTGGTGACCCAGGTGTAGAACCCGTTGCTGTAGCGGACGCCCGAGGCGGACTGGGCCTGGTTCAGGGTAGAGGTGGTGCCCTGCCACGTCACCTGCGCCACGTTCGCGCCGACATAACTCACCGTGACGCTCTGGCCTCCCTCGCAGGCGTAATTCACGGTGTTGACGGGAGGCTGCGGATTGGGGTTGGGAAAGGGGATGGGCTGAGGAAAGGGCACCGGCGTGATCCCGGCCGAGCTGTTGTCGGGCACCGGGATGACGGCCTGCCCCCCCGGCTGCATGACCGGCGCGCAGGCGCTCAGGGTGAGCAGGGCCAGGGGCAGGCCGAACCTGCTCTTCTCGCGGGTGACTCGGATCATGGCGGCGCTCCTTTTCCGGACAGCTTCGGCATGAGAGGCGAAGGGCCGACGCCAGGACTACGCGACCTTCATTCCTGGCCAGGTGAGGGAGAGGTGGGGCGGTTCCCCGTCTGGCAGAACACCTGCCCCCACGGCTGCCCCTGGCCGGTTCATCCCGGCTCCTCCCCCGGGAGCTTCAGGCCCAGCGGCCTGCCTGGCTCGACACGCTGACCTCGTAGTAGTCGCGGCTGGGCGGCGCCCCCAGCACCGGCTGGAAGCGGGCGATCTCTTCCTGAAACACCCCGCTGGCCTCGACCGCCCGCATGTCGGCCTCGCTCTCCCACAGCGTCAGCAGCAGGCCCCGGCCGGTGCTGAGGTCGGTCAGCAGCCGCGCGCCGCTGAAGCCCTTCTGCCGCTCCAGCAGGGGCAAGACCGCGTCGCGGTAGATGAGAACAGCGCCGCTCATCTTGCCGGGACGAATCTGAACGGTCACGACCCGTGCGTGCATCTCAACCTCCACCTGCCGGAAGGCCCGGCCCGGCCCCCTGAACGTCCCGACGAGCCGCCTTCCCCGCGCACCCTCTGTCCCTCCTTCCGGGCGAGTCCCCGCCCCGGCTTCAAGGGTGCAAAACGGAGCGTGACGCGCGCGTGATGCGGCGCGGCCAGGAAGAGGGCCCCACTTCACGAACCCCCCGGCGGCCGGTCAGAACAGCGCGAGGTTGAGCAGGTGCAGCGCCAGCCAGAGCACCGGGATAAACACCAGGAAGAAGTGGGAGATTCGCCCGCTGCGCGCCGCGATCCACTCGCGGCCCCGGCCCTTGCGGCTGTCCTCGACCAGCAGCCACACCGAGGAGATCAGGCCCAGGAACAGCGCGAAATAGTTGATCAGCGAGAAGCGGTCGGCAAAGGTGAGGTAGCCGACCGGCGGGATCGACGAGGTCATGTTGAGGTGAAACAAGACGACGGCGACGAGGGCGGCCCCCATCGCCGCCGTCCGGGCCTGGGCCTTGTCCGGCGCGTGGAGCAGCAGGGCGACGAACCCGCTCAGGGTGATGATCAGGCTCGGCAGCAGGGACCCCCGCAGCGCGGCCAGCAAGGCCCGCCGCACCGTGACGCTGAAAACGAAGTGCGAGAAGGTCTGGTCGAAAGTCGGGTAGTACCGCTCGCCCACCCGCGCGTGCCAGCCGGGCACCAGTTCCAGACCCGTCACGATCACGTCCTGCGCGATGCCGGAATGCGTCCGGTCGGGCAGGTAGACCAGGCGCTCGACCGGCAAGGCCTTGTGTTCGAGGGCGACGCTCAGGTCGTAGCGGTCGAAGGGGTAGCGGCGCAGGTCGAAGTTGCCCTGCAACGTGGCGTACACCCGGTAATCCTGGCGGGTGGGCAGGTCGAGCTGCTTGTCCAGCACTGTCGCGCGGCCGTTCATGAACTCGAAGTCGCCCGCGTCGCAGGGGCGGTCGCAGCGGAAACTCAGGTAGAAGTCGGCGGTGAAGGTGCCGTTCGCGGTGTCCAGCCGCCCCAGGCTGAGCAGGTACACGGCCACGGAAACGCGGATCGGCCCCGCGTTCGGGCGCGCCTGGGCTCCCGCCGCGCCGGTGCAGAGCGCCAGAACAGCGAGCAGCAGGACCCGGCGAAGGCCCGGCGTGACCCCGCAGCTTCGGGCGCGCGGCCTCACCCGGCCGCTCCGTCCTGGCTCATCCCCGGCGCGGTGGGGAGGGCCAGGTCCAGCCCGGCGAGCGCCCGCGTCACGAGGGTCTCCAGGCCCGCCGGATCGCCGGGAGCCTCCACGAGTTCGCCCGGCACGAGCTGGCCCGCGAGGTTCTGCCCCAGCCGCCGGGCCAGCGCCCTCAGCCGGTGCTCGGCGGCAGGATGACGCTCCGCCGCGAGGAGCAGGGGGACCGCCTCGCGGACCTCGCCCCGCCGGAGCCGCCACTCCGCGAGGTAGACCAGGCCCACGAGCAGCCGCGGCGTCTCCCCGCTGACCCAGGCGAGGCGGATGGACCGCCGCAGGTGGCCCCGCGCCTGCCGGTCGTCGCCTGCGGCCGCGCTCACCCGCCCGAGGAGGGCGAGGGCGCTGATCTCCATCGTCTGGTGGCCTTCCGCCTGCGCCAGGGCGAGGCCCTCCTCCGCCAGGCGGCGGGCTTCCGCCAGGTTCCCGCGCTCGTAGGCCACTTCGGCCAGGTTCTGGAGGAAGTCCGGCACACGCTGGTGGAGTCCGAGCTCCCGGGCGAGGGCCAGGCCGCGCGTGAGGACCCGCCCGGCGTCATCGAGGTGGCCCCGGCCCAGGGCGACGTAGCCCTGGAGGTCCAGGCCGAAGACCAGGCCGAGCCGCTGGCCGATCCCGGCGAAAAGGGCCACCGACCGCTCGACCTGCCGCTCGGCCCGGTCGTAGTCGCCCAGCCCCAGCGCGACGTTCGCCAGGTTGTAGCGGAGCGTGGCCTGGTCGGGCACCCGGCCGTGCCGCTCGGCGAGGACCAGCGCCTCCCCGAAATGCCGCTCGGCCTGGGAAAAGGCCCCGGTGCGCTCCTCGACGGCCCCCAGAACGCCGAGCCCCGTGATGGCCTCCTGACTGTCCGGCAGCACGAGCGCCAGGCCCCGCTCGCCCAGGTACCGGGCCTCCTCGTAGCGCCCCAGGCGCATGGTGAACGAGGCCTGGGGAATCAGCACCTCGCCCAGCGCGGCGCCGTGTTCGGGCCCGGCCTCCTCCAGGGCGGCGGCGGCCTCCCCGTAGAGGGCTTCTCCCTCCTGGTAGCGGGCGCGCAGGCTGAAATAGGGCAGGCCTCCCACGGCGGCCCGCCGCCACTCCCGCCAGACCTGGCCTGTCCGGGCTTCCTCCACGCCCCAGTGCCAGGCGAGGCGGATATTCCCGAACTCCTCGTCGAGCGCCGCGAGGGCCGCCTGCCCCTGCGGCCCCCCGATCTCCCCTGACCGCTCGGCCAGCAGGGCGAGGTAGTACCGCCCGTGCCGCTCCCGCGCCGCCCGCTGTTCTCCGGGCTGCTCGGCCAGCTTCTCTCGGGCGTACTGGTGGAGCAGCGCGTGGCGGTCGTAGCGCCCCGAGTGGCTGCGGCGCAGCAGCGACTTGTCCACCAGCGCCGCCAGGACCGGCAGGGACGCGCCCGAAACCCGGCGCGCCGCCTCCAGCCGGAAGCCCCCCTGAAAGACCGACAGCGCGCGCAGCGCCGCTCCCTCGGCGGGGGTGAGCAGCCGCCAGGAGTGATCGAACACCGCCCGCAGGCTGGCGTGCCGCCCCGCCGCGTCGCTCCCGGCGGCGCTCAGGAAATCGAGGTTCTCGCCGATCTCCCGGGCGATGTCCGCCAGGCCCAGGCACCGCACCCAGCCTGCCGCGAGTTCGAGCCCCAGGGGTGAACCCGCGACCAGCTGGCAGATGCCGAGCAGGGGGGGCCACTCCTCCTCGCCGGGCGCGAAGTCCGGGCGCACCTGCCGGGCCCGTTCGAGGAAGAGCCGCACGGCGTCGAAGTATGCGTTGGGGGTCGGTCCGAGGCCCAGACTCTCGGGGTACTCCAGCCCCGCGAGGGGCAGCAGCCACTCGGCCTCGACCCCGAGCCGCCCCCGCGAGGTCACCAGGAGGCGCAGGTTCGGGCAGCGCCGGATGAGGGCCTGAGGGACGCCTGCCGCCTCCAGCAGGTGTTCGAAGTTGTCGAGCACCAGCAGCACCTGCCGGTCACCGAGCCAGCGGACCAGCTGGTCCAGCGGATCGGCCTGTCCCTGGGGCGTCAGGCCCAGGCCCGCGGCCACCCGGGCGGTCAGCTGCGCCTCCGAGGTCAGCGGCGCGAGCGGCACGAAGAAGACCCCGTCCGGGAAGCGCGGCGCGAGCCCCCGGGCGGCCTCCAGGGCGAGCCGGGTCTTGCCGATGCCCCCCGGGCCGGTCAGGGTCAGCAACCGGCACCCCGGCTGGGCGAGCAGCCGGGCAATCTCGGCGAGTTCGAGGTCCCGGCCCACAAACGAGGTGGTGGGCCGGGGCAGCGGCCCGCTGGAGGGGCCGGGGCGGGGCGGAGTGGCCCCGGGTTCCGGCAGCGCGGCGGGGGCGCTCAGGGTCCGGCCCAACTGGGCGAGTTCGGCGGTGGGCTCCAGGCCCAGTTCCGCGCGCAGCCGCTCCACAAAGGCCTCATACGCCTGCCGGGCCCGCTCGCGTCCCCCGGCGCGCAGCAGCGCCCCCACCTGGGCTTGCAGCGCCGCCTCGTCGAACTCGTCCGCTTCCAGCAACTGGCCCAGCAGTTCGGTAGCCTCCAGGTGCGCGCCTCCTTCGGTCAGCTCCCCGGCGCGGCGCAGCACGGCGGTCCGCCACAGGCCGCGCAGCCGCTCGCGTTCGCACCCCAGCCAGCCCGCGAATTCGCCCGGCTCGTCGCCCTCCAGCCGGTCCATCAGGGGACCGCCGTATCCGGCGAGCGCCTCGGCCCAGCGCCCAGTGCCCACCGCCTCCAGAAAGGCGGCCACATCGGTCTGTACCGGCCAGCGCAGCCGGTGCCGCTCGATTTCCAGGCCAGCCGCACACGTCAGCGCGCGGACCCGGACGAGGAGCTGGCGGAAATTGCCGCCCGCCACCTGCGGCGGACTGTCCGGCCAGAACAGAAAGGTGGGGTGATCGCGGTCCACCCAGTCGCCGCAGTAGGCGAGGTAGGCCAGCAGTTGATGGCGCTTGTCGGGAAGAAACGGGATGACGTGGGCCTCCTGTTCGGCCCACACGGCCCCCAGCAGGCGCAGGGAAGTGGTCACGGCGCGCCCCACCGGCGCGGCAACTTCCCACCGGAGCGGGGCAGGTTGTGGGCCAGCCAGAGAGCTCTCAAGCGACCACCCCTCGACAGACGACGCGACCGGGGCACGCTGGCACCCGCACGGAAGAGTTGGGATCAGTTTAGAGCATTTGTCCGAATTACGGTGCTGGAGGAAAGGCACCTCCAACACCTCCATTCTCCCAAACGCTCTCTTTATTTCGCTCGCTCCGCTCGGTCAAAAAGAAGGACTCTTTTTGACAAATGCTCTAAGCCCTTTCTGACCGCTCGACCCTCTTCCCCAAGGGGCCTTTCGTGAAGCGCGGGGTGGGTCCCTCCCCGGCGCGCGTCACGGGCACGTCACGGGGGAGGTGGCAGATTCAGCCCGGGAAGGCTGGCCCTGGGTCCTCCCCGGCGGTGGGGCGGCCAGGGCAGTGCCAGGAAAGGGAGGCGCCTCGTGAGGGAGATCGGTCCTGTTGCGCCGGGCGGGGGCGGCGTTCCCTTCCGCCGGGCATCCACCCGGCCCGCGCCATGACGGCCACCCTGGCGCGGACGATGGGGACGCTTTACCGCGCCTACCGGCCACGCATCCTGTTCACGTACGCCCTGACCCTGCTGGAAAACCTCTTCAACCTGCTGTATCCCTTCGCCACCGGCCGCGCCATCGACGGGTTGCTGCGGGGATCGTTCCTGGGCCTCGCGCTCTTCGCGGGCATCTGGCTCGCGCACAGCGTCACCGGGGTGATCCGCCAGCGTTTCGACACCCGCACCTTCACCCGGATTTACGGGGAGGTGGCCGCCCGGGTCGTGCTGGGCCAGGCCCGCCAGGGGCGCCCCACCTCGCAGATCGTGGCGAGAAGCGCGCTGGCGCGGGAGTTCGTGGACTTCTTCGAGCGCGACGTGCCCGCCGTGATCGGGGCGCTGGTGGGCTTTGCCGGGTCGCTCGCGATGCTCCTGGGGTACGACCGGCTGACCGGGCTGGTCTGCCTGGCCCTGCTGCTGCCGGTGGGACTGGTGAGCCGCCGCTTTGCCCGCCGCGCGCTGGCGCTCCACCGGGGCCTCAACGATGAACTCGAACGCGAGGTGGACGTGTTGGGCAGACCGGGCGGCGGGGCGGTGCGCGAGCACTACCGGCGGCTGGCCACCTGGCGCGTGCGCCTCTCCGACGTGGAGGCGACGGGCTGGGGCGTGCTGGAACTGTTCCTGATCGCCCTGGCGGGGTTCGTGATCGTGCGGGCGGTGCGGCTGCCGGGCGCGCAGCCGGGCACCATCTACGCGGTGATCGCCTACCTGTGGACCTACCTGGACAGCCTCGCGGGCGTGCCTGCCCTGGGGCAACAGCTCGCGCGGCTACGCGACATCGGGCAGAGGCTGCACGGTGCCGTGGAACAGCGAGACGCGGAACCTCCCCATCTCCCGGGACAACCCCCCGGACCTTGAAAACACGCGGGCAACCGCCGTCTTCACCACCGGTCAGGACAGGGTGGAGCGCCTGATCTACAGCCAGCCGGGGTGTCTGGCATATACCGCCGTCTCCCCTGGCCTACCCCTCCAGACCCGGCGGGGGGAAAGGGAGCGGCATCGCCCGTCCCGCCCAGTCCTGCCGCATCCAGGCCCACTGCGCCTCGTCCACCGGCGGGAGGCGGCGCTGCTCGCCCTGGGCCTCCCCGGCCATGAAGTTGAGGTAGTACACGTTGCTGCCCGGCGCGGCGGCGACCGGGTGATAGCCCCGGCGCGAGAGGATCAGGTCGCCGTCGCGGGCGAGCAGCAGTTCGTCCTCGCCGTCTTCGGGGCTGTAGTTGCGGTGGACGGCCCAGCCCTGGGGCGGTGAAACGCGGTAGTGGTACGTTTCCTCGATGTACAAAGACCCCAGCCTCCCGTCGTGGCGGTGGGGCGGCCAGCCGCTCCAGTTCCCGCTGGGCGTGTAGACCTCGTAGAGCAGCAGGCGCTCGGCGGGCAGGTCCGGGCCGAGGATATGGCTGACCTGCCGGGTCGCGTTCGCCCCGCCGCGCAGCTCGACCCGCATCTCCTCCGGGCGGAACAGCCGCAGCGGCAATGCTCCACTGGCCGGAGCGCCTCCCCAGGCGAAGACGCCCTCACCACTCACGCGGTAGGCCACGCCGGGCGGCAGGTACAGGACGTGCGGCAACTCGCTGAACACGTCCCGGCGGGTGAGGTCGAAAGTCTGCCCGCCCGCCTCCACGCGCAGCCTGCCCTCCTGGGGCACCAGGGCCACCTCGTTTCCGCCCGTGTTCGCCTGGTGCGTCTGACCCGGCGTGA
Source organism: Deinococcus metallilatus (assembly GCF_004758605.1). NCBI lineage: Bacteria > Thermotogati > Deinococcota > Deinococci > Deinococcales > Deinococcaceae > Deinococcus > Deinococcus metallilatus. Next base: position 661,830 of record NZ_CP038510.1, read on the forward strand.
GGCGCACCACGCCGAAGGACAGGTACTCCCACCCGGCGCTTTCCGGCGTGACACCCACCTGCCCGCTCGCGTCGGGGCGGAGGTGGTTGGTCACGAGGGCACCGCCTCTCCCGCCTGCACCTCGGCCACGCGCACCGGGCGGCCTTCTTGCAGGCTGCGGGTGCAGGCCAGGGCCAGGCGCAGGGACTCCACGGCGTCACGCGGCCCGGGTTGCGGCACCTCGCCCGCGCGGAGGAAGGCCACGAAAGCGGCGATCTCGGCGCGGTAGGCGTCCTGAAAGCGGTCCATGAAGAAGTGGTAGTGGTCCATGCTGACGCCTTCCCCGTAGCGCAGCAGCGGCGTTTTCGGGGTCGCCTCCAGCACCAGTTTCCCCCCGGAGCCGAAAACCTCGGTGCGGACGTCGTAACCGTACACGGCGCGGCGGGAGTTCTGGACGACGCCCTGCGCCCCGCCCACGAACTTCAGCAGCGCGGTGGTCGTGTCGGCGTCCCCGATCTCACCGATGGCCGGGTCCACCTTCGCGTCCCCGATGGCCGTCACCTCCTCCACCTCGCCCACCAGGAAGCGGGCGATGTCCAGGTCGTGAATCGCCTGATCGAGGAAAATGCCGCCCGAGCCCTTCAGGTAGTCCAGGGACGGCGGGGCGGGGTCACGCCCGGTCGCGCTGAACTGCTCGACGGTGCCCAGTTCGCCCGCCAGGATGCGCTGCCTGGCCTGCGCGAACCCCGCGTCGAAGCGCCGCTGGAAACCGATCTGGAAGGGGACGCCCCGTTCCTCCACGATCCGCATCACCCGTTCGGTTTCCGCGAGGTCGGCGGCGACCGGCTTCTCGCAGAAGATGGCCTTTCCGGCGTTCGCGGCGGCCTCGATCAGGGCGGCGTGCGTGCGGGTCGGCGTCACGATGATGACCGCCTGCACCTCGGGATCGTGGATGGCGTCCAGGGGATCGCTGTACGTCCGCCCCGCGCGGGTCAGCCGGGCCACCCGCTGCGCGGCCTCCTCGATGGGGTCCGCGACGGCCACGACCTGCGCTTCCGGCAGGCCGACGAGGGCGCGGCCATGCTCAAGGCCCATGCGGCCCGCGCCGAGGATGGCGAAACGAATCGGTGAAGCGGTGAACTCGGGGGACTGGGTCATGGTTGAAGCTCCTGAATGAGTGTCTGGGGACCGGGCTGGGGGGACAGCCGTTCGATGTATGTCCGGGCGACCTCCCGCACGGCCCCCCGTACCCGCGTGCTGCCCTGGCGGTGGGACGTGCCCGCGCCCGCTTCCCGCCAGGCGCCCAGCACGGCGCGGTAGAGGGCGCTCCCCACGTTGACCTTCACCACGCCGCAGGTGAGGGCCGCCCGCAGGTCGTCCGGCTGGATGCCGCTCCCACCGTGGAGCACGAGCGGTCCATTCACTGCATCTGCCACCGAGCGCAGCAACGCCAGGTCCAGACGGCTCTCATGGCCGTGTTCGCTCCCGACCGCGCAGGCCACCATATCCGCGCCCGCCTCCCGCACCTGGGCCGCGTGGCGGGGATCGGTGGTTTCCAGCACGTTGTCCTCGGCCCCCGGCACGCCGAAGCTCTCGGCGCTGACTTCCAGGCTGGCCCCGGCGGCGTGGGCGATCTCGGCCAGATGGCGGGTCTGGACCAGCACTTCCCCGAAGGGGAGGCCCTGGCCGTCGAACATCACGCTGGAGTACCCGGCGCGCAGGCAGGCGACGACCTGGGCGAAGTCCCGCCCGTGGTCGAGGTGCAGGCCCACCGGCACGCTCACCTCGTCCGCCAGGGCGCGGGTCATCTGCGCAAAGACGTGGGGGCTGGCCTGCTCGATATCGGCGGGGTAGGTTTGCAGCAGGATGGGGCGGTTCAGTTCCTGGGCGGCCAGCACGCAGCCCCGCGCCATTTCCAGCGAGCAGACGTTGAAGGCGGGCAGGGCGGAACCTTCCCGGTAGGCGGCCTGAATCAGCGGGCGAGCGTCGGTGACGTAGGGCATGCCCACCCTCCTTTCTCCTCCACGAAGGTGTCCACCTCGGCCTGGGTCGGCGTGAAGTCGGCGCAGCCGATACGGGTCACCACGATGGCCCCGCAGGCGTTCCCCAGGCGGGCGCTGCGGAACCAGTCCCAGCCGCGCAGACGCCCGGTGATCAACCCGGCGGCGAAGGCGTCCCCGGCCCCCAGCACGCTGAGCACCTCGACCGGAAAGCCGGGGACGCTGAGCGGCTCCTCCCCCGCCCGGTGGACAGTGCAGCCGCGCTCGCCTTCCTTCACGACCACGGTGGACACGCGGGCCAGCAGCGCGGCAGTGTTCGCGGCCACGTCTCCACGAATCTCGGGGGCCGTCATCTGGTCATGGCGGATGGTGATGTCGGCGGGGTCGGTGAGCATCGCCGCGTTGATCTCCTCCTCGGTGCCGATCACCACGTCCACGTTCGGCAGCAGCGCGCGGATGTTCAGCCCGAAGGCGCGCACGTCATGCCACTGGTTCGCGCGGAAGTCCAGGTCGAGGTACACGGGCACACCCGCCGCGTGGGCACGCTCGCAGGCGGAGAGGGTGGCGCTGCGCCCCGGCTCTTTGGAGAGCGCGGTCCCGTTCACCACCAGGGCGCGGGCCTCCTCGATGGGCACGGCCTGGATGTCGTCGATGCTCAGTTGAATGTCCGCCGCGTTGTCGCGGTAGAAGGTGATGGGGAAGCGGTCGGGAGGCTGGACGGCCAGGATCACCGCGCTGGTGCGCGCGCCCGGCTTGCGGGGGATGTAGGCGGTGCGGACGCCCTCGCGTTCCAGGCCCGCCAGGATGAAGTCGCCCACCTGATCGTCGCCCACGGCAGTCACGAGGGCGGCGTCCACGCCCAGCCGGGCCGCGCCCACGGCGATGTTGAGGGGACTGCCGCCCAGATAGGCCCCGATGGTCCGCACCTCCGGCAGCGGCTTGCCGATGTCCTGAGAGTAGAGATCGATGGAACTGCGCCCGATGGTGATGAGGGAAGGTCTAGTGTCGGTCATGATGCCCTTTTCGGATGTGTGAGGGTCGAGGGGGCCTGCGATGAATCAACCCTCAGCCCTCCTGGCCCATCCCTCAGAACGTGCGGCTCCACTCGCGCGGCCAGCGTTCGACGACCACCTTCGTCTCGGTGTAGAACTCCACGCCGTGCCGCCCCTGCGCGTGCAGGTCCCCGAAGAAGGAATCGCCCCAGCCCGAGAAGGGGAAGTAGGCGATGGGCGCGGCCACGCCGATATTGATGCCGATATTCCCCGCGCGGACCTCGTGGCGGAACTTGCGGGCCGCCGCGCCGCTGCCGGTAAAGAGGCTGGCCTGGTTGCCGAAGGCCCGCTCGTTCACCAAGCGGATGGCCTCGTCCACGTTTGCGGCGTGCATCAGGCTCAGCACCGGGCCGAAGATTTCCGTGCGGGCGATTTCCCCCTGCGGCGGCACGTTCTCCAGCAGCGTCGGCCCCACGAAGTACCCCTGTTCGTAACCGGGCACCTTCGCCTGCCGCCCGTCCACGATGGCCCGCGCGCCCTCCTGCACGCCCTTTTCGATCAGCCCTTCCACCCGCTCCTTGCTCTGCTCATTGATCACTGGCCCCATCTGCACGCCCTCGTCGAAGCCGTAGCCCACCCGGCGGCTCTGCGCGAGGTCCACCATCAGGTCGGTGAACGCCTTCCGGCCGCCCCCCACCGTGATCGCCACACTGGTCGCCAGGCACCGCTGCCCCGCGCAGCCGAAGGCGCTGTCGGCCAGGATGGTCGCGGCCATCTCCATGTCGGCGTCGGGGAGGATCACCGCCGGGTTCTTCGCGCCGCCCTGGGCCTGCACCCGCTTGCCGTTCTTCGCGCCGCGCTCATAGATAGAACGGGCGACGGGGGTGGAGCCGACAAAGCTGATGGCACGAACCTGCGGGTGGTCCAGCAGCGCGTTCACCACGTCCTTGCCGCCGTTCACCAGAGACAACACGCCCGCCGGGAAGCCCGCCTGCTCGATCAGCCGGAACAGTTTCTCGGTGGTCAGCGGCACCCGTTCGGAAGGCTTGAGGAGAAAGGCGTTCCCGGTGGCGACCGCGTACGGCAGGAACCACAGCGGGATCATCGCCGGGAAATTGAAGGGCGTGATGGCGGCGACCACGCCCAGCGGCTGGCGGAACATGTGTTCGTCGATGCCGCTGGCGATGTTCTCGTTGTTGTAGCCCTGCATCAGCATCGGGATGCCGGTGGCGACCTCGATGTTCTCGATGCCGCGCCGGATCTCGCCGATGCTCTCGGCCCGGGTCTTGCCGCACTCGTCGGTGATGGTGCGGGCCAGGTCCTCGATGTGCTCCTCGATCAGCGCCTTGAGCTTGAAGAGGGGCTGGATGCGGTCCCCGACCGCCACCTCGCGCCACTCGTGGAAGGCGGCCTCGGCGGCCTGAACGGCGCGGTCCACCTCCTGCGCGGTGGTGAGCGGCACGTCCGCGAGGGTCTGGGCGGTGGCGGGGTTGATCACGGGCTGTACTTCTGCGGCCCGCGAGGGTTCCCAGTGGCCGCCCACGAAGTTCTGGAGCCGGGTCTGCGTCTGGGTCATAGGAGATTTCCTTTCAAGGGCGGCTGGTGGTCAGTTCCAGCGAACGGAGGTACTCGCGGTTGGCGCGGGCGCTGGCGAACGGTTCACCCATGCCGGGCAGGACATCCTGCTCGACGGTGATCCAGCCGTGATAGCCGCTCTGGCGCAGCGCGTCGAGGACGGCAGGAAACGGCACCACGCCGCGCCCGAGTTCGCAAAACACCCCCGCCCCCACCGCCTGCTGGTAGGTGAGGCCCGCCTGCCGGGCACGGGCGGCCACCTCGGCGCTCATGTCCTTGAAGTGCACGTACCAGATGCGGTCCCGGAAGCGGGCGAGGCCTTCCAGCACGGTCTGCGGGTCGCTGCCGCCGCTGCCGTAGAGGTAATGACCGGTGTCGAACACCAGGCCCACCAGGTCCGGGGCCGTGCGCTTCAGGAAGGTTGCGATCTCGTCCGGGGTTTCGATATACCCGCCGCAGTGGTGGTGGAAGACCGTCCGCAGGCCCGTCTCGGCCTTCACCGCCCGCGCGATGCGTTCTGCTCCCGCCGTGAACGTCTCCCATCCGCGCTCGTCCAGCGCCAGTTCTGGGTGGATGCGGCCCGCGTTCTGCAACCGCCGGGGGTCGCGGCTGTGCTCATCGGCCAGCACGACCAGCGGTTGCCAGTCCGGGTCGCCCAGGTCGGAGACGGCGGCGAGTTGCCGGGCCACCCGCAGGACGCGGGCCTCGCCGTCCGCGTGGGCCGCCTCGTCCCGCAGGAACACGCCCTCGTAGGCCCCCAGCATCGTGAGGTTCCGTTCACGCAGCGCGGCGCGGAGTTCTTCCCGGTCGGTGGGCAGGTAGCCCCAGTCGCCCAGTTCGGTGCCCTGGTACCCGGCCTCCACCAGTTCGTCGAGCATCCGCGCCTGCGGGACGCCCTCGCCAAACCCCTCGATGGTGCCCCAGGAGCAGGGCGCGTTGCCAAATCGAATGGTCGAAGTCACACGTTCTCCTTGACGGTGGTCGGCGCGAAGTAACGCACCTGGTCCGCTACTTTCTCCTCGTAGTGTTCGCGGGTCTGCCGGACCCCGGCCTGCCCCGACACTTCCGCGATGGGCACGTCCCACCAGCTCTCGAAGCCGGGCACGCGCTCGCGCAGGTTGACCGGGACGACGATCACGTGGACGCCCCCCTGTGCCCCGGCATCATTCAGGGCCGCGCGCAGCTCGTCCAGCGTCTCCGCCCGCATGGCGGACGCCCCCAGGCCTTGCGCGTGTTTCACGAAGTCGAGCTGAACGACTGGACCATCGGTGCGGCCGGTCGCCGGGTTGCGGTGGCGCAACTCGTTGTTGAAGCTGGGGCTACCGCATTCCATCTGGAGGCCGCGAATGCTCATGAAGGCGCGGTTGTCCACCAGCACCACCGTCAGATTCACGTTCTCCGCGACGGCCGTAACCAGTTCGCTGTTCATCATCAGGTAGCTGCCGTCCCCGATCATCACCACCACGCGGCGGCCCGGTTCGGCCAGCTGGATGCCCAGCCCGGCGGGAATCTCGTAGCCCATGCAGGAGAAGCCGTACTCGACGTGGTACGCCCCCGGGTCCTCGGCTCGCCACAGCCGCACGAGGTCGCCGGGCATACTGCCTGCGGCACAGACGACCGTGGCGTGGCCCCCGAGAACGTCATTCACCGCGCCGATCACCGCCCCCTGGGCAGGCGGCGTGCTGCCGGTGTCGGCACGCGCCGCGTCCACGGCGGCGTTCCATTCGGTTTTCAGCTCGGAAACCTCGTCCCGGTAGGCCTGCGGCGCACGCCAGCCACGCAGGGCCCCGTGCAGGGCGCGCAGGGCTTCCCGCGCGTCCGCGACGACGCTGAGGGCACCGAGTTTGGCCGCGTCCATCGGAACGACGTTGATCCCGATCACCTGCACGTCCGGCTGCTGGAAGGCCGTCTTGCTGGCGGTCACGAAGTCCCCCAGCCGCGTCCCGACCGCGATCACCAGGTCAGCCTCCCGCGCCAGGCGGTTGGCGGCGAGGCCTCCGATAGAGCCGATAGGGCCGACATTGAGGGGATGGTTCCAGGGCAGGGCCCCCTTCCCCGCCTGGGATTCGCAGACAGGCAGGTTCAACTCGTCCGCAAGCCGGGACAGCGCCTCCTCCGCGCCGCTGTAGATCACGCCCCCGCCGCACACGATCAATGGTCGCTCGGCCCGGCGGATCAGCTCCGCCGCCTGCTCGATCAAGACCTGTTCGGGTGGGGGGCGGCGCACATGCCAGACGCGCTTGTCGAAGAAGCTCGCGGGCCAGTCGTACGCCTCGGCCTGCACGTCTTCCGGCAGGCTGACGACCACCGCGCCGGTTTCGGCGGGGTCGGTCAGCACGCGCATCGCTTCCGGCAGCGCCGAAAGAAGCTGTTCAGGGCGCGAAATCCGGGTATAGAAGCGGCTCACCGGGCGGAAGCAATCATTCGCGGACAGGTCGTGTTCAATGGAGTGTTCGACCTGTTGCAACACCGGGTCGGGAATGCGGTTGGCGAAGATGTCGCTGGGCAGCAGCAGCACCGGCAGGCGGTTGACCGTCGCCAGGGCCGCCCCGGTGATCATGTTCGTGCTGCCGGGGCCGACGCTGGCGGTGCAGGCGAAGGTCGCCAGGCGGTTCCTGTGGCGGGCGTAGGCGGCGGCCACATGCACCATGCCCTGCTCGTTCTGGGGGCGATAGGTGGGCAGGCCCAGTTCGTCCCCGTACTCTTCGAGCGCCTGGCCCAGCCCGGCGACGTTGCCATGCCCAAAGATGCCCCAGACGCCGGGAATCAGCCGCTGCCGCTGCCCGTCCCGTTCTGAATACTGCGCGGCGAGGAACTTCAGGGTGGCCTGGGCCACGGTCAGGCGCTGGGTGTCACGTTCCTTGTTCACCGTCCACCTCCTGCCGGGATTTCCGCCGGGGCGGGGGGCAGCTTCGCCAGTTCCTCCCGCCCGAAGTCCGCCACCCGCACGGTTTCCCCGGTGTTCAGCGCGTGCTGCGCGGCCAGACCCAGGCGCAGCGAGAGCAGGGCGTCGCGGGGGGTGGGCGTGAGGGGGAGGCCGCTCAGAACACCCTGCGCGAAGGCCGTGATCTCCGCCGCATACGCTTCCGGAAACCGCTCAGTGAAATGCCGGGGCCGGTCATGGTTCGCCCCGCGAGCGTCGTACACCGTGAGGTCAGGCCGCCGGTCCCGCTCGATATGCAGCCTTCCCTTCTCCCCCAGCACCTCGGTGCGGATGTCGTAGCCGTAGCTGGTCCGCAGGCCGACCTCCAGCGTCCCCAGCGCGCCGTTCTCGAACTTCAGCAGGGCGACCGCCGTGTCGTGTTCGCCGTACTGGGCGAGTTCGGGGTTCACCAGCGCCCCGCCGATGGCCCGCACCTCCTCCACCTCCCCGACCAGGAAGCGCGCGAGGTCGAGGTCGTGCCCGCCCATGTCCACGAGCAGGCCGCCCGCCGTCACGAGGTACTCCATGGGTGGGGGTTCGGGGTCACGCCCCACCGCGCGGAACCCCTCCAACCGCCCCAGTTCCCCGGCGTCGATCATCTGCTTGGCCTGCACATACGCCGGGTCGTAGCGGCGCTGGAAGGCGACCTGCGCGGGGACTCCGGCAGCCTCCACCGCCTGCACCGCCCGCACCCCGTCCGCGAGATTCTGCGCCAGCGGTTTCTCGGTGAAGATGGCTTTTCCGGCTTTCGCCGCGCGCTCGATCACGTCCGCGTGGGTGGGGGCCGGGGTGCTGATGATGACCGCCGACACGTCCGGCTGGGCCAGGACCTCGTCCAGCGACGTGCTGTACTGCGCGCCCAGTTGCCCGGCCACCCGGCGGGCGTTCTCCTCGCTCACGTCCATCACCCAGGTGACGCGGACGCCGGACAGGGTGCGGAGGACCCCCGCATGGGCCTGACCCATCCGGCCCGCGCCGATCATGGCGCAGGGGAGGTCTTGCTGTGGGGGCATCATCCGTGTCCTCCGGGGTGGACAGCGCCTTCATGCAGCGCGCGGGCGGCAGCCGCCTCGCTCCGGGCCGCCGCCGTCCGGTCGGTGTGGGCGATCTCGCCCAGTTCCACCGACAGTTCCTCCAGCGCCTCGCCGCCCGCCATCATCGACAGCAGGGCCTCACGGTTCGTGGCCTCCTTGGCAAAGGTGCCGTAACTCTGGCCCCGGTTCAGCACCGTGAAGGTGTCCCCGACCGCCCAGGCGTGGTGGACATTGTGGGTGATGAAGATCACGCCCAGGTGGCGGGCACGCGCCTGAAGGACATATTTCAGCACGACCGCCGCTTCCTTCACGCCCAGGGCCGAGGTCGGCTCGTCGAGGATCAGCACCTTCGCGCCGAAGTAGATCGCGCGGGCGATGGCGACCGACTGCCGCTCCCCGCCCGAGAGCGTCCCGATGGCCTGGTCCGGGTCGCGCAGGTCGATGCCGATCTTGTGCAGTTCCTCGCGGGTGATGCGGCTGGCCGTGTCCATGTCGAAGACCTTAAACGGCCCGACCTGCCGCGTGATCTCGCGTCCCAGGAAGAAGTTGCGGGCGATGCTCATCAAAGGGAGCATGGCGAGGTCCTGATACACCGTCGCCACCCCGGCGTTGATGGCGTCGCGCGGACTCTCGAAGACGACCTTTCTCCCCTCGATCCGCAGCTCTCCCCTGCTCGGCTGGTGCACACCGGAAAGCGTCTTGATCAGGGTGGACTTTCCGGCCCCGTTGTCCCCCAGCAGGCAGTGGACCTCGCCGGGATACACCCCCAGGGAGATGTCCCGCAGCGCCACCACCGGGCCGAAGGTCTTGTCCACGTGGTCGAGTTCGATCAGGGGGATGCCCTGACGGCCTACAGCAGACATCTTGGTCATCAGCGGCCAATCGCTTTCTTGCGCAGGAAGTTGTTCAGGACCACGGCGGCCAGCAGCAGGCCGCCCACGAACACTTGGAACCAGTTGGTGTCGATGCCGGTGAAAAAGAGGCCCTGCTGCACCATGCCCAGCATCAGCGCGCCCAGCATCGCGCCGATCACGCTGCCGTACCCGCCGGTCAGCAGGCAGCCGCCGATCACGGCCGAGGCGATGGCCTCCAGCTCCTTGCCGGTGCCGCGCAGCACGTCCGCCGAGCCGGTGTTCAGCACCTGGATGGTGGCGAGCAGCGCGGCAGAAAGGGCCGTCAGCACGAACAGCGTGATCTTGACGCGGCCCACCGGCACCCCCACGTTCCGCGCGGCATGGGGATCGCCGCCCGCCGCGAAAATCCAGTTGCCGAAGCGCGTCCGCAGCAGGACGAAGCTCATCACCAGCCCCAGGCCCAGCCACCACCACACGCTGACGGGCAGGCCCAGCGGCGTGCTCTGAAAGAGGGCCGCGCTGAGGCCGCTGGCTTCCACCCCGGACACGCGCGTGTTGTTGGTGAGCAGCAGCGTCACGCCGACCGTCAGACCGCGCAGGATGAAGAGGGACGCCAGCGTGATGATGAAGGACGGCAGGCCGGTCTTGAGGACGACCCAGCCGTTCAGCGCGCCGAGCAGCCCGGCGACCACGAAGGCCAGCAGGATGCCCGCCCACAGCGGGAGGCCGTACTGCGCGGTGCTGAGGCCGACGATCATGCCGGTCAGCCCGATCATACTGCCGATGGAGAGGTCGAATTCCCCCCCGATCATCAGCAGGGCCGCCGCGACGGCGATGATCCCCAGTTGCGCGGCCACCTCCAGGTAGTTCACGGTCCCGGCGACCGACAGGAACCCCTGACTTCCCGCGAAGAGGCTGAAGACGCCGAACACCACCAGCAGGCCCGCCAGCGAGCCGAACTCGGGCCGGACGAGGAGACGGCGCCACAGGCTGACTTTGCGGAGCCTTTCATCTCGGAGTGTCATCGACATGGTTGCGTTTCCTTCTCGCGCTCCGGTCCGCCAGGCAGGCCGGGGATCAGCGGATGCCGCGCTTCGTCAGGTCGATCACCTGCGCCGCGTTCTGGGACGTCACGAAGCCGGGGCCGGTGGCGATCACGTCGTTGGCGGGTAGCAGGCCGTAGCGTTTGTAGTTCGCCAGGAACACGACCGGCAGGTAGCCCTGGAGGTACTGCTGCTGGTCCACCGCGAAGGCCATCTTGCCGTCGCGCAGGGCGTTCAGCACCGCCGAACTCAGGTCGAAGGTCGCCAGCTTGACGTCGCGCTTGCTGGAATTGACCGCTTGCAGGGCCGGTTCCGCCCCGACCGGGCCGAGGGCCATCACGCCGTCCACCGTGGGATTGCGTTGCAGGTAGTTCGCCACGGCGTTGCGCACTTCCGTGAAGTCGTTCTTGACGGCCACCACCGGCACCTTCTTGCCGAAGCCCTCCGAGAAGCCCGCGCAGCGCTGGTCCAGCCCGGCGTTCCCGACCTCGTGGTTCAGGCAGATGGGGTTCTTGACGCCGAGGGCCTTCATCCGCGCGCCTGCCCCCCGCCCCGCCGCGAATTCTTCCTGGCCGACGTGCATCAGCACGCCGAGCTTCTTGAACACGTCCGCCCCCGAGTTGATGCTCACGACCGGAATTCCGGCTTTGGTCGCCGCCGTGATGGCCTTGCTGAGGGCCGCCGCGTCGGGGATCGACACCACGATGCCGTCCGGCTTGCTCGCCACGGCCGCGTTGATCAGTTGGCTCATCTGCACCATGTCGAAAGTCTGCGGCGAGCGGTACTCGACCTTGGCGTTCATGTCCCTGGCCGCCTGATCCACGCCGTTTTTCACCACCGACCAGAACGGGTCGGAGGCCTGCCCGTGCGTGACCACGACGATCCGGACATTCTGAGCGAGGGCGGCGGAGGCAAGAGCCATCAGGGTCAGGGCAGCAATTTTTTTCATGTTGAAATCTCCTCTCCCGGCTTTTCAAGCGAAGAACGACGACTTATAGGGCTGCAATCGTTTGCACTCCAGGCGACCTCCTTTCACGGGTGCGCATCTCTCCAGTTCATGTTGAAAGTTCGAGGGAAGGCGGGGTGGTGACGTCACAGGGAGGCCCGGTGGAATGACGCACGATCAGGGGCGCGGGAAGCAGGACCTTTTTCCCGGGTTCCGTGGCGGTACCGGCAACGGAGGCTTCGGCCCGGCGCCTGACCAGGGAGACGAGGGTATGGCAGGCGGCCTGTCCCAGGTCATAGGTCGGCTGGGCAATCACGGTCATGGGCGGCTCCAGAATCTGCATCAGCCTGGAGTCGTCGAAGCCCACCACCGAAACGTCGTGGGGAATGCGTACCCCCAGTTCCCGCACGGCCAGAACCGCGCCGACCGTCATCTCGTGACTGCTCACGAAGAGGGCCGTGGGCCGGACGTTGGCCGGGAGGCTCAGGAGGTGCAGCGCGGCCTCATGCCCACTGGCTTCCCGGTAATCGCCAAATTGCACCAGCGCCGGGTCGAAGGGGATCGCGGCGCCGCGCAGCGCGTCCTTGTAGCCCTGCAACCGGCCCGTCGCGGTACTGACCGTCTGATGGCCGAAGATTCCCCCGATGCGGCGGTGACCGAGTTCGGTGAGGTGCTGGACGGCGCTGCGGGCGCTGCCCACGTTGTCCACCTGCACGCTGTGGGCTTCGCTGATCCCGCTCACCCGGTCCAGTTCCACCACCGGGAGGCCCTGGAGCAGAGCCTGATGTTCCCGGGTGTGGGCCGTCGGAATCAGGATCAACCCCTGCGGCATGTGGCTGCGGAGCGTTTCCAGGGCCCGGCGCTCCTTGCGTTCCGACTCGTCACTCGTGAACAGGATGACGTTCAGGTCGTACTGTTCCGCGGCGTCCTGCACGCCTTTGGCGAGTGTGGCGTGAAACGGGTTCAGATCGGTGATCACCAGGCCCAGGTTGCGACTTTCCTGCTGGCGCAGGCTGCGGGCCAGCGCGTTCGGGCGGTAGCCGGTCTGCCGCACGGCGTCCAGCACCCGGTCGCGGGTTTCCTGAGCCACCATGTCCGGACGCGCCAGCGCCCTTGAAACGGTGGACGGAGAAACCGCAGCCAGTCTGGCCACTTCTTCAAGCGTCGTCATGCAATCGTTCGCAGCCTTTCGGAAAGAAAAGGTGAGGGTGGATTGCTCGCAGCTTCAACCGCCTATTCGCAGTTGCAATCGTTGTCACTGTAGATGGCTGAGTATGGTCATGCTGGTCACCATTTGTCAAGGGGGCCCGCGACTTGAGGGGCAGGCTCGACAGCCTATGCTCCGGCTGACGCACCGAAGCGGCGTGGGTGCCCACGGTGTCGCCCGCCTTTCTCCGAAGAGGCGGTAAGGGGACTCCCGTGGTCACGGCTCCCAAGCCATCGGCTCCGGGCAAAATCCGAACCGTCCCGTACACTTGACCCATGACCCCACGCACCCCGGAGGAGCAGCTCGCGGCGCTCCAGGCTGTCTACCCCACACCGGAAGTCGTCGCCCTGCAACTGGACCGCGAACTCGCCGCCCTGGAGGAGACTATCCGCGCGGCGGCACCCCACTGGAGCACGCGGATGCCTGGCCGGGACTGGACGCCCGCGCAGGAAGCGGAGCACGCCATCCTGGTCAACGAGGGGACCGGCAAACTCGTGCGGCTGCTGCTGTCGGACCGGCCCCTCCGGGAGGCCCCGCAGCAACCCGGGCAAACGGAGAACGGGAAGCGTCTCGCCCCGCCCGGGACGGAACCCGGCGCGGGGGAGGCGCTCGATACGCTGCTGACCCGCCACGCCGCGGCCTCCGCCCTGCTGGCGGGTGTCCGCGCCGATCCCAACCCGGACCGGACCTTTTTCCACCCGTTCATGGGGAAGATCGATGCCCTCGACTGGCTGCGGATGGCCACCTGGCACACCCGGCACCACCGCAAGGCCATACAGGCGGGCCTCGACCACCTGAACGCCGGGGAACGCGCGGAGATGTGAACGCCCGGCCCGCCGCCCTTCCCGGCAGCGGTGGGGGCGGGAACGTACGGCCTGGCAGCGTCCCGCGTTGCCGCCTGGCTTGAGGCCGAGCGGCCCCCGACCGGCCCTAAAAACCAGCGTCCAGCTCGGCGCTGCCCTGTTGCTTCATCCCGGGCGGAGTCGGCCCTGCTGGTTCTGGCTGGTTGCCTGGACCTCTGTCCGTCCGGGCTGATCTTGCTCTGTCTGAATCACACCTCGTTCCTCCGGTCATCCTCTGATCTAGGCAAGAAAATGCGTCTGTGCGAATAAGGCCCCCGGCGATAGGACCGCGCTGCGGTCAGACGCGGCACACATGGACAACTGGGCCGCGTATTTATGCAATCTCTGTACTCTCTAAACCTGCACCGCCTGGCGCAGGCCGAGAGAGGAGTGCCCGATGGATCACAACGAACTGCACCTGCCTTCCCCCCAGGAAACCGAGGCGCTCAGCCAGCAGGGCCTGTACCAGCACGAACACGAACACGACGCTTGCGGTGTCGGCTTCGTCGCCCACCTGAAGGGCCACAAGACCCATGACATCGTCACGCAGGGCCTGGGGATTCTGGAGAACCTCGACCACCGTGGGGCGGTCGGGGCCGACGAACTGATGGGTGACGGTGCGGGCATCCTGATTCAGATTCCCGATGAGTTCTACCGCGCCGAGATGGCGAGACAGGGCGTGACCCTGCCGCCGCCCGGCGACTACGGCGTCGGGATGATCTTTCTGCCCAAGGAACACGCCTCGCGCCTGGCGTGCGAGCAGGAACTGGAGCGCGCGATCCGGGCCGAGGGGCAGGTGCTGCTGGGCTGGCGCGACGTGCCGGTCAGCCGTGAGATGCCGATGTCCCCGGCGGTGCGCGCCAAGGAGCCGGTGATCCGTCAGGTGTTCATCGGCCACGGGCCGGATATCCTGGTGCCCGACGCGCTGGAACGCAAGCTGTACGTGATCCGCAAGCGGGCGTCGCTGGCGATCCTGCGCCTCAAGCTCACACATGGGCGTGAGTACTACGTGCCCTCCATGTCCTGCCGCACGGTGATCTACAAGGGTCTGCTGCTCGCGGGTCAGGTCGGGGAGTATTACCTCGACCTGCAAGACCCCTCGGTGGTGTCGGCCCTCGCCCTGGTCCACCAGCGGTTCTCGACCAACACCTTCCCCGAGTGGTACCTCGCGCACCCCTACCGCATGGTGGCGCACAACGGCGAGATCAACACTGTCAAGGGCAACTTCAACTGGATGCGGGCGCGCGAGGGCGTGATGAAGTCCCCGGTGCTGGGCGACGACCTGCAGAAGCTCTACCCCATCAGCCTGCGCGGGCAGTCGGACACCGCCACCTTCGACAACGCGCTCGAACTGCTGACGATGGCGGGCTATCCGCTCGCGCACGCGATGATGATGCTGATTCCGGAAGCCTGGGAGCAGCACGACCAGATGGACGAGCGCCGCCGCGCCTTTTACGAGTACCACGCGGCGATGATGGAGCCCTGGGACGGCCCGGCCGCGATGGTGTTCACCGACGGGCGCCAGATCGGCGCGACCCTGGACCGCAACGGCCTGCGTCCCGCCCGCTACATCGTCACGAAGGACGATCTGGTGGTGCTGGCCTCGGAGTCGGGCGTGCTGCCGATTCCCGAGCACAAGATCGTGAAGAAGTGGCGGCTCCAGCCGGGCCGGATGTTCCTGCTCGACCTCGACGAGGGGCGCATCGTCGACGACGAGGAACTGCGGAGCCGCTACGCCTCGGCCAAGCCCTACCGGCAGTGGATCGAGAACGTGCGGGTCAAGCTGGACGAACTGGCGGCAGACGGCGAAGTCCCGGCGTTCCGCGAGTCGCTGCTCGACCGCCAGCAGGCCTTCGGCTACACGCAGGAAGACCTGAAGTTCCTGCTGAGTCCCCTCGCCGCTGCGGGCGAGGAAGGCGTCGGCTCGATGGGCAACGACTCGCCGCTGGCGGTGCTGTCGGGCAAGAACAAGCCGCTCTACAACTACTTCCGCCAGCTCTTCGCGCAGGTCACCAACCCGCCCATCGACCCGATCCGCGAAGCAGTCGTGATGTCGCTGGTGTCCTTTATCGGCCCGCGCCCCAACCTGCTCGACATCAACGCGGTCAACCCGCCGATGCGGCTGGAGGTGGCGCAGCCGGTCCTCGACTTCGCGGACATGGCGCGGCTGCGCGGCATCGGGCGGCAGACGGGGGACAAGTTCCGGCCCTACGAACTCGGTATCTGCTACCCGGCGGCCTGGGGCCACGAGGGCGTGGAGGCCCAGCTCGCCTCACTGTGCGCGCATGCGGTGGACGCGATCCGCAGCGGCCACAACATCCTGATCCTGACCGACCGCGCGGTGGACCGCGACCACGTCGCCATCCCGGCCCCGCTGGCACTGTCGGCGGTCCATCAGCACCTCGTCCGTGAAGGGCTGCGGACGACGGCGGGCCTGGTGGTCGAAACGGGTTCGGCACGGGAAGTGCATCACTTCGCGGTGCTGGCGGGCTACGGGGCGGAGGCGGTCCACCCCTACCTCGCGCTGGAGACGCTGGCGGCGCTGTACCCGGAACAGCCCGAAAAGGCCAGCGCCAACTACATCAAGGGCATCGGCAAGGGCCTGTCCAAGATCATGTCGAAGATGGGCATCAGCACCTATATGTCGTACTGCGGTGCCCAGATTTTCGAGGCCATCGGGCTGAGCGAGGACCTGGTGCAGAAGTTCTTCCGGGGGACCTCGACCCAGGTGGGCGGCATCGGTGTGTTCGAGGTGGCCGAAGAGGCGCTGCGCCTCCACCGCGCGGCCTTCAGCGACGATCCCCAGCTCGCGCAGAGGCTGGACGTGGGCGGCGAGTACGCCTGGCGGGCGCAGGGTGAGGAGCACATGTGGACGCCCGACGCGGTCGCCAAGCTCCAGCACGCGGCGCGCTCGGGCCGGTTCGAGACGTACCGCGAGTACGCCCGCCTCATCAACGACCAGTCCCGCCGCCACATGACGCTGCGCGGCCTCTTCGAGCTGAAGATGGACCCCGAGAAGGCCATCCCGCTGGAGGAAGTCGAACCCGCCGCCGAGATCGTCAAGCGCTTTGCGACGGGCGCGATGTCCCTGGGGTCGATCAGCACCGAGGCGCACACGACGCTCGCCGTCGCGATGAACCGCATCGGCGGCAAGTCGAACACCGGCGAGGGCGGCGAGGACCCGGCGCGTTACCGGGGCGAGATGCAGGGCCAGCAGACCCGGGCGGGCACCCGGCTGAGTGACCTGCTGGGCGAGGGGCGCATCGAGGCCCCGGCAGACTACGAGCTTCAGGAAGGCGACTCGCTGCGCTCGAAGATCAAGCAGGTCGCGTCGGGCCGCTTCGGGGTCACGACCGAGTATCTGGTGTCCGCCGACCAGATTCAGATCAAGATGGCCCAGGGCGCCAAGCCCGGCGAGGGCGGGCAGCTTCCGGGCGGCAAGGTCACCGACTACATCGCCTATCTGCGCCACTCGGTCCCCGGCGTGGGCCTGATCTCTCCTCCCCCGCACCACGACATCTACTCCATCGAGGACCTCGCGCAACTGATCCACGACCTCAAGAACGTCAATCCACAGGCCGACATTTCGGTGAAGCTGGTGTCGGAAGTGGGCGTCGGCACGGTCGCGGCGGGCGTGGCGAAAGCAAAGGCGGACCATGTGGTGATCGCGGGCCATGACGGCGGCACAGGGGCTTCGCCCTGGTCCTCCATCAAGCACGCCGGGTCGCCCTGGGAACTGGGCCTGGCCGAGACGCAGCAGACGCTGGTGCTGAACCGCCTGCGCGACCGCATCCGCGTGCAGGCCGACGGCCAGATGAAGACCGGGCGCGACGTGGTGATCGGGGCGCTGCTGGGGGCGGACGAATTCGGCTTTGCCACCGCACCGCTGGTGGCCGAGGGCTGCATCATGATGCGCAAGTGCCACCTGAACACCTGCCCGGTGGGTGTGGCGACCCAGGACCCGGTGCTGCGCCAGCGGTTCGCGGGCAAGCCCGAACACGTCATCAACTTCTTCTTCTTCGTGGCCGAGGAAGTGCGCGAGATCATGGCGGCGCTCGGCATCCGCCGCTTCGACGACCTGATCGGGCGCAGCGACCTGCTCGATACCCGAAAGGGCATCGAACACTGGAAGGCGCGGGGCCTCGACTTCAGCCGCCTCTTCTACCGGGCCGAACCGTCTGGCCTCGCGCGGCGGCATTTCGGCCAGCAGGACCACGGCCTGCACGGGGCGCTGGACATGACCCTGATCGAGAAGTGCCGCCCGGCCCTGGAGCGCGGCGAGAAGGTCAAGGTGCTGGAGACGGCCAGGAACGTGAACCGCACGGTCGGCGCGATGCTCTCCGGCGAACTGATCCGCCGCCACCCGGACGGCCTCCCCGACAACACCATCTTCATCCAGATGGAGGGCAACGGCGGCCAGAGCTTCGGCGCGTTCCTGGCGAAGGGCATCACGCTGTACCTGATCGGGGACGCGAACGACTACACCGGCAAGGGCCTGTCGGGCGGCCGGGTCATCGTGCGGCCCAGCATCGACTTCCGGGGCGACGCGACCAGGAACATCATCGTGGGGAATACCGTGCTGTACGGGGCGACCTCGGGCGAGGCTTTCCTGCGCGGCGTGGCGGGTGAGCGGTTCGCGGTGCGGCTCTCCGGCGCGACGGCGGTCGTCGAGGGTACCGGCGACCACGGCTGCGAGTACATGACCGGCGGCACGGTCGCCGTGCTGGGCAAGACGGGCCGCAACTTCGCGGCGGGCATGTCGGGCGGCATCGCCTACGTGTACGACGAGGACGGCCAGTTCGCCAGCCGCTGCAACCCCGCGATGGTCACGCTCGACCGGGTGGTGCCCTCGGGCGAGCAGGAAGCCAGCATCCCGCAACGCTTCTGGCACCGGGGGCAGACCGACGAGGCGCAGCTCCGCCAACTGCTCGAAGACCACCACATGTGGACCGGCTCGCTGCGTGCCCGCGAACTGCTCGACCACTGGGACGCCGCGCTGCCGAAATTCGTCAAGGTCTTCCCGCGCGAGTACGAGCGCGCCCTGGGGGACCTGGGGGCCGGGGCCAGCCACCCCGAACCCGACGAGACGCGCGCCGCGCCCACCGTGCTCCGCTGAGCGAATTGATCGGGAACTGCGCTGTTAAGACTGGGGAGAGATCAATGGGAAAAGTCACCGGCTTTCTGGAATACCGGCGCGTGAAGGAGACATACGAGCCGATTGACGCGCGCCTGAAGCATTACCACGAATTCGTCCTCGAACTGAATGTCGAGCAGGCACGGGTGCAGGGCGCGCGCTGCATGGACTGCGGCATCCCGTTTTGCAACAACGGCTGCCCGGTCAACAACCTGATTCCCGACTGGAACGACCTGGTGTACCAGGACGACTGGCGCGCGGCCATCGACGCGCTGCACGCCACCAACAACTTTCCGGAATTCACCGGGCGTATCTGTCCGGCCCCCTGTGAGGCCGCCTGCACCCTCAACCTCACCGATGAGCCGGTGGGCATCAAGTCCATCGAGCGCGCGATCATCGACCGGGCCTGGAGCGAGGGCTGGGTGGCGCCCCAGCCGCCGCCCTTCCGGACGGGCAAACGGGTCGCGGTGATCGGCTCCGGCCCGGCGGGCCTCGCGGCGGCGCAGCAACTTGCGCGGGCGGGCCATGACGTGACTGTGTTCGAGAAGAATGACCGGGTGGGCGGCCTGCTGCGTTACGGCATCCCCGACTTCAAGCTGGATAAGGAACTGATCGACCGCCGCGTGGTGCAGATGGAGGCCGAGGGCGTCACTTTCCGCACGGGGGTGCTGGTCGGCAGCCTGCCCGAGGGGTCGAAGGTGGGCAACCTCGCCCGCGAAACCGTCTCGCCGGAGGAACTGACCCAGACGTTCGACGCGGTGCTGCTGGCGGGCGGGGCCGAGCAGCCGCGTGACCTGCCGGTGCCGGGCCGCAGCCTGCGCGGCGTGCACTTCGCGATGGAGTTCCTGCCCCAGCAGAACCGGGTGAACGCGGGCGACACGCTCCCCGAGCAGCTTCACGCCGGGGGCAAGCACGTGATCGTGATCGGCGGTGGCGACACGGGCGCGGACTGCGTGGGCACGTCCAACCGCCACGGCGCGGCGAGCGTCACGCAGTTCGAGCTGCTGCCGATGCCGCCCGAGCGCGAGAACAAGGCCCTGACCTGGCCCTACTGGCCCTTCAAACTCCGCACCTCCTCCAGCCATGAGGAAGGCTGCGAGCGCGAGTTCGCCATCGCCACCAAGGAATTCCTGGGCGAGGACGGGCAGCTCACCGGCATCCGGACCGTGCGGCTGGAGTGGGAAGGCGGCAAGATGACCGAGATTCCCGGCAGCGAGGAGGAACTGAGGGCCGATCTGGTGCTGCTGGCGATGGGCTTTGTCGGTCCGGTCGCCAGCATCCTCGACGCTTTTGGCGTGGACAAGGACGCGCGGGGCAACGTGCAGGCCGGGGCGGACGAGGTGGGCGGCTACGCGACCAACGTGCCCAAGGTGTTCGCGGCGGGTGACATGCGCCGGGGCCAGTCGCTGGTGGTCTGGGCGATCCGCGAGGGACGGCAGGCCGCGCGCGCGGTGGACGAGTTCCTGATGGGGGCGAGCGACCTGCCCCGTTGAGGGGGGAGCACAAGCCACCGTACTCGCGGCCGACCGGGGACTTCTCCTGGTCGGCCGCTTTGCTGCGAGCAGCGACCCGAGCAGGAACGTTGGCCATCCAACCTACTCCTTTGGGTGGAGGAGCGGGCAAGCACCCGCCGCGCTTTCTCACAGGTCCCAGGCGGAGGAAGGCGGGCCTTTCCTGAATACCGGGAAACCCCGCTTGCGCCGCGCGGCCGCCTCCCGCAGATTGAGGCCACACCACAGCCGCACGGCCTTCCTGCGCCCCTGGCGCCCCACCTCCACTCCCCGTCCTCCCCAGGAAGGAGACACCATGTCCGCGACCCCCGTTCGTACCCCGGTCGGCATTGTCGGTGCCGGTCCCGCCGGTCTGTTTCTCGCCCACCTGCTGCACCGCCAGGGCATCGAGAGCGTGGTTCTGGAAACCCGCTCGCGGGAGGAGGTCGAGGGGACCATCCGTGCCGGGGTGCTGGAGCAGTGGACGGTGGACCTGATGCAGGACCTGGGTCTGGGGGACCGGATGCGGCGCGAGGGGCACTTCCACCGCGGCATCACCCTGCGCTTCAACGGGGAAAGCTGGCACCTCGACTTCGAGGACCTCACCGGCGGCAAGCGCGTCACCGTCTACCCCCAGCACGAGGTCCTCCGGGACCTGATCGCCGCGCGGCTGGCGAACGGGGGGGAAATCCGTTTCGGCGTGCAGGACGTGCAGCTCCACGGCCTCACCACCGACCGCCCCCGCATCACCTACCGGAACGGGGACGGTGAGCCGGAAGAGCTGCACTGCGATTTCATCGCCGGGTGCGACGGTTCCCAGGGCACCTCACGGCAGCACGTCGAGGGCCGCACCGAGTACCAGCACCTCTACCCCTTCGGCTGGCTGGGTATCCTGGTCGAAGCGCCGCCCTCGCACCACGAGCTGATCTACGCGCGGCACGGGCGCGGCTTCGCCCTGCTCAGCACCCGTTCCCCGGACATTCAGCGGATGTACCTCCAGTGCGGCCCGACCGACAACGCGGCGGACTTCCCGGACGACCTGATCTGGTCCGAGCTGCACAGACGCCTGGAGACGGTGGACGGCTGGACCCTCACGGAGGGCCGCATC
This sequence comes from Deinococcus metallilatus, assembly GCF_004758605.1. Classification (NCBI taxonomy): domain Bacteria; kingdom Thermotogati; phylum Deinococcota; class Deinococci; order Deinococcales; family Deinococcaceae; genus Deinococcus; species Deinococcus metallilatus. The sequence continues at coordinate 682,957 of NZ_CP038510.1, forward strand.
TTCCAGAAGAACGTGATCGGGATGCGCTCCTTCGTGTGTGACCGGATGCAGCACGGACGGCTCTACATCGCCGGGGACGCCGCGCACATCGTCCCGCCCACCGGGGCGAAGGGCCTCAATCTCGCCGTGGCCGACGCCGTGTACCTGGCGCGCGGCCTGGAGGACTTCTACGGGCGTGGGCGCCGGGACCGGCTCGAACAGTACACCGCGACCTGCCTGCGCCGCATCTGGAAGGCGGAGCGCTTCTCCTGGTACATGACGACCATGCTGCACACCAACCCGGCCGAGGACCCCTTCGAGCAGCGCATCCACCTCGCGGACCTCGACTACGTCGTGCATTCGCGGGCCGCCGCCACCGCCCTCGCCGAGAATTACGTGGGCCTTCCGCTGGACTGAAGCGCCCGGGGACCGGGCCGCAAGCGGCAGAGGTTGACGGCGATTGACCGGGAGGCCAGGATGATCTGGGAGGAACGAACGTGCCAGATCAGGCTCAGATGGACCAGCCAGCCGTGGGGCGGGACCGGCCCGGCGTGGCGGCCCCTCCGGCGGACCTGCCGCTGATCCTCGACCGGAGCAGCCGGACGGCGCTCTCCAAGCAGCTTTCCGGGCAACTCCGCACGGCGATTCGCTGCGGGCAACTCGAACCCGGGCAGCGGATGCCGTCCACCCGTGCCCTGGCGGACGCGCTGGGCGTGGGCCGCAACATCACCTTCGAGGCCTACGAGGACCTGCTGGCCGAGGGCTATCTGGTGGGCAGGGACCGCTCGGGCACCTACGTCGCCCACGACCTGGCGGCCGAGGTGCCCGGCCAGCCCCGCCCGTTGCCGACCCCCAGCACGGCGGCCCGCTGGCTGCGGCGGCAGGTGCCCGAGCCTCACGTGGAAGACGCGATCACCAGCGGCCTGCTGGAGTTCCGGGTGGGGCAGACGGACACCCGCGCCCTGCCCCAGACCGAATGGCGGCGGGCCTGGCGCGACGTGGCGGAACTGGACCTGCCCAGCGACTACGACGACCCGGCCGGGGACCTGCGGCTGCGAGAAGCCGTCGCCGGGTACCTGAAACGGGCGCGCGGGCTGGTCTGCACGGCGGACGACGTGATCATCACCGCCGGGGCCGTGCAGGGCGTGAATCTGGTGGCCCAGGCGGTGCTGGAACCCGGTGACACCGTGGGCTTCGAGGAACCCGGCTACCGCCTGGCCCGTCAGATTTTGCAGGAGGCGGGAGCCCACATCCTGCCGCTGCCGGTGGACCCGGACGGCCTCCGGCTGGACGCGCTCCCCACCGGGACGGACGCGCCGTTGCTGGTGTACACCACCCCGTCCCACCAGTTTCCGCTGGGCGTGCGGCTCTCGATTCCCCGGCGGCTCGCGCTGCTCGAATGGGCGCAGCAGCACGACGCGCTGATCATCGAGGACGACTACGACAGCGAGTTCCGCTACGGCGCGCCGCCCCTGCCGTCCCTGGCGTCCCTCGACACGAACGGGCGCGTGGTGTACCTCGGGACGTTTTCCAAAGTGCTGTCTCCGGCGGTGCGGGTCGGCTACGTGGTCGCGCCGCCAGTGCTGCGTGACCGGCTGCTGCACATCAAGGGGCGGCTGGATTTCCACACGTCCTGGCCGGTGCAGCGGGCGCTGGCGCTGTTGATCGAACAGGGCCACCTGGAGCGTCACATCCGCCGAATGCGGCGGGTGTACGCGGCCAAACGCTCGCTCCTGAGCAGCGCTCTGCACGGCGTCCGGCCCCACGCCCGCCTGATGGGCCTGGAAGCGGGCCTGCACGCCCACCTCGAACTCGATCCCGCGATTCCGGCGGAGCGGGTGGTCGCCGCCGCCCGCCAGCACCGCCTGATCGTCCCGAGTCTCAGCCCCTACTACCTGGGGACGCCCGACCGCAACGGCCTGCTGCTGGGCTACGGCGGCCTCTCGTTGCCCGATCTGGAAGAGAGCGCGCGGCTGCTCGCCCGCGCCGTCGCCCAGGTGTCCCGGAGAGCCGCTGAGGCGGACGGGTGGGGCAACTGGCTGGTGAATCTGGAGGAGAACTGGCTTTGCGACCCGGCCACACCCGCCCTATAACTGGGCGCAATCCATTTCCCAGCGCCGTCCCGTTCACACCGCGCCTGCGCGTCCACGATCTTCCCGGCCCGCCGTCCGGCCCGCCGGTCCCTCTGGAGTGTCCGATGAACCGTACCGCCCGTGCTTCCCTGCTGTTTTCCCTCCTCGCCCTCGGTTCTGCCCAGGCCCGGCCCTGGCAGGAGATCAAGGCGTCCGGCGTGATCAAGATCGCCACCAACGCCGAATTCAAGCCCTTCACGTACTACGAGGGCAACACGATGAAAGGCTTCGAGTACGACCTGGGCAACGCGCTGGCCAAGCAGCTCGGCGTGAAGGCCGAGTGGGTCAACCAGCCGTTCGACTCGCTCCTGATCGGCCTGAACCAGGACCGCTTCGACCTGGTGATCTCCTCGCACGGCATCACGCCGGAGCGGCAGAAGGCGGTGGACTTCAGCCACCCGCACTATTGCAGCGGCGGCCTGATCGTCTCCAGGATCGGCGGGCCGAAGACCGGCGCCGACCTCAAGGGCAAGACGGTCGCCACCCAGATCGGCACGACCTACGTGGACCAGATCCGCAAGATTCTGGGGGACCGCGCCGTGCGCACCTACCCCAGCAACGCCGCCGCCCTGCAAGCGCTGCAAGCGGGCCGGGTGGACGCCGTGGTGAACGAGAAGTTCTACAACCTGGCGGCGATCAAGGCGAACAAGGGCCAGTTGCAGGCCGGTGACCTGCTGTTCCAGGAACGCATCGGCATGGCGGTCAAGAAAGGCAACACGTCGCTCCTCCAGGCGGTGAACGGCGCCCTGGCGACCGTGATGAAGAACGGCGTGTACGCCAAGCTCTCCCAGAGCTACTTCGGACAGGACGTGCGGTGCAAGTAATCCCGGCCGGAAAGGGAGCGCCGGGGAAGGGCGGCAGCCCGGCGCTGGTGGTCGCGGGCTGGATCGTGTTCGCGGTGGCCGCGTTCTACCTGCTGTTCCTGGGGATCAGCCTGGTGCTGTCCAGCGCCCCCGACCCCATCGGTTCCCGCGCCGCGCTGTTCGTGGAAGGTGCGCGCACCACCCTCACCCTCACGCTGATCTCCGGCGTGCTGGGCCTGCTGATCGGCACGCTCGTCGGGCTGGCCCGCACCTCGCCCCTCTGGCTGGTGCGCGCCCCCGCCGCGTTCTACATCTGGGTGATTCGCGGCACGCCGCTGCTGGTGCAGATTCTGTTCGTGTACAACGCCCTGCCGATGATCCTGAAAAAGCTCGGCATCCAGGCCGAACTGAACGAGTTCTCCTCGGCTGTCCTCGCGCTGGCCCTGAATGTGGGCGCGTACAACGCCGAGGTGATCCGCGCGGGCATCCTGGCCGTACCCCGGGGGCAAAACGAGGCCGCGCGCTCGCTGGGCCTCAGCGGCACGCAGACCATGACCAGCATCGTGCTGCCGCAGGCCCTGCGGGTGGTGACGCCGCCGCTGGTGAACAACCTGGTCGCGCTGCTCAAGGACTCCTCGCTGGCCTCCTCCATCGCCCTGCTCGAACTCACGCTGGCGGGGTCGCGCGTCTCCAGCGAAACCTTCCAGCCGGTCCCCGTCCTGACCACCGTGGCCTGCGTCTACCTCGCCCTCACCACCGTGATGACGCTCTTTACCGACGTTCTGGAGCGAAGGCTCAAGGTCGCCTCGCGCTGAAAATGGAGAGGAATCCAACCATGACGCAAGCGGGACCGATCATCGTGGCGAAGGACGTGGAGAAGCATTTCGGGAGCTTCCAGGCCCTGCGGGGAGTGAGCCTCACCGTCCAGCCCCGCGAAGTCGTCGTCATCATCGGCCCCTCCGGCAGCGGCAAGAGCACCTTCATCCGCACCCTCAATGCCCTCGATCCCCACGACCACGGCTCCATCACCGTCGACGGTATCCCCCTCGACGGGCAGCGGCACCTCGACGAAATCCGCCGCGAGGTCGGCATGGTCTTCCAGTCCTTCAACCTCTTCCCCCATCTCACCGTCCTCGAAAACATCACCCTCGCCCCCACCCGTGTCCGCAAAACCAGCCCCGCTGAAGCCGAACAGCGTGCCCTGGAACTCCTGAGGCGGGTGGGGATTGAGGAACAGGCGCACAAGTATCCGGCGCAGCTCTCAGGGGGGCAACAGCAACGGGTGGCGATTGCCCGGGCGTTGGCGATGGACCCGAAGGTGATGCTGTTTGATGAGCCGACCTCGGCGCTGGATCCGGAGATGATCAAGGAGGTGCTGGATGTGATGAAGGAGCTGGCGCGGTCGGGGATGACGATGCTGGTGGTGACGCATGAGATGGGGTTTGCGCGGGAGGTGGCGGACCGGATTTTGTTTTTTGACCGGGGGCAGATCGTGGAGGATACGACGCCCGAAGCCTTCTACAACCATCCCCAGCACGAACGCGCCCAGGCCTTTTTAAGCAAAATCCTCGGCCACTGACGGGACGCTCCACACCTCCCCCCTCAACGACGCAGCCGCCCGCCCTTGTGCTCAGGCGGCTGCCACAGTTTGCACGCCGGGCCGGGTGAGGAGGCCCGACAGGAGATGGAGACTTTCGAATCTGGCTGGTTAATTTAAGTCAGTTCTGGCTCTTATCTGTCAGCCAATCTCACTCTATCCTGAATCCATCAGGCTCCATGCCCTTATTCCCTCCTTAGGAGAACCCATGACGCAACTGACTGAACGCACGCCCCAGGCCAACGAACTCATTCGGATCGAAGACGCCCTGGGGGCGCACAACTACAAGCCGCTGGACGTGGTGATCGAGCGGGCGCGCGGCCCCTGGGTCTGGGACACCGGCGGGCGCAAGTACCTCGACTGCCTCTCGGCGTACAGCTCCGTCAACCAGGGCCACTGCCATCCGCGCATCGTCGGCGCGCTGACCGAACAGGCGCAGCGGGTGACCATCACCTCCCGCGCCTTCCGCAATGACCAGCTCGCCGGGCTGTACCAGACGCTGACCCGCCTGCTGGGGTACGAGGCGGTCATCCCGATGAACACCGGGGCCGAAGCGGTGGAAACCGCGATCAAGCTGGCGCGCAAGTGGGCCTACGAGGTGCGCGGCATTCCCCACGGCCAGGCCGAGATCATCGTGATGGAGGGCAATTTCCACGGCCGCACCACCACCCTGGTCAGCTTCAGCAGCGAGGCGCAGTACCGCGAGCCGTTCGCGCCGCTGACCCCCGGCTTCAGGCGGGTGCCCTACGGCGACGTGGCGGCCATCGAGGCGGCGATCACGCCCAATACGGCCGCCGTGCTGTTCGAGCCGATCCAGGGCGAGGCGGGCGTGATCGTGCCGCCCGAGGGCTTCCTGCGCGGCGTGCGCGAGGTCTGCGACCGCCACGGCCTCCTGATGGTGGCCGACGAGATCCAGACGGGCCTGGGCCGCACCGGCCGCTGGCTGGCCTGCGACCATGAGGATGTCCGCCCCGACATGGTGATTCTGGGCAAGGCGCTGGGCGGTGGGGTATACCCGGTGAGCGCGGTGCTGTCGAGCCGCGAACTGATGGACCTCTTCCAGCCCGGCGACCACGGCAGCACCTTCGGTGGGAACCCGCTAGCCGCCGCCGTCGGACAGGCCAGCCTGGAAGTGCTGGAGGACGAGGGTCTGGTGCAGCGTGCCGAGGAGCTGGGCACATACCTGCAAGAGCGCCTGCGCGCGCTGAACAGCCCCCTGGTGCGTGAAATCCGTGGGAAGGGCCTCCTGATCGGCGTGGAACTGCACGAATCGGCCCGCCCGTATTGCGAGCGCCTCCAGGCCCTGGGTGTGCTTTGCAAGGAAACGCATGTCAACACCCTGCGCCTCGCGCCGCCGCTGGTGATCACCCGCGAAGAACTCGACTGGGCGCTGGAACGGCTGGCCGGGGTCCTGGGGAGCTGAGCCGCAGGCGAGGGGAACGCGCCTGCTCACTTCGACCTGGGATGGCCCCGGAGGCTCCGGCAGCGGTCTGCTCTGCCCAACCTGCCTCTCCCCTCCCCTCCCCCGCCGCGTCAGGTGATGCCGGTGGTGTGGGCAAGTCCAGCAGTGTACGCGACATCGGCTTCACGCTGGCCTGCCTCGGGCACCGCGTCCTCCTGATTGATGGCGACCCGCAGGCGAACCTCACGGACTGGCTCGGGGTGCGGAGCATCGACCGGAACGGGGTTGAGAAGGTTGATCCCGTCACGCGCGGCCTGATCGAACACCGGCTTGAGGCTCGACCTCATCACGCGGCTGGGCTGGCCGAGCGCCGGGAGCATGGCGATCACCTGATCGAGATTGTGGTTCCGCAGGGCGAGGACCAGCTTCTGGGCGCGTTCGTCTGCTGGGTGCATGGGGGAGTGTACTGAAAAACGATAACGTTTGAGCTTGCTTCCCCTTTGGCTCGCTTGCTTGCTTTTCCCCAGGCCGCGTCCTGCCATGCTTCTGCCTTTTCCTGCGCTTTGGCCTGAGCCGATGCGGGACGGAGGATTGCTGCTGCATCTGCCATGGGCTTACAGCAGGATGGTGACGAGGAGCGGCTGGACTACTTCTATTGTTATTGATGACCGTAACAAGCAGCCAACAACTCTGAGCCTCCTCCACGCCCCCTGAAGCCTCAGCGCCAGGGGCGGAGCAACGAGGAGGGGAGGCGCAGTCTACGGAGCCAGCGGCGCGCGCCCCGCCGCGACCATCTCGGAGGAGCGCAGCGGCGCACAACTGCCACGCACGATCAGCCGTCCCCTCATCACCTGATGGTCAGTCCTGAAATCACCATCTTCCAGGGCGCGGAGGACCGCCTGCGCGGCCGCCTCGGCCATCGCCTCGACAGGCTGCTCGATGACGGTGATGGGCGGATCAACCAGGGCCGTCCAGGGGTAGTTGTCGAAGGTGAGCAGCGAGAGGTCGTCCGGCAGGCGCAGGCCGCGTTCGCGGATCGCCCGGAAAGCGCCGATGGCCTGAGTTCCGGTCAGCGCGATCAGCGCCGTGGGAGGGTCGGGCAAACCCAGCAGCTCGTGCGTGAGGGTGTAGGCGGTGTCTTCCGTCAGCAACGTGACGCGCTGGTAGGCGGCGGGCACGGTCAGGCCGCGCTCGCGCATCGCTTCGGGAAAGGTCCGGGAACGCTCCTCGGGGTGAATTTCCGGGTCGAAGGTGCCCAGCGCGGCGATGCGCGTGTGGCCCAGGCCGTGCAGGTAAGCGACGGCCTCCCGCATACAGGCGGCGTTGTCGAGCATGACGCTGGGAAAAGGAGAACCGGGCGGCCGGTAGTCGTATTCGAGGACGAAAAGGCCACGGTCGCGCAGGCGCTGGAGGTACTCGCGGCTGTCCGGGCCATACCCCGGCCGTACCAGGATGGCCGCGACCCGTTGGCCGTACAGGCGGCTGAGTTCCTGAAGTTCCAGCCGGGCGCTGTATTCGTTCTCGCTGATGATCAGCGTGTACCCGGCAGCTTGCAGCGTCCGGCCCGCCGTCCGCGCGAACTGTGCGAAAAACGGCTCGACGATGCTGCCCACGACCAGCCCGACGGTGCGGCTCTGGCCGCCGCGCAGGCTGCCCGCGCGCTGGTCGGGTTCGTAGTGGAGCTGGGCGATGGCCTGCTGCACGCGGGCCAGGGTTTCGGGAGTGAGTTTGTCAGGTTCGCGCAGGGCACGCTTGGCGGTGGTAGGGGAGACGCCCGCGAGCCGCGCAACGTCTTGAATATTGGCCACGGGTCCATTGTAGAACCTAACCCCGAGCAAGAGAAGGTGGCTTTTGAACGAGGTGGCCACGGGGCCATTCTCTGGACCGGGTGCAACCGCAAGGACTAGACGAAAGGGAGGCGGTGTGTTTCAATGATGGCCACGAGGCCATTCATTGAGGAGCCGAAGATACGACCTTCGGTTCAGGCTGTGCGTTTCCTGCGTCCGGGTCGCCCGCCCTTCCCTTGTCCTGCCGCCACTGCGGTTTCAGGAGGTTTGCCCATGAAACGACTCGCCCCGCTCAGTCTCGCTCTCTGCGCCGCTTCGCTGGGGGCCGGTGCCCGAGCCGCCACGACCATCACCATCGCCACCGTGAACAACCCCGACATGGTGACAATGCAGAAGCTCACGCCGGAATTCACCAAGAAGTACCCGGACATCAACGTGAAGTGGGTGGTGCTGCCCGAAAACGAGCTGCGGCAGAAAGTCACGCTGGACGTGGCGAGCAACGCGGGCGGCTTCGACGTGGCCACCGTCGGGACGTACGAGGTGCCAATCTGGGCCAAGAACGGCTGGCTCGACCCGCTGAACCCGATGTTCAGCCAGAACGCGGCCCTGGCCAAGAGTTACGACCTCACGGACGTGCTGGAACCCGTCCGCAAGGGGCTGTCGTATAACGGCCAGCTCTACGCCCTGCCCTTCTACGCCGAGTCCAGCATGACCTACTACAACAAGGACCTCTTCAAGAAGGCGGGGCTGACCATGCCCGCGCAGCCCACCTGGGCACAGATCGAACAGTTCGCGGCCAAGATCCATAACCCCTCGGGCGGCGTGTACGGCGTGTGCCTGCGCGGTCTGCCGGGCTGGGGCGAGAACATGGCCCTCTTCGACACGATGGTGAACACCTTCGGTGGGCGCTGGTACGACCAGAACTGGAATGCCCAGCTCAACAGTCCGGCCTGGAAGAACGCCATGACCTTCTACGTGGACCTGGTCAAGAAGTACGGCCCGCCCGGCGCCACCAGCAACGGCTTTACCGAGAACCTGACGCTGATGAGCCAGGGCAAGTGCGGCATGTGGGTGGACGCGACCGTCGCGGCGGGCTTCCTCAAGGACCCCACTTCCAGCAAGGTCGTCAATTCCATCGGCTTCACCAACGCCCCGATTGGCCCCGGCACGCCGCGCGGCAGCAACTGGCTGTGGTCGTGGAGCCTCGCCATTCCCAAGAGCACCAAGAAGGAGGACGCCGCCTTCAAGTTCATCACCTGGGCGACTTCCAAGGACTACATCGCGCTGGTGGCCAGGGAGAAGGGGAGCTGGGCGGCGGTGCCCCCCGGCACGCGCAACAGCACCTACGCCAACCCGAACTACACGAAGGCCGCCGGGGACTTCGCCCGCCTGGTCCTCAACTCGATCAAGCGCGCCGATCCCACCCACCCCACCAAGGACCCGGTGCCCTACACCGGCATCCAGTTCGTGGGCATCCCGCAGTTCCAGGCGCTGGGCACCCAGGTCGGCCAGTACCTCGCCGGGGCGCTGAGCGGCCAGTCCACCGTCGATCAGGCGCTGGCACAGGCGCAGACCGCCGCCCAGAAGGTCGCCAAGGAAGGCGGCTACCAAAAGTAACGCGCCCGCCGCGCCGGGCGTGAACGGGAGGGCCGGGGACCGGAGAACGCCTCCGGCCCCGGCCCTCGGCGCCCCCTCCCCGGAAGGTGAAGCCCATGACCACAGCCCCGTCCCTCGCCACGGCCACCCACGCCCCACCTGCGCCCAAGCGCGGCCTGCGCCTCACGCCCGCCGCCCTGATCTGGCCCGCGCTGCTGTACCTGATCCTGACGACCCAGGTGCCGTTTTTCATGACGGTGTACTACTCGTTTTTCCGGTACAACCTCGTGGACCCGACCAGCCGCCCCTTTATCGGCCTGGAGAACTACGCCACGCTGCTCACCGACCCCCAGAACCTGCGTATCCTGCTGAACACGCTGGTGCTGGCAGGCGGCACGCTGCTTCTCACGCTCCTGATCGGGGGGGCGCTGGCGCTGCTGCTCAACCGGCCCTTCGCGGGGCGGGCGCTGCTGCGGACGCTGCTGATCAGTTCCTTCCTGGTGATGCCGGTCGTGACCGCCGTGATCTGGAAGAACATGCTGCTCAACCCGGTCTTCGGCTTCTTCTCCTGGGTGGTCACCCGGCTGGGTGGGCATCCGGTGGACTGGCTCGCGCAGTACCCGATGGCGAGCGTGATCGCGATGATTACCTGGGAGTGGACGCCCTTCGCCATGCTGATCCTGCTGACCGGCCTGCAAAGCCTGCCGGACGATCAACTGGAGGCGGCGCGCCTGGACGGGGCAGGCCCCCTTCAGGAATTCCAGCACATCGTCATGCCCCACTGGACGCAGGCCATCCAGGTAGTCGTGCTGATGGAAACCATCGCCCTCCTCCAGGTCTACGGCGAGATCTACGGCTCCACGTCGGGCGGCCCAGGCATCGCCACCACCAACCTGCCGTACTTCATCTACCAGAAGGCTTTTGCCGAGTACAACATCGGCCTGGCGAGCGCGGCGGGCGTGATCACCGTGATCCTGACGAACATCCTGGCGATCTATCTGCTGCGGATGATCAACCGCTCCCGCAGCAGCCAGGGAGGCTGAGATGACCACACTGCCCACCTCGGCTGTCGCCGAACGCCGCTCCGCCGCCTCACGTCTCCGGGCCAGGAATATCCTGCTCACGGTCATCACGTACCTGATCGCGCTGGCATTCCTGTTTCCGCTGGTGTGGATGATCCTGGCGGCCTTCAAGACCGAAGCGCAGGCCTTCGCCTCGCCGCCGGTGTTCTGGTTCACGCCGACGCTGGAGAACTTCCAGAAGGCGCTGCCCGCCTACTTCCCCGCGCTGAAAAACAGCCTGATCGCCGCCATCGGCAGCACACTGCTGGCCTTCGTGCTGGGCCTGCCCGCCGCCTTCGCGCTGGCGGTCTACCCGACGCGGCGGGCGCAGGGCACGCTCACCTGGATGCTCTCGACCAAGATGATGCCCGCCGTCGGCGTGATCGTGCCGCTCTTCCTGCTGTTCCGCAACCTGCACCTGCTCGACACCCTGACCGGCCTGATCCTGATGTACACGACCATGAACCTGCCCCTGGTCGTGTGGATGATGCACTCCTACATGTCCGAGATTCCGTTTGCCATCTACGAGGCCGCCAAGGTGGACGGCGCGAGCGTGGGGCAGGAGTTCTTCCGCATCGCCCTGCCGCTCTCGATGCCCGGCATCTCCGCGACCGCGCTGCTGGCGCTGATCTTCGCCTGGAACGAGGTGTTCTTCGCCATCAACCTCACCAGTTCGGACGCTGCGCCACTCAGCGTGTTCATCGGTTCGTTCAAGACCTCGGAAGGCCTCTTCTGGGCCCAGATGAGCGCCGCCGCCACCCTGACCGTGCTGCCGGTGCTGATCTTCGGCTGGATCGCCCAGCGCCAGCTCGTGCGCGGCCTGAGCTTCGGAGCCGTGAAATGACCCGCCCCACCATGCCCGCTGCCGTCATCACCGCCCCCGGTCAGGTCGAGGTGCAGGAACTTCCCGAGCCGCACCCCGGCCCCGGTCAGGTCCGCATCCGCGTTCACGGAACCGGGGTCTGTGGCACCGACCTGCACCTGCTGCACGGCCACTTCGGCGCCCGCTTCCCCCTCGTCCCCGGCCACGAGATCAGCGGCTGGGTGGACGAGGTCGGCCCCGGCGTCCTGAACGTGAAGGAAGGCGACCTGGTGGCCCTCGACCCCAACCTGTGGTGCGGCCAGTGCCATTACTGCCAGCGCGGCCTCTTCCAGCACTGTGAGCACCACGAGGCGCTCGGCGTGACATTGCCCGGAGGGTTTGCCCGCTACACCGTCTGTCCAGCCACGAACGTCTACCCGGCGCAGGGGCTGACGGCGGATCAGGCCTCCTTTGCCGAGCCGCTCGGCTGCGTGGCCTGGGGCATGAAACGCCTGCGCCCCCCGCCCGGCGCGAGCGCCCTGCTGTTCGGTGCGGGGGCTATCGGGCAACTGCTGATGCAGGGCCTCCTCGCCAGCGGCTGCGCCCGCGTGACCGTCGTGGACCCGGTGCAGGACCGTCTCGACCTGGCGCGGGAACTGGGGGCCTCCGAGGTGCTCCAGCCGCACGCCGACCTCAAGACCGAACTGCTCGACCGCCACCCCTACGGCTTCGACGTGACCGCCGAGGCAACCGGCGTGCCCGCCGTCGTGCAGGGCCTCCCCGAACTTACTGCCGTTGGCGGACAGGTGCTGGTGTTCGGGGTCGCGCCCGAGGAGGCCCAGGTCAGCCTCAGCCCCTACCTGCTGTTCCAACGTGACCTGAGCGTGCTCGGCTCCTTCGCGCTGAATCAGACCGTGCCGCTGGCCCTCGACTGGCTGCGCGCCGGGCGGGTGAAGGTCGAACCGCTGATCACCCACCGCCTGCCGCTCGCGCGCGTGGGGGAGGCGCTGAACATGAAGGCCCATCCCGGCCTGGCGGGCGCGCAGAAGGTGCTGATGACGCCGGGCGAGGAGACGGCCCCGCCTCCCCTTTGACCTGAAGAGCGGGAGATGCCGGGCGGGGGTGAGGCAGCTCGGGCCGCTTCCCGGTGTGCCTACCCGGTTCCTCCCCAGACCTTTCCCTTCCCAAGGAGTCCCCATGACCACCATCGACCGCTCGGCGGCCAACATCCTCGATCTGTTCCGCCTGGACGGACGGCACGCCCTGGTGACGGGCGGCGCGCAGGGCATCGGCTTCGAGATCGCGCGGGGCCTGGCCCAGGCCGGGGCGCGGGTGACCATTGCCGACCTGAACCCCGACGTGGGCGAGGGCGCGGCCCGCGAGCTGGACGCCGCCTTTGAGGCGCTGAACGTGACCGACGCGGGCGCTGTGGCGGCCCTGGCCCAGCGCCTCCCCGACGTGGACGTGCTCGTGAACAACGCGGGCATTGTCCGCAACACCCCCGCCGAGGACACCCCCGACGACGACTGGCGGGCGGTGCTGGGCGTGAACCTGGACGGCGTGTTCTGGTGCTGCCGGGAGTTCGGGCGGCAGATGCTCGCGCGGGGAAGGGGCAGCATCGTCAGCACCGCCAGCATGAGCGGGCTGATCAGCAACCACCCGCAACCGCAGGCCGCCTACAACGCCAGCAAGGCCGCCGTGATCCACCTCACCCGTTCGCTGGCGGGCGAGTGGGCCAGCCGGGGCGTGCGCGTCAACGCGGTGGCGCCCGGCTACACCGCCACGCCCCTCACGAAGCGCGGCCTGGAGACGCCCGAATGGCGCGAAACCTGGCTGAAGGAAACACCGATGGGCCGTCTGGCCGAACCCCGCGAGATCGCGCCCGCCGTGCTGTACCTCGCCAGCGACGCGGCCAGCTTCGTGACCGGGCAGACCATCGTGGTGGACGGCGGCTATACGGCGTGGTGAGGGGGCGGCCAGCTTCCAGGCGTCAGCAGAACAACAGGAAGTCAACCGTTTTTCAGGAAGAAAGAGAGAACCATGACGACTTCGGATTCCCCCTCGGCCCTGTCCTCGCGGACCAGCATCCTGCACGGCATCCGTGACCTGCGCTGGGAGACGCGCGAGGTGCCCGCACCCGGCCCGCGTGAGGTGCGGGTGCGGGTGCGGCGCGTCGGCGTGTGCGGCAGCGACGTGCATTACTACACCCACGGCCGGATCGGCCCCTTCGTGGTGGAGGCCCCGCTGGTCCTCGGCCACGAGGTGATGGGCGTGGTGGACGCGGTGGGTGAGGGCGTCACCCGCGTCCGGCCCGGCGACCGGGTGGCGCTGGAACCCGGCGTCCCCTGCCGCCGCTGCGCCTACTGCAAGCGCGGCGAGTACAACCTCTGTCCGTATATGACCTTCATGGCGACCCCGCCCGTCCACGGAGCCCTGGGGGAATTCGTGCTGTGGCCCGACGACTTCGCGTTTCCATTACCCGATCAGATCAGCGACGACGCGGGCGCGTTGCTCGAACCGCTGGCGGTGGGGGTGTGGGCAGCGCGCAAGGGCGACGTGCGGCCGGGGCAGAGTGTGGCCGTTTTCGGCGCTGGACCCATCGGCTGCACGACGCTCCAGGCCGCCAAAGCTGCCGGGGCCACCACCCTGATCGCCGTCGATCTGGAGGACTTCCGACTTGAGCTGGCCCGCGAAGTGGGCGCGACGCACACCATCAATGCCCGGAACGAGGACCCCATCGCCCGCATCCGCGAGATCACGCGCGGCGACCTGCCGCTCTCGCACGCTGGAGTGGACGTGGCCTTCGAGACGGCGGGGAGCCTGCCCACCACGCGCATGAGCCTCGCTGCGCCCCGTCCCGGCGGCACCACTGTCCTGGTGGGCCTCCCGCCCGACCCGGAGGTCAGCCTCGACATCGTAAGCGCCGCCAGCCGGGAGGTGAGCATCCGGGGCGTCTTCCGCTACGCGAACTGCTACCCCGCCGCCATCGCTCTGGTGGAGAGCGGCGCGGTGAACCTCGATGCGCTCGTCACCCACCGCTACACCTTCGACCGGACGCCGGAAGCCTTCGAGTTCGCGGACCGCGAGAAACGCACCAGCATGAAGGTCATGATTGATGTCGGCTGAACTGCTCGTCGGGATCGACGTGGGGACGTACAGCAGCAAGGGCGTGCTGGTCAGCCTGGACGGCCAGATCCTGCGGCAACACGTCATCCCCCACGGCATCAGCCTGCCAGCGCCCGGCCACGTCGAACAGGACGCGGAGGAGGTGTGGTGGGCCGATACGGTGGCCCTGCTCCGCGAACTGCTGAGCGGACCGTATTCGGGGGCCGACGTGGCCGGGATCGCCCTGAGCGCCATCGGCCCGACGCTGCTGCCGCTGGACAGGGAGGGGCGGCCCCTGCGCCCCGGCATCCTCTACGGCGTGGATACCCGCGGGGGGGCGCAGATCGACGCGCTTCAAGCCGAGATCGGAGAGGAGGCGATCTTCGCCCACAGCGGCATGGCCCTGACCAGTCAGGCAATCGGGCCCAAGATGCGCTGGCTGCGCGAGCGCGAGCCGGAGGTGTGGGCGCGGACCCGAACCCTCACGACCGCGAGCAGCTACCTCACCTTCCGCCTGACCGGCAGGCACGTGATGGACCACCACACGGCGGCCCATTCCATGCCGCTGTACGACCCCCGCGCCCGCACCTGGAGCGCGGGCTTCGCCCCACCCGTCCTGGGCGACCGGGGCCTGGAGTTGCTCCCCGACCTCGCCTGGAGTGAGGAACTGGCCGGGTACGTGACCGCCGAGGCCGCCGCGCAGACCGGACTGCGTGAGGGGACACCCGTCGCGGTGGGCACGGTGGACGCGCTGAGCGAGGCGGTCAGCGTGGGGGCCGTGAATCCCGGCGACCTGATGATCATGTACGGCAGCACGACGTTCTTCGTGCTGGTGCAGGAGGCGCCCACGCCCGACCCGCGGGTCTGGACGGTCGGCGGGGCCTTTGCCGGTCAACACAACCTGGCCGCCGGGATGAGCACCACCGGCAGCCTGACGCGCTGGTTCGTGGACGAGCTGGCCCGCGAGCACCCGACTGGCGAGGCGTACAACGTCCTCTTCACGGAGGCGGCGGGCATCGCGCCGGGCGCGGACGGCCTGCTGCTGCTGCCGTACTTCAGCGGCGAGCGGACGCCGATCAACGACCCCCGGGCGCGGGGGGTGATCGCGGGCTTGACGCTCGCGCACACCCGCGCCCACCTGTTCCGGGCGGTGCTGGAGGGCGTGGGCTACGGCATCCGGCAGAACATCGAGGCGTTCCGCGACCTGGGGGCGGACGTGCGCCGCATCGTGGCGGTCGGGGGCGGCGCGAGGACCCGCACCTGGCTCCAGATCGTCAGCGACATCAGCGGCGAGGCGCAGGTCCTGCCCGGGCGGACCGTCGGGGCGAGTTACGGCGACGCCTTCCTGGCCGGGCGGGCGGCGGGGTTCCTCGGGCCTGAAGACCTGAACCGCTGGGTGAAGATCGCGGACACCATCCAACCGAACGCCGCGCCGAAAGCGGACTATGACCGTCTGTACGGCCTGTACCGTGACCTGTACGTGCAGACCCGCCCGACCGTTCACGCCCTGAGCCGTTCCGCAGGCTGAGGAAGCACACGCACCCGCCATCACCGCAGGGCAGGCAGGAGCCGGGCCGGAACGTTTGCGGCAGCGCGGCCGGTGCAGGACAGCGGCCTATACCGCGAACAGACCGGCCCGGCGCCCCCGAATTCCTGAGGGAATCAGGCGACCGTACCGAAGTACAGCAGCAGGCCAACCGCGACGCCCAGGCCCAGGGCGGTGCCCACCCGCAGCCGGGCCGCCAGCTTCTCGTACCGGCCCGCTTCCTCCGGGTCGTCGGGTGTGACGCTGGAAGAATCGGGGGAGATTCCCCAGGGCGTGGAAGTGACCAGGGCCTGCCTCGCCTCTGCCCGGGCGTTCAGGCTCGCCTGCGTCAGGATATAGGCCAGGAGCAGCAGGATGCCGGAACCGATGAGAGGAAGAGGCCAGGCCATAGCTCCAGCTTAGGCAGCGTGACACACTGAATTCTTACAGCAGGCGTGGACGCCAGGAACGGTCTTCCCCTGGGACACGGCCCGGTTTCAGCCTCCAGGGCCTCGCGCCGCACGTCCAGATCGAGCTTGGTCTAGATAGCGCTGGTGGTCACGCTGGCGTGGCCCAGCACGTCCGAGACGACGTGCAGATCGCGGGTCGCCCGGTAGAGGCGCGTGCCCGCCGTCCGCCGCAGCGTGTGCGCCCCCCACATGTCGGGCGGCAGGCCCACCGCCTGGAAATACCCGTTCACGATGCTCCGCAGGCCCGCCGTCGTGAGCCTGCGGCCCAGATGCCCCCGGCAGCGCCCGGTACTGCGCGGGGGGAAGCGCGCGTTTGCGGGCATGGGCGGGCGTGGGGTCCCGCGGCGCGGGCACCGCCAGGGCCGGGTTCTCGTGAAGCGCGCCCGCCCAGGTCAGCGCGCGGTAGAGCCCCATACAGGTAGGTGGCGACGCTGCCCAGCGTGAGGCCCGCCTGTTTGCCGTCATGCCGCAGCCGCTCGCGGGTATGGATCACGTAGGCTTCCGGGTCTTCGGGCGTCAGGTTCTGCACGCTCAGGCGGGGCGCTTCCGGCGGGCCGGTGAACGCCAGAAAATCGCGGACCGCCACCCCGTAGTTGCGCAGGGTCTGCGGACTCACGCCGCCCGCCCGGACTTCAGCCGCAGGTGATAGCTCAGCAGGTCGGTCAGTACTTCGGCGTCCTAGGTGTGGGCGGCGCGCAGGGCCTCCCGGCGGCGATTCTCCGGACTGGACCAGCGGGAGGCGAGGATCAGGGACACACCTCCATTACACTTGTGCTTTGTGTTCTAAACGCAAGTATCGTGGCCGGGAGAGACGCCCGCCTTCCAGGGAGCGGCTTCCCTTTCTGACGTTTGGCTGATCACACCTTGACCGAGGCTTTACGTGGCAGTGACCCTCGGGAGCGCGGCACCCCGCAGACTGGGGACATGAAAAAACAGGTGGGTCTGCTGCTGGGCGCGTTGCTGGTCGGTTGCGGTTCTCCTTCGGCCCCCGGGTACACCGTCCGCGGGAACGTCCTGCTCCCGAGCGGCGTGGCGCTGGGGACGAGTCCTGCGGGCGGGACAGCCGCGGACGTGGCGGACCTGGACGCCTTGTGGCAACTGCCGCACGTCCCCGGCGAGGTGCTGCTGGAGACGGGGACGGGCGGGCTGGGTGCCCAGGCGCTGACGGTGCTCTCGGGGGTGCGCCTCCAGGCGGTGCCCGGCACCGATCTGCAACTGGCCGCCACGCCCGCCGGTGAAACGGACGCGGCCTTTGCGCGGCGGCTGGCGGGGGCCGGGGTGCGGGCGCAGCCCAACTTCGTGTACCAGGCGCTGGCGGTGCCCAACGATCCGGGCTTTCCGGGCGACAACCGCCCCGGGGTCAAGGTGGGGGGCGTGGCCTACGACCAGGATTACCTGACGCGCATTGACGCGCTGGGGGGCTGGAACCGGCTGGAGGCGCTGGGCAAGACGGTGGACGGGGCGCTGACGGCGGTGCTGGATACCGGCGTGGACCGCAGCCACCCCGAACTGGCCGGACGGCTGCGGCCCGGCTTCGACTTCTGTTCCAAACTGGTGGGCCAGGCCTGCCAGGGCACCGACAACGATCCCAGCGAGGTCACGGCGGGCGATGTCGGGCACGGCACGAGTTCGGCGGGGCTGATCGCGGCCAACACGAACAACGGCGTCGGCCTGGCCAGCCTGACCTGGCGCGGCACCGTGCTGCCGGTCAAGGTGTTCGGCACGAACGGCACCACGTCCAGCGCCACCAGCGCCAGCGTGACGGCGGGCCTGCGCTACGCCACCGATCAGGGCGCCCGGGTGATCAACATGAGCCTGGGGTTTTCGGGCGGGCAGGTCGACCCGGCGCTGTCGCAGGCGATCCGGGACGCCGCCGCGGCCGACATCGTGCTGGTGGCGGCGGCGGGCAACACGCGGGGGGACGGCCTGTACTACCCCGCCAGCGACCCCAACGTGCTGGCCGTCGGCGCGCTCTCGCAGGACGACAACACGCTGGCCTGCTACAGCGCCCGGCCGCTGCCGGGGCAAAAACCCCTGGACCTGGTGGCACCGGGCGGGCAGGCGGGCAGCGACACGACGAGCTGTTACATCTCCAGCCCCTACGACATCCTCACGCTGACCACCGTGCAGAACGGGAGCTACACCCTGCGCGCCGGAACGAGCGAGGCGGCCCCGCAGGTCAGCGGCACGGCGGCCCTGCTGCGCGCCGCCTTTCCCGGCCTGACCGCCGACCAGATCCGTCAGGCGCTCAAGCAGGGCGCCCGGACCACCGGGGCCGGAGCCATGCTCAACGTCACCGGGGCCGTGAACCGGGCCGCCAGCCTGGTCGGTCCGCCCTCCAGCGGGAAGGCCTACACCCTGAACGTGCGGGCGCTGAGCGGCGACCAGCAGGTCATGGCCAAGACCTTCCAGGGCACCCTCACCGCGTCGCAGAAAAGTGTCCCCTACGTGTTGAGCGGACTGCCCGCAGGGACGTACCAGTTGCGGGCGACCTTGCAGGTCGAGGGGCAGGCGCAGCCCTTCAGCGGCAGCGCGCAGGTCACGGTGCCCTCGGGCAGCGGGGGCGAGGCCACCCAGGATATCCAGACGCAGCGCTGACCGGGGCGTGGGGTAGGCTCTCTCCCCCACCCAGCCTTGAAGAGTGAAGCCCGCGCCCGTTGGACCTTCCTTCAGGCGCGGGCTTCAGTCAGCGATGTGCGCGCGTGGCCGTGCGCGTGCCGGGTGAAACCCGGGGTCGACCAGACCGCCACGCTCCGCAGGGGCCAAAACCTGCGAAGCGTGGCGGCGGTACAATTCCAGCTGAGTCCTGAGCGCACAGAGGAAAGCGGCAAGGGGCCGGTCAGCGGACGGTTCTGGCCCAGTTGATGATGGCCTGATTGGCGGCGGCGGCCTTTTCGAAGATGGCGGCGTGGGCGGCGCCGGGGATGATGACCAGCTTGCTCCCGGCGATGTTCTGCTGCATCTTCATGCTGAAGAGCGGCGGGTACACCGTGTCCTCCAGCCCCTCCAGAATCAGCGTGGGCACCTTGATGGTCCCCAGCGTCGGCAGCGAATCGGGCCGGTTGGCCAGCGCCTTCGCCCCGGCCACGTCCGCCGCCACTGAAGCCTGCTTGACGATGTTGGTCAGGAACTGGGTATCGCCGGGGCGGTTCAGGCGCGTCTGCCCGGTCAGCATGTCCTTGAGCAGTTCGGGGGCCAGCGACTGCGGCCCGAACATCTGCGCCTTCTGGGCCATGCCACCCCAGAGCGCCTGTTCCACCACGCTGGCCGGGTTGGCGATGGTGTCGATCAGGATCATCCCCATGAAGCGTTCGGGCGCGGTGCGGTACATCTCGAACACGATGGGGCCGCCCATGCTCATGCCACCGATGATGGCCTTGGGGACGTTCAGGCGGTCCATCACGGCCAGGGCGTCCTGGGCATAGGTGGGGATGGAGCCGGGGTCGCTGGCGGGGGCCGTGCTGCGGCCGTACCCACGGTGATCGATGGTGATGACGCGGTACCCGGCGGCGGCCAGGGCAGCGCGGTTGCGGGCGAAGAGCTCACCGCTGAGGGGATAGCCGTGGAGCAGGAGCATCGGCGTCCCGTTACCCTGGGAGACGTAGTGGATGCGGGCCCCGTTGATGTCGAGGTCGCCCTCCTGCATCCCGGCCATCGCGGGCATTCCGGCGCTCCCTCCGGCCCGGGCCGGGGAAGCGAGGAGGGCGGCGGACAGGGCGAGCAGCAGCAACGGAGCGCGTTTGGCGTGAATCATGCAGTGACCTGCTTTCTGGCTTTCTGGAGAGCGCGAGGGGCGGGAAACGGGGGGCAGAAAGAAAAGCCTGACCTCATCGGTCAACTTTCTTGTCCAGTCTAGAGAGCCACCTGCTGGCGTGTTCTCAAGCCTGATTCATGTGCCCTTCAAGAAAATGGGGCAGGGGGAGGCGGGCCCTTGCGCCCTCCACATCAGGAGGCCGGAGCCTCTTCGCTCGTCTCGAAGCGCCTTTCCCGACCTCTGCCGATGCTGCCGTCTCCAACGGGCGTTTCAGGTTGGGCGGGAAAATCATGCGGCAGATGGCTGAACTTCGGGCCATCTGCCGCCTTGCTTCCCACACGTCATCACCGTTTCAACAACCGGTCAACACTGTACGGACGTGATCTCCTGCGCGCCTTGCCGCCCGGTCCGGCCCCCGGGTTCGCCCGACGCTCAGGGCACCCTGGCCTTGAAGCAGACCACGCCCTTGCTGGGGGTTCCCGCTCCTCCGGGGGCGGCGTAGACCGTGCCCACGCTCACGCTCAGGCTGCTGGCCGTCAGGGTGCCCGCGTCATCCCCACCGGCAGAGGTCAGCAGCGTCCCGGTGGGTGTGGCCGTGGCCCCGCTGGCGAGGGTGGCCCCGCTGGCGTACAGGATGCCCTGGCCCGTCCCGTAGCCGTCCATCTGAGCCGGGCCACTGGCGGCAATGGTGTCGTTGATAACGAGGTTGGTGGCGTTCCCCGCGCCCGTGTTCTGGTAGGCGATGCAGTATTCCAGGTATTCGCCCGGCTTGCCCTTCCCGCTGGTTCCAAAAGCGGCGGTGGACTGGGGACTGGGATTCAGCACCGTCCCGATGTTCCGCACCTGCTTGGAGAGGGTGATGGTGGGGGCTGGCGGCGTCACCGTCACGCTGACGCTGCTGGTGTTGTTGGTCATATCCGGGTCGGTGGAGTCCTGGCCACGTGTCACCGTGGCCGTGTTGGTGATGGTGGTGCCGCTCGCCACCGAGGTGCTCAGAGTGTCAGTCACGGTGATGGTCACCGGAGCCTGACCATTCAAGCTGACCGTGGTGCTCAGTGCCCCCGTTCCACCGGTGGTGGCGCAGCCGGTGGGACAGCCCCACGTACGGGCCGTGATCCCGGCCGGAAGCGCATCGTCCACCGTTGCCACCACCGGCTGGCCGGGCGTATTGGCTGTCTTGTTCTGAATGGTGAGCGTGTAGGTGATCTGTCCTCCGACGGGAACCGTGCCACTGCCCGCCGTCTTGACGATGCTGATATCCGCCGTGCGGACGGTCACCGAGTTGCTGGAGGAGGCCGGACTGCTGGGGTAGTAGGCCCACATATCCATGGCCTTCTTGTCGCCGAAGGTGCTGCTCCAGCTGTGCTGAGGTGTGGAGGAGCTGTCCACACCATTCAGCCTGAAGTCAGGGCTGGGGGCCCCTGTAATGTTCAGGGACTGTCCACTGCTGTCACGGGTGAGGGGACGATCATCCCAGAACACCATGCCGGGGGCAGCGGTCCCTGTCCCACTCACGTTCTGCCTGACAATGTTCAACCCGGTGGCATTCTCCGAATCGAGCAGCGGAAAATGCACCTCGCCTGCCAACAACTCGACCCTGGCCGTATAGCTGGAGGTTCCGGCAGGCACCGCGTTACCGTTCCCGTCCAGACCGTCCCAACTCACCGTGTTGCTGCCCGGGGTGGCCGTGCCGACGAGCACGCGATCAACGTTGGTGCCGTTGCTCGCCAGTGGAATGGTCAGGCGGTAGCTGTAGTTGGAGTTGCCAGGGTTGGTGAAGGTGAAGGTGCCGCCCGACAGATAGCCGTTGGTGCTGCCCGCGAAGCCCGGGGTGCCGTCACGCCCTGTAAAGGTCAGGCCGGTTGGCGTGGGCGGCACGCTGGGGCTGGGGGACCGGATCCAGACCCCACTGGCACTGGAGGGCAGATCACTGGCCGGGGAGTTCAAAAAGAGCTTGTGCGTTATGTACGAGCCGCTGTCCGCGCCCACGACCGGACTGCCGTAAGTAGCATTCGCAACCGTATTGCTGGTAAAGCTTGGATCGCCAGCAGCGTTCGTCAACCCCTTGTTGTTTGCGAAGAAGATGAAGCCGTAGGGGTCCAGATTCTGTTTCACCTTGTACAGGTAGCCGTCTTTGGTGAGCACATACAGGTTCAGGACGGTCGGGCGACCGTTCCCGCCCGTGTTCATGGCGAGATAGGTGGTCCAGACCCGGCCAGGAATGGCGGTGGAACCATTGCGAACCGTGATGTCCCAAGCACCAATGGTCTGGTCGCTGGTCGTTGGCGCGCCCCAGCCATTGCTGGTGATGGTGTTGGCTGGTGCGTTGTCGTTGGTCGGTACTGGGGCCAGAAACTCGACGGTATACACACCGGTCGTGGTGACTGGATATGAGCACGGGGTATAGCCGCTGGAGCCAGCGACGGTGTTCGGACCGGCAAGTTCCTGTGCACGGTTTTGGATCACGCCCACTACAGAAAGGGCCCCGGGCTTGCAAGTCTTGACTGCCGCCGGGCGTGTGCCGCTCGTCAGGTTTACCTCACCGCTGTATACGTTGATGGCAGCCGATGTAAGGGCAAGGGAGCTGTCCAGGGCGCTGGAGCCCAGCTCAATGATTTCGTTCGCGTTGGCATAGACGAAAAACGAGGTCTTGCGCAGGGGTGCAGCCGCTCCCAAATCTCCCTTGTTGGGGTTCCCTGTTTCCAGATAGGCGCGGTTGTTGTTGGGGTCCAACAGTATGCCGCTGCCCTCGGCGCCTGCCACCGAGCTCAGGCCCAACAGCGTGATGACCAACAGGGCGGCCAGCGGGCCGCCGAGCTGGCGACCAGGAAAATACCAGAGGTTCACTTCTGCCCTCCCTGCTCGTCGAGCAGCAGGTCCAGCCGCACATACGGGCCGGGTTTGGTGAAGGTGTTGCCGATGCCGTCGAAGCCCAGCACGTTGTAGCCCAGCGTGAGCCAGGTGCCGGGCAGGGCACGCAGCGAACCTTCCAGGCCCACCCCGAAGGTGTGGCTGCCGGTGGCGGGCTGGATCAGGGCGCGGGCGCTGAGCCCCAGACCGAGGCGGTCGGTGACGTAGTAGGTGCCGCCCAGGCTGGGCTGATAGGTGAAGCTGCCCGGATCGTCCAGCAACACGCGGGCATCCAGGCCGCCGCGCAGGGCATAGCGGGCGCGGTGGTACTCGGCGGAGAACTGGCCCAGCAACTGCGGCTGGTTGCCCGCCAGGCTGCCCACCTGATAGCGCAGGAAGCCCAGGGAATTCCAGGCACCGTCCCGCCAGGCATAGCCCACGGCGAACCGGCTGCCCGGCGTGCGGCTCAGCTCGGTGGTGGCGTCGGCGGTGACCGAGAAGGTTTCGCTCAGGCTGCCGGTGGCCCCGGCCCGCAGCACGGTGCGCCACTCCCCGGCGTTGTTGGCGACGTCCACGCCGAGCGCGGCACTCAGGCCGCCGGAGAGGTAGCGCAGGTCGCTGCCCACGCTGAAGTCGCTGCTGCCCGCCGTCATGTCGCGCAGGTAGGCGCCACGCACCCCCAGCGTGAAGTGCTGGTCCAGCGGCAGACTGGTGTCCACCCCGAAGCGGGCGCGGTTACCGCTTCCCGAGGCATTCGGCAGGTCGTAGGCCGCCGAGAGGTTGGTGCCGCCCAGCGTGGTATCGATGCCGAAGCTGGCGGTCTGGCCGGTCTTCCAGTTCAGGTCGTCGGTGAACTTCAGCCTGACGTTGGGGGCGAGGGCATACTTCACCGTCAGGACCGTCTCGGGGTCCACATCGCCGCCGAGGGGCTGGCTGTGCGTCACGTCCACGTCGAGGGGCGCGGCGTGATAGCCCAGGCCCAGCAGACCGGAAAGGCCCGTCTGGTCCCCGAAGCTGTAGCGCAGGCCGCCCCCCACCGTGAAGGGGTTCAGTTGATAGTCCAGGCGGGCGGCCACGTTCCCCTGGCGGGCCGCAGCGCTGCTGGCGTACTCGCCGCCCAGGCTGGCACTCAGGCCCGGGGCCAGTGGCTGGCGCAGCAGGCCGCTCGCGTTCAGGCCGACCGCGATGGGGGCCAGCCCGGCATAGGCGGCGTCCTGGTAGGCGGCCCGCACGCCGAACTCGGCGGTCCCCAGCCTGCCGCTCAGATCGGTGCTGAGCTGCACGCCCCCGCCCTGGGTCATGGCCAGGGCGCTGCCGCTCAGGGCCGGGGTGTTCAGGGTGGCGCGCGCCCCCACCGTCAGCTTGCCGTCCAGGTTCACGGCGGCCACGCCCACGCTGGCGTTCTGGGTGGCGTACCTGGCCTGCGCGCCGTAGGCCAGCGTGCGGTGGGTGCCGCCGTCGTTCAGGCGATAGGCGGCCTGGAGCACCAGCGTGTTCAGGTGCTCGTCGGTGCGGGGCAGGGCGCTGGAGAGCGTGATCACGCCGGTGCTGGTATCCAGCACGTAGTCGGCGTAGCGGGTCAGGGTGCGGCGCGAGAGTTCCTGGCCGGTCACCCGGTCGAGGGTCAGGAGTTCCAGCGTCTCGGAGTCCGGCACGATGTCGCCGTGCGCCAGCCGCAGCAACCGGGTGCCGTTCGGCGTGATGCGCTCGCCGGAGATCCGGTCGCTGGAGAGCAGGGCCGCGAAGCCGCCCACCTGGACCTTCCCCTTGGTGGAGACGCCGAGCGCCGTGAAGCTCTCGCCCAGCGGCAGCACGTCGATGGGCGTGGGGGACAGGCGGTACTGCACGCTGAAGTCGGGGTAGTCGTAGCGGAAGGCGACCGGGTCCTGGCCCTGAAGGGGCACCGTCTCGCTGCTGGCGTCGCCATAGAGAGGAAAGCGGGTGTTGGGGTTCGTGGTGCCCGGCAGGCCGTCCTTGTTGGCCGCCGCGTACAGCTTGCCGCTGCCCAGCGTGCCCTCGAAGTAGCCCTTCGCGCTCCAGCGGAAGTCCGTCTGCCCGCCGCTGAGGCCCAGCGTGGCGCTGGCCGCGCCGATGCCCAGGGTGCCCACGTCCGGGCGGATGGCGATGCTCCGGCGCTGCACGCCGCCGTCCAACGGGAAGTCCAGGGTGAGGGTGCCGGGGGCACTCTGCGGTGGCAGGACCAGCTCCCCCTCGCCGTTCTGGAGGGCCACCTGATAGCCGCCCTCAACGGGGTCGGCATCGGGCAGGCTGGGTTCGATGGACGAATGCACGGTCAGGGTGGGCTGCGCCGTGGTCAGCCCCGAGGCGTCCAGCGCGCGCAACCTGAAGCGCAGCGGCGTGCTGCCGTCCGCGAGGGCCTGCACGGCCTGCACGTCCACGCGGGCGGCCTGCCCGGCGTAGTACACCCGCACCTGCTCGCCGCCCAGCCCCAGCACGTTCACGCCGGTCTTGAGCCGGATGCCGAAGTAGGTCACCCGTTGTGTGCCGTTTTCACTGTCCACGTCGCGCTGCCCGATGGCCGCGTCCGGCAGGGCCTCGCCGTTGATGCTGGGTCCCAGCGTCTCGCCCGCCGGACCCTGCACGACCACGGTGATGCGGTCGCGGTCACGGATCACGCTGCCGTCCAGCGGCAACCGGAGGGCGCCGGGGTTTTCGGCCCCCTGATCCCACGCGCCGGGCGTGGCCGAGGCGTAGTCCTGAAGGTCGAAGGGGCCTTGCAATGTCTCCTGACGGTCGCGGGGGTAGCGGACGAAGAGGGACGGCCTCGGCAGCTCCCCCAGCGCCGCCGTGTGGCTCACCCGGTAGGTCAGCACGCCGCGCCCGGTGGGCATGAGCGGCCAGTACAGCCGCCCGCTGCGGCCCACCAGTGGGTCGGGGAGGGGCTGACCGTTCAGGCGGCTGGAGCCGGGCAGGTAGCTCGCCCCCGGCGGCAGGGTCTGGGCCAGCACCAGGCCGGTGGCCTCGCGGGGGGCATCGAACGGCAGTTCCAGGCGTGACTCGCGGGTGGGCACGCTGGTGCCCTGGACCGGGGGGACGACGGCAGGCGCGCTCTGGGCGGCGGCGCTCACCAGCAACGAGGCCATCAGCAGGGCAAGGGCGCCTCTCACGGGTTCCTCCAGGTCACGGTGGGATCGGTCACGGCACGTTCGGCCGCACCGTCAAAGCGGAAGTGGTAGGTCAGCGTCGTGCCTTCAGGGCCCACGCCCGGCAGGTCCAGCACGTTCTGGCCCTGGGTCAGGGTGGCCCCGGCAGGCAGCGGGTCCTCCAGGTGCAGCGGGCCGCTCCCCGGGCCAGCGGTGAGCGTGAGCGTCACGCGGTAGCTGCCGTCCCCCTCCCGGCTGACCTGCTTGTGCAGCGTGAGGGGACCGTCGCGCAGGGTGGTTTCGCGGAAGGCGCCCACCTCCCCCATCAGCCCGGCCAGCGGGAAGTCCACGCTGGTCAGGCCGCGCGCGAACACCCCCCGGCTGCCGGGTCGTCCGCCGTCCTGCGGCAGACTCAGCGGCGCGTAGGGCACGCTGGCGGGGTCCAGCCGCAGGGCGGTGAAGCCCTCCGGCACCGCCGCGAAGTGGTAGCGGCCCTGGCCGTCGGTCAGCGAGATGCGGCCGTCGGCCAGCACGACGCGGGCGCGTTCGATGGGCGTATCCAGATCGGTCTGGTACACCCCGTCGCGGTTGCGGTCCACGAAGACCACGCCCACGATGTCGGAGAGGGCGGTGAAGAAGCCGGGGCGCAGCTTCAGGCCCGCGCGCGCCTCGTTGGAGGCCACCACCGCGCCGTTGACGGCCTGGCCGGTCGCGCTCACCCGGTTCACCAGTTCGCCGGTGGCGCCGGGCAGCACGCGCACGGCGTAGGTCAGCACCGCCTCGGTCTGGGGCCCCAGGGCGCCCAGGGTCCAGGTCAGCACCCGGCCCGAAACCTGCGGGTCCGCCAGCGGTTTGCCGTTCATCTGGCCGCTGCCGGGAAGGTAGGCCACCCCGGCGGGCAGCGTATCGGTCACGGTCAGGCCGCCCAGGCTGCCCACCTGCGACAGGTTGCGGAGACGCACGGTGTAGTTCAGGCGGTCCCCGATGGTCGCGTCCGGCGCACTCACGGTCTTGCCCACCGCGAGAGCCGCCGACCACACCGCACTCTTGACGGTGGGCGAGTGCAGCGGCGTGGTGAAGTCGTCGCCGCTCAGGTCAAAGGTGTTGGCGAGCGTCTCGCCGTCCTTGACCGTGTCCGCCACCCGGGCACGGAGGGTCAGGCGGCGGGTTTCACCGGGGGCCAGGCTGCTCAGGGTCCAGACCACCGCGCCGCCCTGGAGCTGGCCGCCGTCGGAGGCGCTCACGAAGGTCAGGCCGGAGGCGAGGGGGTCACGGATCATCACGTTCGCCAGCGCCCGGTCGTAGGGGTTATGCACGCTGAGGGTGTAGGTGAGCGTCTCCCCGACCTGGACCTGACCGCTGGGGTCCACGGTCTTGTTCAGTTCCGGCAACCGCGACTCCACGCGGGTGATCAGGTCAGTGGTGCTGTTGCTGGTGCCGCGCCCGCCACTGGCCTTCAGCACCAGCTTGACGGGGTCGCTGCCGGTCAGCTTCAGGCAGACCTGAAAGTTCAGGCTCTGGCCGGGGGCGAGCCGGACCGGCTGACTGAGCGGCTGGCCGTCCACCCCCAGCAGGCTCAGGTCGGCCGCCCCGCTCTGGAGGGCGGGCGTCACCGTGAAGTCGTCGGTCACGTCGCCGGTGTTCTGGAGGGTCTGGGTAAAGCACAGCGTCTGGCCCACCACCGCGAAGTTCCCGGTCTGGCTGTCCTGGGCGCTGCCCTCGGGGGCGGCCGGGTTGCCGACCGGGCCAAGCGCCACGGCGGGGGTGTAACGCACGTCCAGGGCCGCCCCCGCCTGCTGGCCGGACACGCCGCCAGAGGTCACGTTCGCCAGGTTACGCAGGGTCCTGTTCTCGGCGGCGGCCGAGGTGAGCAGCTTGAAGGTCAGGGTGGCGCGTGCGCCGGGGGCCAGGCTGGGCAGGCGCAGCCGGATGGCCGCCACCGGGCTGGTCTGGCTGGCCGTGAAGGTGCTGCCGTCGGCGCTGTACTCGACCGTGCCCGCACTCGCCACCGCGCTGCCCGCCACGAAGCTGCTGCCCGCCAGGTCGAGGGTGTTCAGGGGATCGGTGACGATCACCTCACGCGAGGCACCCTGGCCGCTGTTGACTACCGTGAGGGTCACGCTGCTGGCGTCGCCGGGCTTCACGTGTGCCGGGCTGAAGCTCTTGCTGAAGCCCAGCACGGGCGGCTGGTCCACCACCACCGCCGCATAGTTGTTGGTGTCGCTGGCCCCGCCCAGGTCCTGCCCGCACGAGGCGTTCAGGCTGACCGAGGCGCCGCCCCGGTCGCTGCCAGCGGTCTGCACCGTCATCAGCAGCCGGGCGGACTTGTCGGCGTCCAGCGTCACGCTGTTCACGCTCTGGGCACCGGGGGCGATCTGCCCGCTGCCGTCGTCCAGATAGATGTTCACGCTCCCCGGCGCGAAGGCCGAGGAGGCGTCGAGCAAGCTGGACAGCGCGAAGGTGTTGGTCTGGTTGCCCACGTTCAGCACGCTGTAGGAAAAGAGGGCCTGTTCGCCGGGCAGGACGTGCCGGGTCTGGCCGGGAGCGCCGGGGGTGCCGTCGGGCGTGATACTGACGGCGCAGACCGGGCTGACCACGGTGGTGACCCGGTCCGACACCGCGCTGATGCTCTCGCCGTTCGGACCCAGGGCTTCGGCGCTCGCCTGGTTGGTGATGACCGTGCCCGCTGGGGTGCCCCCGGCCAGCGCCGTCCCGTGAAGGGTGAGGCCGAGCAGCGCCAGGCAGGGTGCCACAGCGGTGATGAGGGTGGACAGTTTACGCACGGAACCTCCGAACATCCATCTGGTAAGGCGCGACCCGGAGGGGGAACGCGGGCGGAATTTGTGGGTTCTGCTGTTGGGGTGATGCCAAAAGGTGAGGCGGGCGCGCGCCGCACAAAGGACGCGCGCCCGAAAAGATCAGTTGACCGTGACCTTGAAGGTTTCGCTGATGCCCTGGCCGGGCTTCAGGATGTCGTTGGTGTCGATGGTGTTGTCGTTGTTGACGTCGATGGCGACCTCCACCTTCTGTCCCGCCGTAGGGACGGTGGTCGGGGTGGCCGAGGGCTGCCAGGTGCCGCCGTTGAAGCGGTACATCAGCTTGGCGCCTGCGGGAAAGCCGTAGTTGTTGGCATCGAGCATCGACGCCGTGACGCTCACGAAGCTGGTGTTTGTGGGCACCGTGTCCGAGAGGATGTATTTGGTGATGTTCGAGTTGTTGGTGTTGCTGCCCGTGATGGTGTAGGTCAGGGTGGCGCCGGGGGCAGCCGTGTTCTTGTCCACCGTCTTGGTCGGCGTGTAGAGGTTCTGGGTGGTGGCCACCGTGAACTTGTCGTCCGCGTCGGTCGAGGTCGTCCCGGTGGTGGGCGAGGTCGCCGTCTGGGTCACGGTGTAGGGGCCGGGGAGCGTGTTCTGCGGCACCGCCACGCTGGCCACGAAGCAGCTCTTGGCCCCCGCCGCCAGCGAACCGGTGGACGTGAGAGCCGTCGTGTTGTCCGCGACGCCGTCGCAGTTGGCGTCGGCGTAGTAGGTCACCGCCGGGTTCGCGTTACCCGTCGGGATGCTGACCGCCACTGTACCGGTCAGGTTGAAGGTGTCCGGGGTCGAGCCGTTGTTCACGACGACCATCGGGAAGGTCACCGGGGTGGTGCCGGTCGTGGCACCCGTGGTCGTGACGGTCTTGCTGACGGCACTGGGCGTCGGTGTGCCGTTCACGCTGTCGGTAAAGAGCACGCCCGGCAGGTTCACGATGTCAGTGGTGGTGTCGGTCTGGGCACCCGCGCCGCCGTTGGCGGGCAGGCTGTTCTGGCTGGTGCTGGTGACGGTGACCGTGGGGGCCACGCCCGAGGAGGCGGGGGCCGAGTTGGCGGGGAAGGTCACCTTGACGCGGAAGGTGTACTCGGCCCCCGCCGCGAGGCTGCCCGTGTTGGCGATGGTGGTGCCGCTGGTATCGGTGATGGTGACGGTCGTACCGGTCGGGAACCCGGCAGTCGCCGTGCTCAGATTGAAGATGTCGGCGCGGTTGCCGTTGTTCTTGACCGTGTTCAGGAAGGTGACGCTGGTGGTGGTGCTGATCGCCTGGGCGTTCTGGCTGTCGCCGCTGTAGTTGATGGTGACCGGGGTGCCGTCCGGGCTCTGATAGGAGGTGACGGCCACGGCGTTGCCCGGGTCCACTTTGCCGTCGGCGTCGGCGTCCAGGTTGGGGCCGACCTGCCCAGTGTCGGTACGGGTGATCTGCGCCTGGTTCCAGTTGTCGGTGTCGTTGGCGGGGGCCGTCTCGGTGACCGCAGCGCCGGGAACCACCGTGCCGTCTGGCGCGGTGTAGGACTGCGACGTGATGGTGTGGGGGGTCAGCGCCACGATGGCGTTGGTCCCCAACTTGTCGCCGGTCTTGGCGCTGGTCGGGACGGTGTACACCACGCAGAAGGTGGCGCTCTGGCCAGGGTCCAGGGGACCGGACGTCGTGGCCGCAGTGGCGGTGCAGTTGCCGCTGCTGTCGGTGGTGTAGTAGACGGGCGTGGTGGGGGCTGCGCCGCTGGTGGCACTGTAGGTGGTCTGAGTCACAAAGGAATAGGTGTCCTGCGTGACGTTGCCGGTGTTGGTGATGGTGTACTTGAAGCTGGCCTGCTGTCCGGGAACCAGGCTCGCGGTGCCCGCCGGGGTCAGACCCGCGCCGTTGGTGCCGGGCGTGCCGCTGCTGTTCTGGTTGTTCAGCAGCACGGTGAAGCTGGGCACGGCGCTCACGGTGGTCACCACCGCGTTGGAATACACGGTGGTGGGGTTGGTACCGCTCGCGTCCGAGAATGAGGCGGTGGCCTGGTTCCCGATGGCGGCCCCAGCGGTGGTGCCTGCCGCGTAGGCCGAGGCCAGCGAGAGGGCAGCGAGCAGGGCAATGGTTTTACGGACTGTCTTCATGAAACCTCCGGAGGTGGGCAAAGATCAACGGACCTTGAAGCGGGCAGTGAGCGTCACAGAGTCAGAGGGGTTCAGGGTGGGCACCACCCAGCGGACATTGGTGTACTCGCTGGGCTGCACCACGACCTCTTTGGTGACGGTCTTGCCGTTCTCGGTGACCGTGATCTTTCTGGTGATGGGCGCGGCCGCGTAGGTCTTGCCGCCGTCAATGCTGTACTGCGCCCTGTACACGCTCTCGTCGGCCTTCATGAAGACCTCGTTGGCGGGGACCGGCAGTTGCAGCGCGATGTTCTTGAGGGGCTGTCTTCCGGTGTTGCTGGCCTTCACGCTCTGCTGCAACACGTCGCCGGGGTGAACGGCGCTCACCGGCACGAATTCTTCCTGGGTCTTGCCGTTCTTGGTCACGGTCTGCACCAGCAACTGACTCAGCACCAGCTTCAGTGGGCTGGCGGCCTGCTGCGCGGCGGCGAATCCGGCCAGGGCGAAGGCGACGCAGACAAAACGGCGCGGGGGCAGGGTTAGAGATTTCATCACAGCTCCTTCGGATCAGCGGGACGGCAGAGAACCTGGAAGCGCTTCCTGACGCACCAGCGCAATTGGGCTTCACTTGAACGACTGGACAGCCCCAGAAGAGGGGACGAACAGTTGTAGCGAAACCCCTGGCAAGGCGTCTGTAAGAAAACGAAAAGGCGACCGACAAACGTGTCACCCAGGGGTTCACGGTTTCGTCGGTCGCACCACTGGCTCCACATGCGGCAGGTGCCCGGATATGCCGCACGCTTCATAGCTCCGGAACGGGCAGAGCCTAGGGCAGAAGCCATTACCAAACCCTTACAGTCTTCTCATGCCCTCAGACCAGAAACCGGAGCGCCGGGCCTCGTCAGATGCTCCAGCCCATCAATTCCCGTTTTGGTCCGGCGGAAGACCTCAGTCCTGGCCTGCCCTCCACGTCCTTCTCGGCCGCGCAGCGAGAAAGCGGACCACGGACTGCGTGTGCCGAAGCCCCGGGGCCAGACTGAGAACCTGTTGGAAAAGCGGGCTGGCTCTGCCGTTCCGACTCCCTATTCGCAGAAATCAATCCGTTCCAGGCAGGAACCGCCAGCTCTGCCGCTCTGCGCGCCTCCCTTTCCGAAAGTGCCCCTGCCAGGGGAGGGGGCTGGGGGAAACGCCTTCCGACGCCACCCCCAGCCCGCCTTTTCAACCCGCCCCGAGGCCACGTCCCGCGAGGCTCTCCATGAACTGCACGCTCAGCGAGCGCCCCGCAGCACCTCCAGCACACGCCCGTACGAACCGGGCAGCAGACGCGCGATCCAGTCGAGCAGTCTGGCGTCGTTGCCCACGAGCACGCGGGCCTGGCGGCGCCCGGTCCCATGCAGGATGATCTCGGCAGCTTGCGCCGGATCGAGGCGCAGCAGGCGCTCGAACTCGCGCTGGCCCGCCTGCGTTTCCACCTGGCTGACCCCCTGCCCCACCCGGGCATTCCGGGCGATGTTGGTCCGCACGCCGCCGGGAAACACCGTGGTCACGCCCACCCCCTGCGGCGTGAGTTCGTGGCGCAGCACCTCGCTGAAGCCGCGCACCGCGAACTTGCTCGACGAGTAGGCGCTCTGCCCGGCGGGGCCGATCAACCCGAACAGGCTGGAGACGTTCACCAGTTGCGCGTCCAGCGTGGACCGCAGGGCGGGCAGGAACGCTTTGGTCAGCGCGACGACCGCGCGGAAGTTGATGTCCATCACCCACTCGAACTCGTCCAGGGTGAGCTGCTCGAAGGTGCCGCCCAGCGCCACGCCCGCGTTGTTGATCAGGAGGGTGACCCGGGGATGCTCGCGCAGCACGGCGTCCGCGAGGGCGGGAATCTGCGCCGTGCGGCTGAGGTCGAAAGGATGAACGCCGATCTTCAGGGCGGGATACCGCTCCCGCAACTCCGCCGCGACCGCGTTCAGCCCCACCTCGTCGCGGTCGATCAGGGCGAGGTGGCTTCCACGTACGGCCAGCCCACGCGCCAGCGCACGGCCGATGCCGCTGGCCGCCCCGGTCAGCACCGCCGTGCCGTTCTGGAAGACGTAAGGCCGCAAGGTCAGGCGCTCCGGGGAGCGGCGCTGCGGGCGGGGAGGGGCCGGGGACTCAGGCGGAGGCGGTACTGCGCGGGGTCGAAGTGCTGCAAGGTGCGCCGGAAGCTCGCCGCCCGTTCGGGCCAGAGCGAGGTGTTGCGGCCGCCCGCGTCGATGTACCAGCTCGTGCAGCCGCCCTGCATCCAGACCGTGCCTTGCAGCTTCTCCTGCAACAGCCGGTTGTAGGCCTCCTGCGCCTCCGGGCGGGGTTCCAGCGCCAGCAGGTGTTCACGTTCCAGGTACGCCAGCGCCCGCAGGATGTAGCCGATCTGCGCCTCCATGATGTACACCATGCTGTTGTGCCCCAGGCCGGTGTTCGGCCCCACGATCAGGAACAGGTTCGGAAAGCCCGCGACCGTGGTGCCGTGCAGCGCCTCCATGTGGGGTTGCCACACGTCCGCCAGCGAGCGCCCGTCCCGCCCGTAGATCAGCCGGGCGATGGCGGGCTGCGTGGCGTTGAAGCCAGTGCCGCCGATCAGCACGTCGAACTCGCGCTCCTGGCCGTCCGCCGTCACGACGCGGGAACCGCGCACCCCGGTGATGGGTTCGGTCACCAGTTCGACGTTCGGCTGCTGGATGGCCGGGTAGTAGTCGTCCGAAACCAGGATACGCTTGCAGCCCAGGCGGTAGTCCGGCGTGAGCTTGGCGCGCAGGGCGGGGTCGGGAACCTGCGCCTCCAGGTGTTTGCGCCCCAGGTTCTCGGCCAACTGCCCGAAACGCGCGTTCGAGAAGGTCAGGAAGCGGGCCTCGGCGTTGCCGAAAATCCACTGCCGCGCGAGGCGTTGCAGGGCGGGGTAACGGCGGAACAGGGCGCGGCGGCGCTCGCTGGTTTCATGGTCCATCCGCGGCATGATCCAGGGGGCCGAACGCTGGAAGACGGTCAGGTGCGCGGCCTGCCGCTGCACCTCCGGCACGAACTGGATGGCCGAGGCGCCGGTGCCGATCACCGCCACGCGCTTGCCCCGCAGGTCCACGCCGTGGTCCCAGCGGGCGGAGTGGAAACGCGGCCCCGCGAAGGTGCCCAGCCCGGGGAGGTCCGGCCACTTCGGCTCGATCAGCGGGCCATGCCCCGAGATCAGGACGCGGGCCGTGTACGTTCCGCCGCTCGTCTGGATGCGCCAGAGGGCTTCCGCGTCGTCCCACTCGGCCCGCTCGACCTCGTGGTGAAACCGGATGTGGGGGCGCAGGCCGAAGGTGCCAGCAGTGCGGCGCAGGTAGTCGAGGATTTCCGGCTGGCGGGCGTAACGGTGGGCCCAGTCGGGGTTGGGGGCGAAGGAGAAGGAGTAGAGGTCGCTCTTGACGTCGCAGGCGCAGCCCGGGTAGGTGTTGTCCCGCCAGGTGCCGCCGACCTCCCCGGCCCGCTCGAACAGCACGAAATCGTGGATGCCGTGCCGCGCGAGCTGGGCGGCCATACCCAGCCCCGCGAAACCGGTGCCGATAATGGCGACCTGATGGTGGGGGATCATGCGGGAACCTCCTGAAGAAAGTCGAGGACGAGGCGGTTGAAGGCGCCGGGCCGTTCCAGTTGCGGCATGTGGCCGGTCCGGGGAAAGAGGTGGGTGCGCGCGTGGGGCTGCCGCTCACGGGCGGCGGCGAGGTGCGCGGCGGGCAGAATCCGGTCGCGGTCGCCCCAGACGATCAGCGTCGGCACCCGCCGCGCGGCGAGGGGACCGTGCAGGGCCGCGCGCCAGGGCGCCTTTGCCCCGCGCCAGTCGCCCAGGTCACGCAGGACGCGCAGGAAGGCGCGGGCCGCGCCGGGCTGGCGGGCCAGGTCCAGCGCCTGCGCCACGCGTTCCTCCGTGACCAGTGCCGGGGCGTGAAAGAGGGAGCGCACGGTCTGCCGGGCGTTCCAGCGGGTGGGCCGCAGCAGCAGTTCCCCCAGGTGCGGCACCGCCAGGGCGCGCAGGACCGGGGCGACCTCCGGCCCGAAGCCCGCGCTGTTCACCAGCACCAGCGCGCGGGTCCGTTCCGGGAACTGCACCGCGAACTGCTGCGCGACCGCGCCGCCCAGCGAGTTGCCGATCAGGGTCACGGGCCGCGTCTCCCCCACCGCGTCCAGAAAGTGCGCGGCGAAGCGCGCCAGGCCCGCCAGGGTGTAGGGCACGTCCGGCTTGTCGGTGTAGCCGAAACCGATCAGGTCGAGGGCATAGACGCGCTGGCCGCGCGCCAGCGGCCCCAGCGTCTCCGACCAGTCTTCCAGGCTGCGGCCGATCCCGTGCAGCAGCAGAACGGGCGGCCCCTCCCCCTGGACGGCAAAGCGGGTGCGAATGTCACCGACGGTGAGGGAGCGGGGCGGTGGTGGGGGCAGACTCATGGCGGGCCTCCGGGGAGGGCGGAGCGGAAGGCAGAGGGCAGACAGCGGTGTGCTTCCAAGTATGCGAGCCTTTGCTCGCATTCACAACTCGCGTTTGTGTCGCCCGGTGAGGCGCTGGAAAAGTGTGAAAACCGTGCTTCCACAGGTTCTGCCGGAGGGTCAGGGGACCCAGCCCTCACCCGCACTCGCGTTTCGGTGCCCGGCGTCCTATTGTCCGGGCATGATTCCGGGTTCCCGCACGCGGCGCATTCCCCGGCAGGCCCGCAGCCGCCAGATGGTCGCGCGGCTGCTGGAGGCCGCCGCGAGCCTGTTTGCCGAGCAGGGGTACGCGGCCAGCACCACCAACCACATCGCGGAGCGGGCGGGCGTGTCGGTGGGGTCGCTCTACCAGTTCTTTCCGGACAAGGCGGCGCTGCTCACGGCGCTCCAGGCCCGCTGGACCGAGCGGCTCGGGCAGGCGCTGGACGAGGTCTTGCGGCACGCCTCCGGCCGCCCGCTGGCCGACGTGATCGACGATGTGCTGGAGGTGCACGCCCGGCTGAACAGCGATCCCCCCGGCCTGCTGAGCCTGCTCCTGTCCGCCCCCTCCACCACACCCGACACCGAGACGGTGCTGGCCGCCCTCCAGCGGCGGGTCGAGGGAATTCTGGAGGTCCGGGCGCCCCAGCTCGGCCCCGAGGCCCGGGCCTGCGTCGCGCGGCTGAGTATCCACATCGCGGGCGGCCTGTATGCCCTCGGCGACCCGGCCGGGGCCACCAACCCCGCCGTCCGCGCCGAGGTGCGCGCGGCCCTCCTGGCCTACCTCTCCCCCATCGTGAGCGGCCACCGGGGGTGATCTCCCTTCTCAGGTCGCGGCGGGGGTCAGGCTGAGGGCCGCCTCCAGGTCCACCCGCTGCTGAACGGGGGCCGACAGGTCGAGCCGCGCCTCGATCTCCCGCAGGTGGCGCTCCATCAGCCGCACCGCTTCCTCGGCCTGGCCCGCCGCCAGTTCGTCGAGCAGGCGGTCATGGTCGTGGTTCTCACAGGTCGGCGGGGCCGCCCGGCCATACAGCGCCAGCGCCAGCGAACTCTGGGCGGTGAGTTCGCGCAGGAAGCGCAGCAGCACCTGGTTGCCCGCCACTTCCGCCAGGCGCAGGTGAAACTCGCCTGACAGCCGGATGGCCGTGGCCCGCTCGCCCCGCAGCTCCGCGTGGTGCTCCCGGGCCAGCAGTGCCCGCAGGTCCTGGTCCACCTGGGGTGTCCAGCGCGCGCAGGCCTCGCGCACCGTCTGCGATTCGATCAGGCGGCGTGCTCCGAACATCTCGTGCACGGTGGCGGGGGTGGGGCGGTAGACCCGCGCGCCCTCGTTCGGCGTGAGGTCGACGTAGTTCGCCTCGCTGAGCCGCAGCAGGATGCGCCGGATGCGTTCGCGGCTGACGCCGAAGATGGCCGAGAGCCGGACCTCGGGCAGCCGCAGCCCGGGCGGCAGGCGCTGCTCCATGATCCCCTGCACGATGGTGTCGTAGATGCGCTGGTCGGAGGTCATCGGCTGGGCGCATTCTTCCACACCGTCTGGAGGCGGCCCGTCCCGGCAGCCCAGAGCCGGGCCTGAAGCGAATCTTAATGAAGTCTTGACATTGTGCACAATCCGCAGCACCATGAGCGCACACCGAAATTCAAGCGGCCACCGCGTCTGGGTGGTCACCGTCCGCCCGCGTCCGCACGCCCGCCCCCAGCCCCGCCCCAGCGGCGGGACTCCACGAGGTAGAGCATGAGCCACGGTGCAGGAGCCACCACCTTCGAGCGGCGCCCCGAATACAGTGACCGGCTGTATAACGAGGACCTGGCCCCCCTCCGGCCCCAGACCTGGAACTGGTACAACATCTTCGCCTTCTGGATGTCGGACGTGCACAGCGTCGGCGGCTACGTGTTCGCGGGGAGCCTTTTCGCGCTGGGGATCGGGAGCTGGCAGGTGCTGATCTCGCTGGTGGTCGGCATTACTATCGTCAACGTCCTGTGTAACTGGGTGGCGCGGCCCAGCCAGCAGGCGGGCGTACCCTACCCGGTCGCCTGCCGTCTGCCCTTCGGCGTGTTCGGGGCCAACATCCCGGCGGTGATCCGGGGGCTGATCGCCGTCGCGTGGTACGGCATCCAGACCTATCTCGCCTCGGCCGCGTTCGTGGTGCTGCTGCTGCGCTTCTTCCCGGGCCTGCAACCGCTGGCCGAGAGCAGCTTCGCGGGTCTGTCCATTCTCGGCTGGATCGGCTTCATGAGCATGTGGGTGCTGCAAGCCATCGTGTTCTGGTTCGGCATGGAGGCCATCAAGAAGTTCATCGATTTCGCCGGGCCTGCCGTCTACGTCGTGATGTTCCTGCTGGCGATCTACATCACCGTCCGGGCGGGCGGCCACGTCAGCCTGAATCTGGCGGAGGTCAAGTACACTGGCAGCGCCGCGATCCTGCCGATGATCACCGCCACCGCCCTGGTCGTCTCGTACTTCAGCGGCCCGATGCTGAACTTCGGGGACTTCTCGCGCTACGGCAAGAATTTCGACGAGGTGAAGAAGGGCAACTTCTGGGGCCTGCCGGTCAACGTGCTGCTGTTCAGCCTGGTCGCGGTGATCACCACCTCGGGCACCTTCCCGGTCTTCGGCAAGCTGATCACCGATCCCATCGAGATCGTCGCGCACATCGACAACACCTTCGCGGTCGTGCTGGGGGCCTTTACCTTCGTGACGGCGACCATCGGTATCAACATCGTCGCCAACTTCGTGTCGCCCGCCTTCGACTTCTCGAACGTGGCGCCCAAGTACATCAGCTGGCGCACCGGCGGCTTCATCGCGGCGGTCGGCTCGATCTTCATCACGCCCTGGAACCTGTTCAACAACCCGCAGGTGATCCACTTCACGCTGGACGCGCTGGCCTCGTTCATCGGCCCCCTGTTCGGCATCCTGCTGGTGGACTTCTACCTGGTCAAGCGCCGCAAGATCGACGTGGACTCCCTGTACATCGCGGACGAACGCAGCCGCTACTGGTACACCGATGGCTGGCACCTGCCCGCGGTCTACGCCCTGATTCCCGCCGTGCTGGTGGGTCTGCTGATCACCTTCACCCCCGGGCTGAAGGGGCTGGCCAACTTCGCCTGGTTCACCGGGGCAGGCCTGGGCGCGGTCTTCTATTATCTGCTTAGCGCCCGCGAACGGCTGATGTACGCCCGGGGCGAACCTGCTGCCGCGCTCGGCGTGCTGCCCTCGGGCGACGACTGAACACCCATCCGGCGGGCCTCCCAGGGGACGGGGCGAGCTTCGGCGTCCCGTCCCCTGACCCCACCCCGCCCTGTGAGGAGGAACATATGCTCGATCTGAGTTTGAACGGTGCCCGGGTGGTGACGCCCGGGGGCGTGCAGGTCGCCTGCGTGGGCGTGCAGGACGGCGTGATCCACAGCATCACCGACACGCCGCCCGCCGCCCGCACCTCGCTGGACCTTTCGGGCAAGGTGCTGCTGCCGGGCGTGGTGGACCTGCACGTCCATTTCAGCGAGCCGGGCCGCACGCACTGGGAAGGCTGGGCGTTCGGCAGCCGCGCGGCGGCGGCGGGCGGGGTCACGACCGTCGTGGAGATGCCGCTGAACGCGATTCCGGCGACCACCAACGTCCCGGCCCTGGACCTCAAACTCGCGGCGGCCCGGGCGCACTCGCAGGTGGACTTCGCGCTGTGGGGCGGGCTGATGGAGGACAACCGGGCGGACCTCCGCCCGCTGCACGCCGCCGGAGTAATGGGCTTCAAGGCCTTTATGCTGGAGATCGACGACGGCAGCTTTCGCCACGCGCCGGACCACATCCTGTACACCGGGATGCGCGAACTGGCCCGGCTGGACGCCCTGCTCGCGGTCCACGCCGAGAACAGCGCCCTGATTCACGGCCTGTCGCGCGACCTACAGGCGCAGGGCCGCCGCGATCCGCAGGCGTGGCTCGAAGCCCACCCGCCCGTCTCGGAACTCGACGCGGTGCGGCGGGCGCTGCTGTTCGCGCAGGACACCGGCTGCCGCCTGCACGTCGTCCACGTCAGCCTGCCCGAAGCTGCGCGGGACATCCTCGCGGTGCGGGCACAGGGGCAGGCCGTGACCTACGAGGTCTGCGCGCACCACCTCACCCTCACGGACGCGGACTTCGTGCGGTTGGGCGCAGTCGCCAAGTGTGCGCCGCCCCTGCGGGACGCGGCGCGGGTGGAGGCGCTGTGGGAGCTGGTGCTGGCGGGGGAG